>VEQP01000030.1 GCA_018883185.1 Nevskiaceae bacterium | reverse complement strand
TCTCGTGCCCTGCCTCCTCAGCGAGGAAATACACCCGCCGTGAATCCGCTGAGGGCGCGAACGAGGTCACCGAGCGATCCAACTGTCGCGTGAGCGGCAGTGCGCGAAGTGTCGCCTCGGCGCCCGCCGCCAGTGTCGCCGGCGAGCGCCAGTCAAGGGCGACGAGTTCGGTCTTGACGTAGACCTTGCCGGTGCTGCGCTCGAGCGTGGCCAGCAGTTGGCGACCATCTGCGGTGAATGTGGGTTGCGCCCAGGAATCCGGCGCCCGGGTCAGTGCACGCGGCTCTCCGCCCGCGGCACTCACCCACCACAACTGCGTGGAAGTGAACCGATAGGCCGCGGTGTTGCGATCGGTGCTTGCGACGAAAACGAGGCCGGTTCCATCCGGCGTCCACACGGCTTCAAGGGTCTCGCCCGAATCACCAACGCGACCCGCAAAACCGGGCTGCGCCACAAGGCGTGTATCGCGCAACAATTCGCGCGGCTCGCCGACCGGGCTCCCGTAGGTGTCGAGATCAAGCACCAACAACCGCGCCTTGCGTTCGTCGATCCAGCGATCCCAGTTGCGGATGGGGAAACCTTCATAGATCCGCGCGTTCCATGGGCGTGCCTTGCGCTCGGCCGCCAAGCGACGGTTGTCCTCCTCGTTGCGCGCTCCCGGGTAATCGCTGCTCGAGAATACGAGCCGACGACCATCGGGTGAAAACTCCGGGGCGCGGGCGCCGTTGACCAGACTCGTGAGTCGCCGCGCCTCCCCGCCGCGCAAATCGAGCAGATACAACTGCGCCGTCTCGTCCCCCTCGCGCCGTGCGGAGAAGACCAGCCGCTCACTATCCGGACTCCACTCGACGCCACTCTCGCCACCCCCCGTCGAGGTCAGCCGTCGCGGCGGCGCACTGCCATCGGTGGGTACGAGGAAGAGATCCGACACCTGTGCCTTTTCATCGTAGGCGGGCTCGAGCACGGAGAACACTGCCCACCGCCCATCGGGACTTGGCACGGGCGCACCCACTCGCCGCATCAACCAAAGGTCCTCGTGCGTGATCGCTCGCAGCGCCGGTGCCTCGTTGGCCAGCACGGCCGGCGCACCGAACCCGAGCAACGCGAGGCCGAGCAATACCCATCGATGAAACATGAACTTCCCCTTTTTGCATTGCGGACAAGCCTAGTCAGCCGATTATGCCGAAGGTCCTGGCTGCGCGTACCATGAGGCTGCCATGACCGCTTCGCCTGACATCCGCATCGCCATGTGGTCCGGACCACGCAACGTTTCCACCGCCCTGATGCGCTCGTTTGGCAACCGCAACGACAGTGTCGTGATCGACGAACCCTTCTACGCCCATTACCTGAGGCAAACGGGCCTCGATCACCCGGGGCGGGAGGAAGTGCTGACCCACCAGGACAACGACTGGCAGCGCGTCGCGCAGAGCTTGCACGCACCGCTACCCGCCGGCGTAAGTGTGTTCTACCAAAAACACATGTCTCACCACCTGCTGCCCAACATGGGCCGCGAGTGGCTGCGGGGTCTGCAGCACGCCTTCCTGTTGCGCGACCCCGCAGACATGCTCCGCTCACTTGAGCAGAAGCTCGCGCTCATTCGCGCCGAAGATACCGGGCTACCGCAGCAAGTTGAAATCTTTGACCGAGTCCGCAAGAGCGAGGGACAGACTCCCCCGGTCATCGATGCGGCGGACCTGTTGGAGAACCCGCAAGGCGTGCTGAGCGCGCTCTGTGCTCGACTCGGCATCGAGTTCCAAGCCTCAATGCTGTGCTGGCCACCGGGCCCGCGCGCCACAGATGGCATCTGGGCAAAACACTGGTACGAGCAGGTCGAGCGCTCGAGCGGATTTTTGCGCAGTGAAGCCCAACGCGGTGAAGCGAGAGCCGATGAACTGCCGGCTCCGCTCGCAGCCGTCGAGCGCAGGCTTCGACCGATGTACGATTACTTGCGCGCCCATGCGCTGCGCGCCGTGCCGAGCTGACACCAACTGCCGAGCCGCCCCCTTCAGGAGCCGACGTGCTGCAAACCTTCAACGAACGCAACCGCGATCTCATCGTCAATATCAACGGCCGCCTCACGCATCGCAACGAGGCTGCGGTCTCACCCTTCGACTCCGCCGTACAGGGTGGCGATGCGGTGTGGGAAGGCTTGCGCCTCTATCGCGGACGGATATTTCGGCTCACCGAACACCTCGATCGCCTGCGCAACTCAGCACTCGCGCTCGCCTTCGCGAGCATTCCGAGCCACGATGACATCACCCGCGAGATTCGTCGCACGCTCGAAGCGAACCGAATGTTTGATGGCGTACACATCCGGCTCACGCTAACCCGCGGCGTGAAGCTCACCTCCGGTATGGACCCGCGCCTGAACCAATCCGGACCCACGCTGATCGTGCTTGCCGAGCACAAGGCGCCGGTCTACTCCACGGGCGGACTCACGCTAGTAACAAGCAGCGTCAGGCGTTTTCCGCCCGACTGCCTAGACCCGAAAATCCATCACAACAACCTATTGCAATCCATTCTCGCCAAGATCGAAGCCAACGCCGCAGGAGCGGACGACGCGGTGATGCTCGACATGCACGGCTTCGTCGCCGAAACCAACGCGACGCATCTGTTCGCCATCGCAGGCGGGGTGCTGCGCACGCCACGTACGGTGGCCTGCCCTGAGGGCATCACACGGGCGACGGTGCTCGAACTTTGTCACCGGCATGACATTGCGCATGAGGTCACCGATCTGTCGCTCGCCGAGTTCTACCGAGCCGATGAAGTGTTCTGCACCGGTACGATGGGCGAACTCGCCGCCGTCACGCGCATCGATGGTCGTCGTATCGGCCATGGTGAAGTGGGCCCGGTCACCCGCCGTTTGAGCATGCTCTTCCGGGCATTGACCGAGCAGGAAGGCACGCCAGTCGTCGACAGCCCCGTGGAGTCAGCATGAGCCTCAATTCTTTACGTCGAACCACCCTGCAAGGCTTATTGGCCCTCGCCAGTCAGCCGCTATGGCCCGCTGCGGGGCAGTCTGCTTTGGCTGGACCTGCCACCGCCGAAGCCACGCCTGACGAGCTTGCGCTTCGCCTTCGTCGTTTGATCGCGGACAGCGAAGCGGCCTACGCATTGCTGGACCCGCTTCCGCGCGCGACGGTCCCGGCGGGTTCACCCGCATTCGTCGACCCGCTCGCCGACAGCACTCTGGCACGACAACTCGCGCAAGCGCGGACTGATCTGCGCGCGCTAGAGGGCATCGATCGCAACCGGCTCGGTAAAACCGAACAAATTGCGCGAGATGTGTTGCAGTTCAGTGCGAGCGAAATCGTTCGTCGCCATGACAGCGGACTCGTGCAGTTGGCACTTGCGGCACCGCTCGACTCCATGAGCGGCCTGCATGTCGAACTGCCCGACTACGTCTCCGGCGCGGGCGCACCGTTCAACACTGCCGAGGACTACGAGCGTGGTCTCGAGCGCCTGCAAGGCTTCGCTCGACACCTCGATTCAGTTCGCCAACGCGCAGGCGCAGCGCTCGACGCCGGCTACCGGCAACCTGCCGTCACCACAGCCAAGGTTCTGGCCCAACTGCAGGCCGTTCTCGCCCTGCCCGCAGCCGACTCACCGCTGCTCGCTTGCACGCGACGCTTTCCCGCAAATCTCGATGCCGCCGCGCGCAGCACGCTCGAACGCCGCTATCAGACGATGGTCAATGAGCAGGTGCTACCGGCGTATGCCCGCCTTGCGGAGTTTTTGAAGGCCCGTTACCTGCCGCAGGCGCTCGAGGCGCCGGGGCGGTGGGCCCTCAAGAACGGCGAACGCCTGTACGCAGACGAACTCAAATATCACACCACTGTCGCCGTCACCGCCGAGGAATTGCACAGGACGGGCCAACAGGAAGTCGCGCGCTACCTCGATGGCATGCGCCAGGTGGTCAGCCGTGTGGGCTTCAAAGGCAGCCTGGCCGAATTCTTTGAGTTTATCCGCAAAGACCCGCAGTTCTATTACACACGGCCCGAAGATCTGCTCGCCCGCTTTCGCGAGATCGAAACACAGATCTGGCGCGGCATGCCCGCGCTGTTCGCCCGTCGTCCCAAAGCACCCTTTGCCGTCAGAGCCCTACCCGCCATCGGCGGGCAACGCGGCACGGGTTACTACCGTCCCGGCCCACCGGACGGCAAAACCGAGGGTGTGCTGTGGTTCAACATGGCCATGCTAAAAACGCGCCCGATCCCGACTCTGGAAACACTCACTATCCACGAGGGCATCCCTGGACACCACTACCAGATCACCCTGGTGCTCGAAGATGCGCGCCTGCCAGATAACCTGCGCTTCGGCAGCCACACCGCCTACTCGGAGGGCTGGGGCCTCTACGCCGAATCACTCGGGCCGGAACTCGGCATGTTCAACGACCCTTACCAATATTTTGGTCACCTCGATATGGCCATGCTGCGTGCCGTGCGCCTCGTCGTGGATACCGGACTTCACGCTTTGCGTTGGACGCGCGCTCAAGCCATCGATTACATGCTCGCCAACACCTCGATGGCACGCTACGACGTCGAAGTCGAAATTGACCGGTACATCACCAAACCAGGACAGGCCTGCGCCTACAAGACCGGCGAACTGCGCATCCGCGCCCTGCGCGAGGCGGCGCAGCGCGAACGCGGCGCCGCCTTTGATCTACGCGAGTTTCACTCACAGGTGCTCGATACCGGCGCCCTGCCTCTCGAGGTGCTCGAGCGCAAGCTACGCGGGTGGATGAGCGCGTGAATCCCCGCGCGCACCACGCCCTACTCGCGCTGCCGTTCGTGTGGCACCTCGGGCTCGCACCGTGGGTGAATGACATCAGCTGGCAACCGCTTGGGCTACCCTTCCCGATGGTGTGGCAGATGGCGGGGGTCGCTCTGACGAGCCTCGTGATCGGTTTTGTCTACATGCGTGACGAAAAGCTGTGAGCGTATCCCCTCTGCTTCTTGCTGGCGCCATCGTCGCCTTCACTGTGATCGCATCGCTGTGGTACGCCTCGCGGCACCGTGGTGCCGCGGCGCGCAATCTTGACGAGTGGGCCGTCGGCGGTCGGCGGTTCGGCACCTGGATCTTCTGGTTCGTCAACGCCGGCGAGATCTACACCACCTTCGCTCTGCTCGGCATCACCGGATATGCCTGGGCTTTCGGTGCGCCGGCCTACATCGCGTTCACCTCGGTGTCATTGGCCTGCACACTCGGCTACTGGCTCATGCCACGCATCTGGCAAGCCGGTCGCAGCGGCGGTCTGCTCACCCAAGCTGATTATTTTGTGCATCGCTATCGCGCTCGCTGGCTAGGCGCACTGGTGGGCATCGCCGGCATCATCGCGCTGATCATGTACGTGCAAATCCAGCTCACTGCGCTCTCGCTGGTCTTTCGCCTGACCTTGGGTTCCGCACTGCCTACCGCGTGGGCGAGCTCACTGGCGGCGCTGCTGATGCTGCTCTTCGTCTACCTCGCCGGCCTGCGCTCCGCGGCGTTCGCAGCGGGCATCAAAGATGTGCTGATGCTGCTGCTCGTGATCATCCTCGGAGCCACGGTCGCCACCAAAGTCGGCGCCAGTTCCATGCTGGACGTATTTCATCGCGTGCAGCAGTTGCACCCCGATATCGGCCACTTCCCGGGCCTCGACCCCTCGGCAGGGCTCGATACCACCTGGTTCGTCACCGCAGCGCTCAACGTCGCGCTCGGCACCTGGATCTTTCCTCACATGTTCCAGTTGTGCTTTGCCGCGCGAGATGCCAACACCATTCGTCGCAACGCGATCTGGCAACCGCTGTACTCGCTGAGCTACTTTTTCATCATCCTGCTTGGCTTTGCTGCACTGCTGGCGGCGACGCAGCCTGAGGGTGGCAACCTGAACGCGGTGCTGCTGCAGTTCGTGGCAGACCGCTATTCGCCGTGGATCGTCGGCCTACTGGTAGGGACAGTCTGTCTGCTCGCCCTCGTTCCGGGCTCATTGCTCCTGCTTACCGCCGGCTCGATCTTCACCCGCAACGTAATCGCGCCTCTGCGAGAACTCGATGAACGTCAGGCGGTGTGGGTCGCACGCATGGCGATGGTCGTCTTCGCTGGATGCGCGGTATTGCTCACCCTCACCTCAAACGAGTCACTGGTAGCGGTAGGCCTCGCCGCCTACGGCGCGATCGGCATGCTGGCACCGGGAGTGTTCTTTGGCTTTCTTTGGCCGCGAACGCGGGCGATGGCGATCGCAGCAGGCATGGCGGCCGGTTACACCGCACTGTGGTGGACGCCAGCCCGCGAAGCGCTCGCGGCGGCACTGCCTGGCTGGGACAGCGGCCTTGCCGCGATGCTGGTTAATGCGGCCGTTGTCGCCGTGATCACCCTGGCAACACCGCGGCGCCTGCCCGTGTGAGTCGCCGCAACAGTCGCGGCACACATCGCCGCCGACGCACGCGTCGCCGCGCCGGTGGCAGCGATCAGTCCCGGTTCAAGGTGTATTTCATGATGCGCCCGTGAGGGCCTTCGCGATCGCGCTCGAGTGCATACACCTCGCCCGAGGGGCCGCGCCGTCGCGCACAGAGATCAGCGATCTCGCGCACGTCCTCCGCCGATAAATTCAGCGCAGCGATATTTCGATGCTGCGCCAGATGCGCGGTGCTCGTTGCACCGACGATGGCCGCGGCCACCGCGGGTCGATCGAGAACCATGCGGGTCGCCACCGATGCGATATCAGCACCATGCCGTAGCGCCACGCGCTGCAAGCGCTCGAGCAGTTGCTGGAACATGTCCCAACCGCCGAATTCGTCGATGATCAAACGGTATTTGGTCAGCGAGCGGTTAGCGAGCTCAACCGGTGCCGCTCGTCCGAGCCAGGCATGACTCAGAAAACCACCGGCCACCGTACCGTAGCAGAGCAAGCCGATGCCGCGGGCAAGGCAATAATCCGCCATCGCGCCACGCGGACGCTCATCGAGCAGCGAATACTGCACCTGGTGACTGACAACAGGCACACCGCCCTCCACGATCTGTCGCAGATGCTCGAGATCAAAATTAGTCAACCCGATGTGCCGAATCTTGCCGCTGCGACGTAGCCGCTCCAACTCCAGCGCAATCTCGACATGACGCGGCAGCGCATAATCCCACCAATGGAACTGCACGAGATCGAGCGTCTCGACGCCAAGTCGCCGCAAGGATCGATCGATGATGGCTTCGACCTCGGCAGCGCCAAGCGTTGCGAGTCGATCGAGATCAGGTACGAACTTGGTGTGAATCTGTACCTGACGCGCCAGCGTCGGATAAGCCGCGCGAAACTCGCCGATCAGTTCTTCCACACCCGTGTAGATATCGGCGCAATCGAAGGTAGTGATCCCGGCCTCGACGAAGGCCGCCATGTCGCGCAGCGCTTGCCCTCGATCGATGTTGCCGTGCCCGCCCGCCAGGTGCCAGCCGCCCTTGATCAATCTCGAAATCCCGTACCCCGGCGCGAGCACGAAAGTCGGCATCACCGGCCTCACGTCAAAGTCGTCGGTTTGGCGACCGCCGTAGTGTCTGCGCGGCGGAAGGTTCGTTTACCCGTGCGCGTGATGCGCAGCCGCGTCGGACAGTTGGGGTCCGGGCAGGCGATCTCGGCATCACTTGTCATCCAATCATTTTCATCCGTCACGCGCTGCTTCGCTGCGAGCAGCGGCAACACGGCCGCGAGCGAATAGATCGAAAAGCCCTGACCCGGCGGCAGCGACAGCATCTCGCCCTGCAGGAGAAAATGATCACCGGGTTTTGCGCCACACCAGATCTTGGCGCCCTCAGGCGCTACAACCTCGATCTTCAGGTCGTAGAGTTCGAAGAAGTCGGACATGGAGAATTACCTCCGTGGTGCGGGAGCCAGATCCGCCTGCAGTTGGTATCGGACCCGATCAAGCGCCTCTTCATCGAGGCCGATGATCGCGAGTTCCTCCTCATCAACGTCTGTACTCGGCAAATCATCGGCGAACCCGCCCGGCGCCGACGCGGCTACGCGATCGGCAATGCTGATCAGCATGGCCGAAGTTTGCTCGGACTCCGGAGCATCGAGCGGTGCGTGATGGAAGCCCACGCCCTCGAGCAGAAAGGCCGGAAACTGCCACCGATCGCACAATCGACGCCCGAGCGCTGCGTGATCGACACCAAAAAGCTCGAGCTCGAAGACCCGCAGATCCTTTCGAGGGGCAGCGCCCTCGCTGCGCGCAATGTCATCGAGCGGCTGGACACGCTCGAGTGCGTCGATGAGGCGATCACGATCACCGTAGAGCTCAGCCATGATGCCTACGTCGTGGATCAAACCCATCACGTAGAACTCTTCGGATGTCAGGTACGGGTGCGGCTCGGGCAATTCCATCGCCAGCAGTTTGGCTGCCGACGCCGTTGTGGTCGCATGCCGCCAGAGCTCATTGGCGGGCGATCGGAACCGCCCCGCCTCGCGACGCGGCTGAAAGAACCGCTCGGCGGAACTGATGATCGCGAGGTTGCGGACGGTATTCAGACCCAGGATCAGGATCGCCCGTTCGATGTCGGCGATACGCCGAGACAACCCATGGGTACTGGCGTTGACGGCCTGCAGGATGCGGGCGGTCAGGATCGCGTCCTCGCCCACTGCCCTGCGCAAATCCGCGGCACTGGCGAAGGGGCTATCAACCAAGCGAATGACCTCTAGTGCGACCTTGGGCAAGGTCGGCAGCGCGTCGAGCAAACGTTCCGATTCGATCGGTAGATTGCTGGGACGGATCACCTGGGGCTTCGCGTTCATGACAGTCAAGTGCTTCGAAATATCAACTAGTTAACGCTTTAGTCTAGCGCACTTTGTTTAGTCCCGTCGCCCTTCGGTCCGATCGCCGTTAGCGCCGCCTCGGTTTACCTGACGGTTTCCCCCGTTCGGCCCGTGAAATGCGCAATGGCTGACCACGGACCACGATACCCGCAAGGTGCGTGAGCACGTGTTCCGGAATATCGGCGGGAAGCCGCACTAACGTGTGGTCATCGCGGATGTCGATGCCGTTGATCTCGCTGCCGTGCAGATCGCCCTCATGGGCCAAAGCACCCACGATGTTGCCCGGCTGGACACCGTGGCGACGCCCCACCTCGACGCGAAACATGGCCTGCGGCGCATCCGGGCGTCGAGCACGCCCGCCCTTTCGCTCCGCACCGTGTGCGGCAGCGGCTCGCCGATCGGTGCCATCACCGCCCGGCGCGTCCTCGTGGCCTGCCTCACTGGACCGCTTGGCCACGAACAAGGCTCGGCCAGACTTAGCCATCGACGCCAGGGCGGCTGCAACGTCGAAGACGTCCGCCCCGCTTTCGTGCACGAACTCTTCGATCACGGCACGATAAGGCGCCAACTCCGACCCGCCGATCAGCTCACTCAATTCCTTTTTGAACTTCTCAGCGCGTCGCGCGTTGACATCCTGCACAGTCGGAAGCGACATGGGCTCGATCGGCTGGCGCGTCGCCCGCTCGATGATGCGCAGCATGTTGCGCTCGCGAGCCGCAATGAACAGGATCGCCTCGCCGGAGCGCCCGGCCCGGCCCGTGCGGCCAATGCGGTGCACGTACGACTCGCTGTCGTAGGGCACATCGTAATTGACGACGTGAGTAATGCGCTCCACATCGAGCCCGCGTGCGGCGACGTCTGTCGCCACCACGATGTCGACCTTGCCGGCTTTCAGCGCGGCGATCGTACGTTCGCGCTGTGACTGCTGAATGTCGCCATTGAGCGCCGCGGCAGCAAAGCCTCGCGCCTCGAGTTTCTCGACGAGCTCCACGGTCGATTGCTTGGTGCGAGCGAACACCAGCATCGCATCAAACGGTTCCACTTCGAGCAGCCGTGTCAGCGCATCGAGCTTATGAATACCCGACACCAGCCAGTAGCGCTGGCGAATATTGGCCGCGGTCGCGGTCTTCGATTTGACGGTGATTTCGCGCGGGTCGCGCAGATGCTTTTGCGCAATGCGCCGGATGGGTGCTGGCAAGGTGGCCGAAAACAGCACTACCTGCCGCTCCGCCGGAACAAGACCCAAAATATGATCGATGGCGTCGACGAAACCCATCTGCAACATTTCGTCCGCTTCGTCGAGCACCACGTGTGCGATGGTGTCGAGACTCAAGGTGCCACGCTCGAGGTGATCCATGACCCGTCCCGGCGTGGCGACGATCACGTGTACGCCGCGGCGCAGCGCGTTGAGCTGCGGCGTGTAGCTTTGCCCGCCGTAGATCGGCAGCACGTGCAAGCCCGGCATGTGACTGCCGTATTTCTGACAGGCCTCGGCCACTTGGATGGCGAGCTCACGAGTGGGCACCAAAATGAGCGCTTGCGGTTCGCGTCGAGCGATATCTAGACGCGACAGCAACGGTAAGGCAAAAGCCGCGGTTTTGCCGGTTCCCGTCTGTGCCTGGCCGATGAGATCACGACCCTGCAGCAGCACCGGGATGGTGGCCTGCTGGATGGGTGATGGCGACTCGTAGCCAACTGCCGTCAATGCGCCAAGCACCGCCGGCGAGAGACCCAGATCGGCGAAAGACAGCGCGTGTTGTTCAGGTTCCTGCATCGGGTTCTCGGATGTCACGGGCCGCGCAGTGTAGTCGCGATGCAGGGCTCGTGCTTGGAAACCGCTGACCTACATTAACCGCGCATGCCTCAACCCGTTGAGACTTCAGCGGGTTGGTGATTCCAATGCTATGCGAGCCGCTTGCATCTGCCATCGTGCTGGCCGAAATGTCGTCACGCTGCCCGCCGTAGCCTGAGCAGCGCAACAATGTCTGGTAGGCGACAAGACCAGACCAAACCGCGTATTCTCCGCCTTTTCGCGGAGCGGTCCGCGACACATAGAGGGGCGCATGACAACACGGCGAGAGACGCTTTTCGGCCTAGGTTTGGCGGCTGCTTTCCCGACGGCGTTAGTTCCAGGTCACGCCGCCACTCAGTCGTCGAACCCAAGTGTGGGTGCCGTGCCCTACCGACAACGGTCACTGAAGACACGGGACCGCATCAACATCGCCGTACAGGACTGGGGCGATCCGTCCAAGCCTGCGATCCTCTTCATCCACGGGTTCATGTCGAGCTCAATCTGCTGGATGCGCCAACTGACAAGTTCCCTCGCACGCGACTACCGACTCGTGGCCTATGACTGGCGGGGCCACGGCGCCTCCGACAAGCCGAACGATCCTCTGGTCTACGCCCACGGCGAAAGGTGGGCACAGGAGATCGACACCGTCATCGCAGGTCTCGACCTTGGCAAACCTATCCTTGCAGGCTGGTCGATGGCCGGCGAGATCATCGGCGATTATCTGCAGTACCGAGGTGACAAGAGCATATCGGGCATCAATTTCGTTGATGCAGGCGCTCTAGGTTTCCCCACCGCGGGCGACGAAGCCGCGAAACGCGGAGGAGCAGCGGCGGCCCTCGTCAGCATGGATACCCTGTCGAGTGTCCGCGCGACCGACGGCTTCATCCGTCTCTGCACTGCGACACCAATGGCGCCCGACGATTTCGCGGCTTGGGTCGCAGTGGGCAACATGGCGCCGTGGTACGTCCGCAAATACATGACCACCCGCCCGCAAAACGATCTGCGACCCCTGCTGCGGAACCTGCAGGTCCCGGTGATGATCACGCACGGTGGTCGGGATATGGTCGCGAATATCGAGGGCTCACGACGGGCAGCGGAACTGATCCCCGATGTCCGGCTGAAAATCCATACCGAGGCAGGGCATGCCTCGTTCTGGGACGCGGCCACTGCGTTCAACGCGGACCTCGCGGAATTCGCGGCCTACGCCCACGGCAAGGTCGCCTGAGAGTAGCCGTGGCGGTCAGATCATGTTGGGCCTTTACGGCCTTGGTCTTGGCGTGGAGCGCGCTCTTACCGCCCGCTGCTGGGGCGGCCTCATCTGAAACCAACCGCATCAATTACCAGATCGCGAGACCGATCAAGCCGGGACTGCGCTTCGGTGCACTGGTGTCGCTTAGCGAGACCCCGGCCTCGGTCGCGCCAGGTGACCGCACTACGCTGGCGATCGTCCCGGCCGGGGTGGACTACAAAATCGACGAACGCTGGTCGGCGCAGTCCTACCTGCAGGTCAACAAGGACTTCTATTCTTTAGGCAGCGACAAAGTCGAGATCCGCCCGGTCCTAGGGCTGACCTATCGGTTTGTGGTCACGCCACGCGTCGAGACCGGGTTCTGGCTGCGGTACGAGGCGCGGTTCCAAGATGTCACCGGTGACGGCAACTTCCAGAACCGAATGCGCCTCCGGCCTTACCTGGACTTCAAGTTCGGGGCAGACCCGGGCAAGCCGGGTACTTGGCATGCTCGCACCGAGTACGAGCCTAGATATGTATTTGGAAACGGCGCTTCGTTCTTCAACAGCCAGCAGATCAGGCAGGCGGTCGGTTACAAGTTTAGCAATCGACTTACGATCGATCTGCGGTATTCGCGGGACTTTAGCCGCAGATCGACCGCAGAGGGATTCTCGCGCTCGAACGAGGCTTGGACCCTGCAGTTCAACCAAGTTTGGGTGCCTAACTGACGCTCACGGCGCTGATCGAAGACGACGTTGATTCCGAGGTCGGCCCCACGGATCGCCGCAAGCCCCTGGTTGAGTTGGTAGCGGGGGTAGGATTTGAACCTACGACCTTCGGGTTATGAGCCCGACGAGCTGCCAGACTGCTCCACCCCGCACCAGGAAGCGCGCAACTATAGTCGTTTGGCACTGAATTCTCAACTGCCATGTGGCCTCGCCGGGCAAACTCACGACTGCCGCCACTTGACCGCTTTAGGGTGCGGGGCTGTACTTCGGCTCAGTCTCCGGAACAGGCAAACCGCATGAACCGTCGCATCACCCATCTCGCACTGGCACTCACCGCTTCGGTACTGACGCTGACAGCGACTTCGCTTGTCTCCGCGCAAACCAGCGCACCGACCGGGGCGCCGTCCATTGCCGTGGTGCCGCCGACGCCGTTGCAGGCTAAGGGCCGCGAAATCTTTGAGAAGGTGGTGAGCTTTAAAAGCATTGCGCCGGGCTACGAGACGCCGCAACTCGCTGAGTACCTCGCGGGTGAATTCCGCGCGGCCGGGTTTGCGGAAGAAGACATCCTGCTCGAGCGCTACGAGGAGACCGCCTATCTGCTGGTGCGTTACCGGGGCCGCGCACCTGCGAACGAACCAACACGCAAACCGGTGCTGCTGCTCTCGCACCTCGATGTAGTGCCGGCGCTCAAGGAGCATTGGAAGCGCGACCCTTTCCGACTCGAAGAGGCGAACGGCTTTTTCTATGGTCGCGGCACGCTCGATGTCAAAAATGGCGTCGCCACGCTTACCGCGCTGTTGCTGCGCCTCAAGCAAGAGAAATTTGTGCCCACCCGGGATCTCGTACTGGTGCTCAGTGGTGACGAAGAAACCACGGGCGCCACGACTCGCCATCTACTCGAAAAGCGTCGCGAGTGGGTGGATGCGGAGTACGCGCTCAATACGGATGCGGGCGGCGGCACCCTCGATCGCCAAGGACAAGCTCGCTCCTACAACATCCAGACCGCCGAGAAAACCTACGCCAGTTACAAGTTGAGCGCCTACAACCCGGGTGGTCACAGCTCGCAACCTCGCGCCGACAACGCCATCTACGAACTCGCCGATGCATTGAAGACGGTTCAAGCCTACCGCTTCCCCGTGCAATGGTCGGACACTACGATCGGGTTCTTCAAAGCCACAGGCGCCATTACTGACGGCCCCCTCGGCGCAGCGATGCGTGCTTTCGCGGCAGACCCACGCAACTCGGCCGCAGCGGATGAACTGTGGAAGCACCCAGTGTATGTCGGCGCCACCCGTACCACCTGCGTGCCCACCATGCTGCGGGCTGGTCACGCCGAGAACGCCCTGCCCCAGCAAGCCAGCGCCACGGTGAACTGCCGAATTTTCCCGGGCGTCACGCCGCAGAGCGTTCGCGAGGTGCTGCAGAAGCTCACGGGCGAGCGCATTGAAGTGGAGATCATCGACGATCCACGCTACAGCGATGCTTCGCCGCTGCGCGAGGATGTGGTGCAGGCGGTTACCGCCGCCGTGCACCTGCGCTACCCAGGCATTCCCATCATTCCGATTCAAGAATCAGGCGCCACCGATGGTCTCTTCTATCGTGCCGCCGGCATTCCGACCTACGGCATCAGCGAGACCTTCATTCGGCCCGAAGATCAATTCGCTCACGGGCTGGATGAGCGCATTCCGGTGCAGTCGTTCTACGCCGGGCTCGATCATTGGCATCACATCGTGACCGGATTGTTCGGCGCGGCGCCAGCGGTCACTACGACCGTGGACTGCGGACGCCTGATCGATGGCCTGACCGACACCGTGCGGCGTGATCAACGCCTACGCATCGAAAACGGTCGCATTGTCGCCATCAGTGCGATCGATCGCTCAATCGTCGATTACAGAGCGGCGTCGAACTCGCGTTACCTGGATCTGCGCGATCACACTTGTCTGCCCGGCCTGCTCGATCTGCACACGCACCTGACGGACCTGCCCGAAAACACGGCGGACTTTCGCATCTATCCGCGTCGCAGTCCCTCGGATCACCTCGCCCTCGCCCGCAAAAATGCCATCGCCACCTTGCAAGCTGGCTTCACGACTGTGCGCGATGTCGGCGCCTATGTCGGCGGACTCGACAAGGAATTACGCGACGAGATCGATTCCGGCGTGACGCCGGGTCCGCGGATGCAGGTGTCGATCGGCTATCTGACAATCTCGGGCGGCGGTGGCGACATGCTGTTGCCCGGCTTCCCCAAAGCCCAAGCGCTCACGCCCCTGCCCCGGCTGCGCCGCGGTGTAGCGAAAGGACCCGAACAGTTCGCGGCACGGGCGCGGGCCTTTCTCGATGACGGCGCCGATGTGCTGAAAATCATTGCCTCCGGTGCCGTGCTCTCACCCGGCGGAGTGCCGGGCTCACCTGAAATGAAGCCTGCCGAAATCAGCGCTGTCGCCCGAGAAGCGCAGGCGCGGGGCAAACGGCTCGCTGCGCATGCGCACGGTGCGCGGTCGGTGAAGGAAGCGATCCTCGCCGGCGCCAATACGATCGAGCATGCCTCACTGATTGACGAGGAGGGCCTGCAACTCGCCCGCGATCGGGGCGTAGCTCTCGCCATGGACGTGTACAACGGCGACTACATCGACACCGAAGGCCGACGCCAAGGGTGGCCTGCCGAGTTTCTGCAGAAGAATCTCGATACCACCGAAGCACAACGTCAGGCATTTACGCGTGCAGTGCAGATTGGCACGCCGATCGTATTCGCCACCGACGCCGGCGTGTTCCCACATGGGCTCAACGCGCGGCAATTTCGCATCATGGTCGAACGCGGCATGACGCCGATGCAGGCGATTCGCTCTGCGACGGGCGTCGCTGCCGAGTACATGGGCTGGGCAGATCGGGTGGGCGCGCTGGCGCCCGGACGGTATGCGGACTTGGTCGCCGTGCGCGGCGACCCGCTCACCGACATCACGCTACTCGAGCGGGTAGATAGGGTGCTGAAGGGCGGCGAGCCCGTCAGCCAAGCACCCGCTCGCACAAACTGATCAGACTTTCGGGCAGTAGACCCAACACCAGTACAGCCAACGCGTTCAAGCCTAATGCCAAACGAACACCGGGATGGGACTCTGTCGGTGGCGCTGCCGCATTCGGCGCATCGAAGTACATGAGCTTCACGACACGCAGGTAATAGAACACGCCGATCACCGACACCGCTGCAGCAAACACCACGAGCGCGAGATGGTTGGAAGCCCACAGCGCTTCGAAGATCTGCAACTTCGCCCAGAAACCCACAAAGGGCGGAATGCCCGCCGTCGAGAACATCAGCATCATCATCATCAGCGCGAGCAGCGGATCGCGAGCATGGAGACCCTTGTAGTCGTCGAGCTCGTCGGCCTCGAACCCGCGACGCCCGGCAAGCAGGATCACACCAAAGGACCCCAGGGTCATGATCACGTAAGTGATCGTGTAGTAGAGCGCCGCCTCATAGCCCTGCTCCGTGCCGGCGACAAAACCGAGCAGGATGAAACCCACGTTACCGATGGCCGAGTAGGCCAGCATGCGCTTCAGATTGGTCTGGGCAATCGCGATAACATTGCCCAGCAATGCCGAGAGCACCGCGAGAATCGCGAGCATCTGCGACCAGGTGTCGACGATGTTGCCGAGGCCACCCGCCAGCAGTCTGAACGCGAGTGCGAACGAGGCTATCTTTGGTGCGGTAGCCACGAACAGAGTCACGGCCGATGGTGCGCCGTGATACACATCCGGTACCCACATGTGGAACGGCACTGCGCCAAACTTGAAGGCAATACCTACGACGACAAACACCACGCCCATGATGAGCCCTAGCGAGGGCTCACCCTGCAATGCCACAGCAAGCTCCGAGAAGAGCAGCGTTCCGCTCAGGCCGTACACCAGCGACATGCCGTACAGCAGACAGCCCGAAGCGATGGCGCCCAACACGAAGTACTTCATCGCCGACTCAGCAGCGATACCCGAATCCCGATCGGTGGCCACGAGCGCATACAGCGACAGCGCCAGCAGTTCGATACCCATGTACATGGTGAGCAGACTGCCGGCCGAAATCATCACGAAGATGCCGAGCAGCGCGCAGAGCACCAGAACGTAGTACTCGCCCTTCGCGAGGCCTCTGGCCTCGAGGTAGTGCCGCGAATACAGCAGCGCCACCGCCACGAACAAGAAGCACAGCAACTTCAGAAGCGTGCCGAGTGGGTCGGCTACGTACATGCCGGAGAACAGCTCCACCGGCGCACTCACCTGAGCGTAGGCGAGCGTCAGCGCCGCGCCGACGGCGAGCGTGATCAACGTGAGCGTCGGTGTCACCCTCGATGCGGCCTTGCCTGAGAACACATCGACGAGCAGCACGACGCAAATGGCCGCAACGAGATAGATCTCAGGGAGTGCGGGTACGAGCGAAGCGAGACTGAAGGTCGGTGTCATGTCATCCCCTGGTCACAGCGGCAGCTTGCTCGTCACAATCTGCTCGACGAGGTGTCGTACGGACACCTGCATGATCTCGAGCAACGGCGCGGGCCACAGACCCAGCAGCAGCACCCCCACAGCCAGCAGCGCGAGCACGAAGAATTCCCTGCCGTTGAGATCCTCAAGTGTCGCCACCTGATCATTGCCGACGGGTCCGAACACCACCCGCTTGACGAGCCATAGCGTGTACGCCGCGCCGAGGATCAGTGTGGTGCCAGCGAGGAAGGCATACCAGAAACTGGCCTTGAAGCTCGCCAAGATGACGAGAAACTCGCCAACGAAACCGGACGTGCCCGGCAAGCCGGAATTGGCCATCGCAAAGAGCACCATAAAAGCGCCAAACACAGGCATGCGATTAATGACGCCGCCGTATGCGCTGATCTCGCGGCTGTGCAAACGGTCGTACATCACGCCCACACAGAGGAACATCGCCCCTGAGATGAGACCGTGCGAGACCATCTGCACCATTGCCCCGTCAATGCCCATCGCCGCGCCCTGCAGATTGCCAGTCTTAGCAGCGATGTCGAAGGCGAGAAATGCACCGAGCGTGACGAAACCCATGTGCGCGATCGACGAGTAAGCGATCAGCTTTTTCATGTCGGTCTGCACCAGCGCCACCAAACCGATATAAACCACGGCCACTAGCGACAAGCCGATGATCAACCAATCGAGTTCACGTGCGGCATCGGGCGTAATCGGCAACGAGAAACGCAGGAAACCGTAGCCACCCATCTTCAGCATGATGGCGGCCAGCACGACCGAGCCGCCGGTAGGCGCCTCGACGTGGGCGTCCGGCAACCAGGTGTGCACCGGAAACATCGGGATCTTCACGGCGAAGGCCGCAAAGAATGCGAGGAAGATCCACAATTGCTCTTCCCTTGTCAGAGGCAGCGCATGCAGCGCTGCGATGTCGTAACTTCCCGCCTTCAGATACATGTAGATCAGCGCGATCAGCATGAACACTGAACCCAGGAAGGTATAGAGAAAAAACTTCAGCGTCGCATACACGCGGCGCGGTCCACCCCAGATGCCGATGATCAGGAACATCGGGATCAGCATCGCTTCCCAGAAAAAGTAGAAGAGCAACCCATCGAGAGCGCTGAAGACGCCCACCATCAGCCCCTCCATGATCAGAAAGGCTGCGTAGTACTGCGAGGGGCGCTTGTCGATCACCGTCCACGCTGCAATGACCACCGGCACGGTGATGAAGGTGGTCAGCAACACGAGCGGCAGCGAGATGCCATCGATACCGAGATGGTATGTCGCCTTGAACGCCGGGATCCACGGCGTCTGTTCGAGAAACTGGAACGCCGCCGTGCTCGGATCGAAGCCGGTGTAGAGCGGCACCGAGAGCGCCAAGGTAGCAACCGCCGTGGCCAAAGCAATCCACCGCCCTACCCCTATGCGCTGGTCACCGCAGGCCAGAACCAGCAAGCCACCCGCAACCGGCAGCCAGATCAAAATAGACAACAACGCGGACTGCATCATGCGAACACCAGGAACCACGCCAGCAAGCCAGCGAGGCCGATCATCATCCAGAAGGCATAGGAGTACAGGTAGCCGGTCTGGATCCGACGCACCACACCCGACAAGGCACCGATGAGATTCGCGCTACCGTTGACCAGCGCGCCATCGATCAGGGTTTGATCACCGGCCTTCCAGAACACTTGCCCGAGCCGTCTGCTGCCTGCCGCGAGCACGTTTTCGTTGAACCAGTCGAAGTAGTACTTGTTGTCGAGCAGCTTGCGGATCGGTCCGAACGCCGCACCGAGGCGCTCTGCGGCAGCCGGGTTCTTTAGGAACAGATACCACGCCGAGACCACTCCACCGAGCGCCAGCCACAGCGGCGGATGCCCCACCGCTGCCAGCGCGAAGGAGGCCGGATCGTGGAAGTGGCTCGCGAGTTCGGCGAGCACATCGTTGCGCTCGAGCACGACGATGGCGCCCGCGAAGTAACCACCGAACAGAACCGGCTGCACCGTGAGGTAACCGATGACGATCGAGGGGATCGCAAGCAGCACCAGGGGTAGCGTCACGACCCAAGGACTCTCGTGCGGCGTGCCGCCGTGCCCGTGATGGCCGTGATCGTCGTGGTCGTGCTCGGCTTGCGCCCAACGAGGGGCGCCGTGGAAAGTCATGAACACCATGCGGAAGGTGTAGAACGCCGTAACGAACACCCCGATCAGTACGCACCAGTAAGCGTAGCCCGCTCCCCAGCGCTCGGACTCATGCACCGCCTCGATAATGAAATCTTTAGAGTAGAACCCCGAGAGGAACGGCGTGCCGATCAATGCCAAGGCACCGATCCAGCAGGTCGCCGCAGTGATCGGCATCACACGCGCGAGACCGCCCATCTTGCGCATGTCCTGCTCGTGATGCATACCGATGATCACGGAGCCTGCGGCAAGGAACAGCAACGCCTTGAAGAACGCGTGCGTCATCAAGTGGAAAATGGCCGCGCCATAAGCCGACGCCCCGAGTGCCACGGTCATGTAGCCAAGCTGTGACAGCGTCGAATACGCCACGACGCGCTTGATATCGTTGTTGACGATGCCGAGAAAGCCCATGAACAAGGCCGTGGTCGCACCCACCACGAGCACAAACGACAGGGCAGCCTCGGAGTGCTCGAACAGCGGCGAGAACCGCGCCACCATGAAAATACCCGCCGTCACCATGGTCGCCGCGTGAATCAGCGCCGAAATCGGTGTGGGGCCTTCCATCGAGTCGGGTAGCCACACGTGCAAGGGCACTTGGGCCGACTTGCCCATAGCGCCGATGAAGAGGCAGATACAGATCAAGGTGATCGCCGACACCGACCAGGTATCGCTGAGAGCAAACTGCGCGGCCGCGACGGCCGGGGCGGCAGCGAACGCATCGCGGTAGTCGAGCGAGCCGGTGTAATACACCACACCCGCAATGCCCAACACGAAGCCGAAGTCGCCCACGCGATTGACTAGAAAGGCTTTCATGTTGGCGAAGATCGCACTCGGCTTCGTGTACCAGAAGCCGATTAGCAGATATGACACGACGCCGACCGCTTCCCAGCCAAAGAACAGCTGCAGGAAGTTGTTGGACATCACGAGCATCAGCATCGCGAACGTGAACAGCGAGATGTACGAGAAAAAGCGCTGGTAACCCGGATCCTCGTGCATGTAGCCAATGGTGTAGATGTGCACGCAGAGCGACACGAAGGTCACTACGCACATCATGAGCACCGAGAGCTGATCGACCAGGAAGCCGACTTCCATCCGGATGCCATCGCTGACAAGCCAGGTGTACACGGTGTCGTTGTAGACCCCGACCTCACCGTTGATGAGCTGCCAAGCGATCTGCGCCGACAACACGAATGAGGCACCGACCGCGGCAATGGTGACGACGTGGGCTCCGGTGCGTCCGATCCACTTGCCAGCGAGGCCGGCCAGAATGGCCGCGAGCAACGGCAGCAACGGAATGGCGAGCAATACGTTCGGGTTCATCAGCTCAGCCCTTCATCGTGTCGAGGTCTTCGACGTTGATGCTGCGCCGTTCGCGGAACAGCACCACCAGGATTGCGAGCCCAATCGCCGACTCCGCCGCCGCGACGGTCAGCACGAAGAACACGAAGACCTGCCCATCGAGATCCCCGAGAAAGCGCGAGAACGACACAAAGCTGAAGTTGACGGCGAGCAACATCAGCTCGATACACATCAACAGCAGAATCACATTCTTGCGGTTGAGAAAAATCCCGGCAATCGACAAAGAGAATAGGACTGCCGAGAGCGTCAGCATGTGTTGCAGGGTGATCATGGGACCTCCCCCTTCGGCGCATCGGATTTCGCGCCGACGCCCTTGACGAGTCGAACCCGATCTTCCCGCCTCACGGCAACCTGCTTGGCTACATCCTGCGGCTTGAGGCCGGGGCGGCGACGCATGGTCAGTGAAATCGCAGCGATGATCGCCACGAGCAACACCATGGCGGCGAGCTCGAACGGATAGACGTAGGTGGTGTACAGCACCTCGCCGAGCTCACGCGTATTGCTGTGGTCCGCCGGTTGCGGCGCAACCCCCACGGCGGTGTCGATGCCAAAACCGCGCACGGCAAACACGGCCGTCATTTGCGCGATGACCAGGAAGGCGGTGAGCCAACCCAGCCAGGCATAGCGGATAAAGCCGCGCTTGATCTCCTCGACGTTGATGTCGAGCATCATGACCACGAACAAGAACAGCACCATCACCGCGCCGACGTACACCAGCACCAGCACGATAGCGAGGAACTCCGCCTCGATGAGCAGCCACAGCGCCGCGCTCGAGAAGAACGCCAGCACCAGCGCCAGCGCCGAATACACCGGATTGCGGGCTACGATCACGCCGAGCGCAGCGGCCAGCAGGATCGCCGAGAACACATAAAACAGCACTTGGACGATCACGCTGACTTCCTCATCGCTGGACACTGAACGGCTGCATACTTCACGGTGTTTGGCCTAGCGATACGGCGCGTCGGCCGCCTTATCGGCATCGATCAGAGCGGCGTAGCGCTCACCCACCGCGAGCAGCTTGTCCTTGGTCATGATGTTCTCGCCGCGGTTCTCCATGTGATATTCGTGGATCCGTGTCTCGACGATGGCATCCACCGGACAGGCCTCTTCACAGAACCCGCAAAAGATGCACTTGAAGAGGTCAATGTCGTAGCGCGTGGTGCGCCGCGTGCCATCTGCAGCGACATCTGAGTCGATGGTGATTGCCAGTGCCGGGCATACCGCCTCGCACAGCTTGCAGGCGATACAACGCTCTTCACCGTTCGGATAGCGACGCAGCGCATGCAGCCCGCGAAAGCGCGGCGACTGCGGCGTCTTCTCTTCGGGGTAGTTAACGGTGACCTTCTTGCGGAACAGCGTACGCCCCGTGACCGAGAGCCCCGTGAGCAATTCGGTCAGCAAAAAGGTCTTGGCAATGCTTTGCAGTGACATGACGTTGCGTGCCTCAGTTCTGCCAGGGGCCAATGCCCCAGTACACCATCAAGCCTTCGGCGGCGATCCACACCAGGGTCACCGGGATCAACACTTTCCAGCCGAGACGCATGATCTGATCGTAGCGATAGCGCGGGAAGGTGGCGCGGTACCACATGAAGCAGGTCAAGAAGAAAAACAACTTCAAGAACAGCCAGTGAAAGCCCGGTGCCGCGAGCGGATGACCCGCAGCCAGCACACCCTCGAAGGGACTCAACCAGCCGCCGAGGAAGAACACCGCCGTCAGCGCGGAGATGAGAATCATGTTCGCGTATTCGGCGAGGAAGAACAGCGCGAACGCGATCCCCGAATACTCCACATGGAAACCCGCGACGATTTCCGATTCCCCTTCCGCCACGTCAAAAGGTGCACGGTTGGTCTCTGCGACGCCCGCGATCAGGTAGACGACAAAGAGCGGAAACAACCAAATCAGGAACCAGTTCGACACACCGCCAGCTTGTGCGCGCACGATGTCGCCCAGATTGAGCGTGCCTGCCGCCATGACGACGCCAACCAGCGCGAAACCCATCGCGATTTCATAGGCCACGACCTGTGCGGCCGAGCGCATCGCACCGAGGAACGCGTACTTGGAGTTGGCCGCCCAGCCGGCGAGGATCACGCCATACACGCCGACCGAGGTCAGTGACAGCACGTATAGCAAACCCGCATCGATGTCAGCGATGACGAGATTCGGATCAAGGGGCATCACCGCCCAAGCCGCGAAAGCGGGAATCAGCGTGATGGCGGGTGCAATGCGGAACAGCCACTTGTTCGAGGCTGCGGGCACCACGACTTCTTTGAGCAGGAGCTTGATGACATCGGCAAAGGGCTGAAAAATGCCGGGCAGCAAACCGAACAAGCTGCCGACGCGGTTCGGTCCCTTGCGCAGCTGCATCCACCCGATGATCTTGCGCTCCCAGAGGGTGGTGAACGCCACCGAGAGGATCACCGCCACGGTGACCAACAAAATCCACGCCGTAGCACGCACGTATGACGGCAGCCCTGACCACAGCTCGAGCAAGGCGTCCATCAACCCTGCCCTCCTGCAGTGCGAGCGCGTAAGGCAATGCGGGTCTGCTGCAAGGCCGGGGATCGCCGCAACACGGCATCGATCGAGTACATCGGCACATCCAGGGCGCCGAGATCGAGATCCGCCGATGCGCTCACCGCTGCGATGGGCGGCACGTGCGAGGAGACCAGCGTTTCGGAAACCCGCGCACCCTCGGCGGCGGCGATGAGTTGCTGGAGTTCGCTCCGAACGTCATCGGAACTCTGCTGTGAGAAGCCTTCGAGACCCAGCACATTGGCCAGCACGCGAAGGATCTTCCAACCCGGGCGCGCCTCGCCGGGCGCCGCAGTGGCCGCAGCTTGGCTTTGCCAACTGCCTTCCAAATTGACGTAACTGCCCGAGGTTTCGGCAAAGGCCGCCATCGGCAGCAACACGTGCGCCACCCGCTTGATCGACTCGCTGGCGAACGGCGTCAACGCCACGACGCAGGCGGCTTGACCCAAGGCGCGCTCAGCGAGTGCCGCGTCGGCAAAGTCTGCCTCGGGCTCCATGGCACCGACCAACAAATACGCCCGCTGCGGATGCTCGAGCATCGCTTGCACGGAGTGACCGATGATGGTCGCCGAACGACCGCCGGTCTGCCGATGCGGCACACAGCCCGCGAGCCAAAGACCCGCTGCGTTGCCGCCCTCTGCCAGCAGGCCAAGACGCGCACCCGCGATACGCGCGAGCTCGGCAGCGAGCGCGCGCAGATCGACGCTCGCCGGATGACGCAGCGCCATCGCACCGAGCCATACGACACGCTGCGTGCCGTGACACAGAGCCGCTGCCGCGGCGCGATGCGAATCGCCCACCACAACGCCGTGCAAAAGATCGACGAACAAGGGGCCGGGACTATTTCCGGTGAGTTCGGCTGCCGCCTTAACGATGGCGGCGAGCTCATGCACCCAGCCCGCCGGCGCCGCGCTGACCCGCGCCGCCACAGGGAAATGATAGGGGATCGGATCCGCTTCGATGAAGGCGACGCGCGCCTTGCCACGCACAGCAGCCTTGCGCAGTCGATGCGCGAGCAAGGGTATTTCCGCGCGCAGATTGCCACCCACAATCAGCACGCCAGTGAGCGCGTCGACCTCTGCGGTCGGCAAGCCGAGCGTGGGGCGCAGCGGATCGGCGGCTGCGTCGCGAAAGTCGCGCATCCGCAGCCGATGATCGACGTTGGCGCTACCGAGTGAACGCGTCACGCGTGCCGCCAGATGCGCCTCCTCTGCTGTGCACGAGGGGTGCACCAGCGTACCGAGGTTCTCCCCCGCCGCTTTGAGTCCACGGGCTGCCGCCTGCAATGCCTCATCCCACGAAGCCTCACGCCACTGCCCATCGACGCGCAGCATCGGCTTCAGCAATCTATCTTCGGCGTGCAGTCCCTCGTAGCTGAACCGATCACGGTCGGCGATCCAGGTTTCGTTGATCGATTCGTTCGGCCGGGGTACGACGCGCTTCAGCGCGCCGCGCAACACGTGACCAAAAATATTGCTGCCGAAGCCGTCGTGCGGCGCCACCAGCGGTGCCTGCGTCATCTCCCAGGAGCGACCCTGGAAACGGAACGGCTTGGAATTCAGGGCACCCACCGGACACAGGTCGATGATGTTGCCGGAGAGTTCGTGATCGACGCTGCGCTCGATCCAGGTGCCGATCTCCATGTTCTCGCCACGACCCGTGGTGCCGAGCTCAGGGATGCCGGCCACGTCTTGCCCGAAGCGCACGCAACGGGTGCAGTGAATGCAGCGCGTCATGTCGGTGGAGACCAAGGGGCCGAGGTTCTTGTCCTTGACGACCCGCTTGCGCTCATTAAAGCGCGCAATGTCGCGACCGAACCCGAGCGCCAGATCCTGCAGTTCGCACTCACCGCCCTGATCACAGATCGGACAATCAAGCGGGTGATTGATCAACAGGAATTCCATCGTCGCCTTTTGAGCGCCGATCGCCGCCTTCGACTTGGTGAAAATCTTCATGCCCTCGGCGACGGGCGTGGCGCAGGCCGGCAGTGGCTTCGGCGCCTTCTCCACCTCGACGAGACACATGCGGCAGTTCGCCGCCACCGGCAACTTATCGTGGTAACAAAAGCGCGGCACGTATGCACCGTGCTGATCAGTGACGTGGATGATCATCGCGCCCTTGCGCGCCTTGACGGCCTTGCCGTCAACTTCAACGTTGATCAGATCGTCTTGCGGATTAGCTGCCATGTTCTTGGAATCCCGCGACGGCTCAGGCCGCCTCCGGCTGGGCATCGACGAGGCTGCGCCCGTGATGCTGGATCATGTACTCGAACTCGTGACGGAACTTCTGCAGGAAACTCTGTACCGGCCACGCCGCTGCATCGCCGAGCGCGCAGATCGTGTGACCTTCAATGCGATTCGCCACATCGACCAGCAACTGCAGATCTTCCATGCGCCCCTGCCCGGCGACGATGCGCTTGAGCACGCGATTGAGCCAGCCCGTGCCTTCGCGGCACGGCGTGCACTGGCCACAGGACTCGCTTTTGTAAAATCGCGAAATACGCTCGAGTGTGCGCACCATGCAGGTGGTCTCGTCCATGACGATCACCGCAGCCGAGCCGACCGAGGAGCCGACCGCACGCAGCGAGTCGTAGTCCATGTTGACGCCAAGCATCACATCCCCCGGCACAACCTTCACCGAGGAGCCGCCCGGAATCACGGCCTTGAGCTTGCGCCCACCGCGGACCCCGCCGGCAATCTCCAGCAAATCTTTGAACGGGATGCCAAGCGGCAACTCGTAGTTACCAGGTTTGTTGACATGCCCCGAGACCGAGAAGATGACCGTGCCACCGGCATTGGTGGTGCCGAGCTTGGCGAACCACTCGGGACCCTTGCGCAGGATCGTGGGCACTGACGCGTAACTCTGCGTGTTGTTGATCGTGGTCGGCTGGCCGTACAAACCAAAGGCCGCAGGAAACGGTGGCTTGAAACGCGGCTTGCCTTGCTTGCCCTCGAGAGACTCGAGCAACGCCGTCTCTTCACCGCAGATATAAGCGCCGGCACCGACGAACGTGTACAGATCGTAATCGATGCCCGAGCCCTGAATGTTCTTGCCGAGCAGGCCCGCCTCGTAGGCTTCTTTGACCGCAGCCTCGAAGCGCGGCACGGGCTCCCCGAGGAACTCGCCACGAATGTAGTTGTAGCCGACGGTTGCCCCCATGGCGTAACCGCCGATCGCTAGTCCCTCGACGAGCGCGTGCGGATTAAACCGCAGGATGTCCCTATCGTGGCAGGTGCCCGGCTCGCTCTCGTCGGAGTTGCAGACCGCGTACTTCTGCATCGGGGCGTTGCGGGGCATGAAGCTCCACTTGGTGCCCGTCGGAAAGCCTGCGCCACCGCGACCACGTAACCCTGAGGCCTTGACCGCGTCGATCACCTGCTCGCGAGTCATTTCGCCTGCGAGGATCTTGCGCCATGAGGAATATCCGCCAATCTTCTGATAGGTTTCGAGCGTCCATGGCCGTTCGAGCCCCATCGACTCGAACACAACCAGGTTCATCCGCTCGCGCCAGGTCTCTACCGCATTGCTCATGGCAGTCCATCCAGAATCTTGTCGACCTTCTCGGGCGTCAGGTACTCGTGGAACTCGTGATCGACCATCATCATCGGCGCGCCGGTGCAGGCCGCGAGACACTCTTCTTCCTTCTTGAGGAAGATGCGCTTGTCAGGCGTACTCTCGCCCACCTTGATGCCGAGTTTGCGCTCGCAATGCGCGAGGATGTCCTCGGCACCATTGAGCCAACAGCTGATGTTGGTGCAGACACTGACGTGATGCCGTCCGCACTCGTGCGTCTCGAACATTGAGTAAAACGTGGCGACCTCATACACCTGGATCGACGGCAGGCGCAGATACTCCGCCACCGCATCCATCAGCTCTGAGGTGAGAAACCCTTGGTTCTGCTCTTGCACGAACCGCAATGCTGAGAGCGTGGCGGAGCGCTGCCGCCCTGCCGGGAAGCGACTGATCCAGCCGTCGATCTCGTGGCGCGTGTGTTCGCTTAGCAAGTGCACGTTCGGCCCCTCGCCCGGCACGAATCGTTGCCCGTCGCTGGTGGGCACACCCTCGTTCGCGCTGGAACTCATCGGTCGATCTCTCCGAAAACGATGTCTTGGGTACCAATGACCGCGACCACGTCGGCCAGCATGTGGCCGGTGACCATTTCCTCAAGCGCAGCCAGATGCGGGAACCCCGGCGCACGGCACTTCAGTCGGTAGGGCTTGTTGGCACCATCCGACACGAGGTAAATGCCGAACTCACCCTTCGGTGCCTCGACAGCCGCGTAAGTCTCGCCCTCAGGCACGCAATACCCTTCGGTCATTAGTTTGAAGTGATGGATGAGCGATTCCATGTCGCCCTTCATATTCTCGCGCCGCGGCGGACGCACTTTGGCGTCGGCCACCATCACGGGACCCGGGTTACGCTTCAGCCAATCCACACACTGCGCAACGATGCGGTTCGACTGGCGCAACTCCTCGATGCGCACGAGGTACCGATCGTAGCAATCGCCGTTCACACCGACCGGGATGTCGAAGTCGAGAGCGGAATACACCTCGTAAGGCTGCATCTTGCGCAGATCCCAGGCGATACCTGAGCCGCGCAGCATTGGTCCCGAAAAGCCGAGCTGCATCGCACGCTCAGGCGAAACCACACCGATGTTGACCGTGCGCTGTTTCCAGATGCGGTTGTCGGTCAGCAGCGTCTCGTATTCGTCCACCGCTTTGGGGAAACGACGTGTGAAATCTTCGATGAACTCCAGCAGCCCGGCGGCACGCGCATCATTGAGCCGATCGGCGTCCTTCTGTGAACGCCAGCGCGAGGCCTGGTACTTCGGCATCTCGCGGGGCAGGTCGCGGTGCACGCCACCCGGGCGGTAATACGTGGCATGCATGCGCGTGCCCGAGACCGCCTCGTAGCAGTCCATCAAGTCTTCGCGTTCCTTGAAAGCAAGCAGGAACACCGTCATCGCGCCGATGTCGAGCCCGTGGGCACCCAGCCACATCAAGTGGTTCAGGATGCGCGTGATTTCATCGAACATGGTGCGGATGTATTGCGCGCGAAGCGGCGGCGTCACGCCGAGCAGACGCTCGATCGCCATCACGTAGGCGTGCTCGTTGCACATCATCGAGACGTAATCGAGTCGATCCATGTAGCCGATCGACTGATTGAAGGGCTTCGATTCGGCGAGCTTCTCAGTGGCGCGATGCAGCAACCCGATATGCGGATCGGCCTTTTGCACGACTTCGCCATCGAGCTCGAGCACGAGACGCAACACGCCGTGGGCCGCCGGATGCTGCGGCCCGAAGTTCATGGTGTAGGAGTGGATCTCAGCCATTCGCCGACCCCCTGCCTTCAATCAACGCCGGGTCGTAACGGTTGTCGTGACGGATTACCCGAGGCACGAGGGTGCGCGACTCGATGCTGACGGGCTCGTACACGACGCGCTGCTTAATGGGGTCATAGCGCACTTCAACGTTGCCGATGAGCGGAAAGTCTTTACGGAATGGATGCCCGATAAAGCCGTAGTCGGTGAGCAAACGACGCAGATCCGGATGTCCGCGGAACAAAATACCGAAGAGGTCGAACGCCTCGCGCTCGAACCAGTTGGCCGACGCCCAAACGCCCACCAGCGAATCGATGATCGGCTCGTCATCGTCGGCGCAGAAGCTGCGCAGACGTAGCCGACGGTTGCCGCTGATCGACAGCAGCTGGGCAACCACCGCAAACCGCCGCCCTGAGGGTCGCGCCTCGGCCTCGAGCGAACCCGTCGGTCGACCAGCGGTGCGCGTAACGCCGCGCGAAAACCCAGAACCTGTCGCTGAGAGGGTTTTCCATTCCGATCGTCCGTAGTCGAGATAGTCGACACCGGCCAGATCGACAAGCATTTCAAAGCGCAGCGCCGGATGGTCGCGAAGTGCCGTGGCGACGGCGAGCAGATGGTTGGGCTCGCACTCGTAGGCGAGCTCGTCCGGCAATGAATCGACGCGGTGGGCCGAACCCGCCAGCACCTCGTCCACTGTTGCAGCAAGAGTAGCGAAATCGCTCATGGCCGCGTCACCGAGCTTGTGCGCGCGATCTTCTTCTGCAACTGAATGATGCCGTATAGCAGCGCCTCAGCCGTGGGCGGACAGCCGGGCACGTACACGTCCACCGGCACAATGCGATCGCAACCGCGCACCACCGCATACGAGTAGTGGTAGTAACCGCCACCGTTGGCGCAAGAGCCCATGGAGATGACCCAACGCGGCTCAGGCATCTGGTCATAGACCTTGCGCAGCGCAGGGGCCATCTTGTTGACCAGCGTACCCGCCACGATCATGACGTCTGATTGGCGCGGGCTCGGCCGAAACACGACGCCGAAGCGATCGAGGTCGTAGCGGGATGCGCCCGCGTGCATCATCTCCACTGCGCAGCACGCGAGTCCGAACGTCATCGGCCACAGTGAGCCAGTACGAGCCCAGTTGACGAGGTTGTCGACCTGGGTCGTGACGAAACCGCGCTGCGCAAAGCCCTGCGCATCGGCGTCTTGGGTCAATCCCACTCGAGCGCCCCCTTCTTCCACTCGTAGATAAAGCCGACGATGAGGATGCCAAGGAAGATCCCCATCGAGACGAGGCCGAACGTGCCGATGGATTTCAAGGCCACGGCCCAAGGAAACAGGAAGGCGATTTCGAGATCGAAGACGATGAAGAGAATCGCCACGAGGTAGTAGCGCACGTCGAACTTCATGCGCGTGTCTTCGAAGGCCTCGAAGCCGCACTCGTAGGCCGAGAGCTTCTGCGCGTCGTTGGGCGCGCGACTGAAGTATCGGCCGAAGCTCGTGCCGAGCAGCAACAACACCGCTGCAAGACCCGAAGCCACTAATAAGAAAATCAACGCCGGCAAGTAATTCGACAACATTCACCCGCTCCCGCACACGCGTGGCTGGTGTGCCACGCAACCCCCGTGCTGCAAGCGCCGCGGATTGTAGCAGGAGATGAACCGGAGTTGGTGCGGTCGGGGAGACTCGAACTCCCACACCTTTCGGCGCTAGCCCCTCAAGCTAGTGTGTCTACCAATTCCACCACGACCGCAATGTCGTCTGAAGTGACTGCTGCGTCACTGCCCCGGAGTGACCGGCGCCGCCGGAGCGGGCACCGAGGGGATCACTTCCGTCGCTGCGCCCTGCTCGAGCAACCCTTTCGAGGTGTCGACGGTGGGACGCGTACCGAGCCAAGCGAGGGCCAGGCTGTTGATCATGAAAATGGCGGCGAACACCGCCGTGGAGCGCGAGAGGCCCGTGGTCGCGCCGCGCGCACCGAACACGCTGCCCGAAGCACCCGCGCCAAAGCCCGCGCCCGCATCGGCACCACGGCCGCGCTGAAGCAACACGAGCGCGATGATCGCGAGCGATACGAAAACCTGCAGGATGGTCAGGGCAGTCAGCAACATGTTCTTACGAACCTCACACCGCAGCCGCCGCGACGATCGCGACGAACTCCTCCGCTTTCAGGGACGCTCCACCGACGAGACCTCCGTCAACATCCGGCATCGCGAACAACTCGCGCGCATTGCCGGCTTTAACGCTGCCACCGTAGAGCACCCTCAGCGAGCCGGCGATTATAGCATCGTGTTCCGCGATTCGGCCACGGATGAAGGCGTGGACCTCCTGCGCCTGCGTCGGGGTCGCCGTGCGCCCGGTGCCGATGGCCCAGACGGGCTCGTAGGCGATCAGCCCTCGGCCAAGGGCGGCGACCCCGCAATGCGCGATCACCGCATCCACTTGGCGGGCCACCACCGCGGAGGTGCTACCGGCATCACGCTCCTGCAGCGTCTCACCGACGCACAGGATCGGCGTCAGCCCGGTCGCGAGAGCCGCCGCATATTTTCGCGCCACGAGCTCGTCGTTCTCGCCGTATAGCGCGCGACGCTCCGAGTGCCCGACGATAACGTGGCTGCAACCTACTTCGCGCAGCATCTGCCCGGCGATCTCACCGGTATACGCACCCTGCCCCGTTTCCGCACAGAGGTTTTGGGCGCCGACCGCCACGCCCGAATCGCCCAACTGACCCGCTACCGCCGCAAGGTAGACAAACGGCGGACACACCAGAGTATCAACGGCGTCGGTTGCAGCACCCAGTGATGCAAGCCCCTCGCGAAGACCTTCAACGAGCGCCGCATTGGCTGCGTGCGAACCGTACATTTTCCAGTTACCGGCCACCATCGGTCGACGCGTGTTCATCAGCGCACCTCCGCAGCCACATCGCGCACGATGCGCGCCAGCTGCTCGGCGTGCTGGCGGGCCTCCTCCGCATCTTCGAGCTCGACCATCACACGTATCAACGCCTCCGTGCCCGAAGCACGCAGCACGATACGGCCCCGACCCTCTAGCGAGCGGGACAACTCGGCCGCCGCATCACTGACGCGCGGCACGCCATAAGGATCGAAACGACGCGCCACCCGCACGTTGACCGAGTGCTGCGCCATCAACGGCAGTGCGGAGGTCAGTTCGGCCAGTGAGGCACCGGTGCTGCGCATCACCGCGAGCACCTGCAAGGCCGCCACCATGGCATCACCCGTCGTGGCGTGATCGAGGGTCAGCAGATGCCCGGAGGTTTCCCCGCCTAGCACGCCGCCCGTTTCGCGTAGCTTTGCCAGCACATATCGATCGCCGACGGCAGCGCGATGAAACTCGATACCCCGCTCGAGCAGCGCACGCTCCAAACCATAGTTGCTCATCAACGTGCCGACCACCGGCCCCTGCAAGGTACCGGCGGCATGTCGCGCCGTGGCAATGACGAAGAGCAGTTGATCGCCGTCGACCTTGCGCCCGAGATGATCGACCATCACGAGACGATCGCCATCGCCATCGAGCGCGATGCCCACTTGCGCCTTCACACCAGGCACGGTCAGCTGCAACAACTGCGGCGCTGTCGAACCGCAACCATCGTTGATGTTGCGACCGTTCGGCGAGCATCCGATCGGCACGATCTCGGCGCCGAGATCCGTGAGGATGCGCGGCGCGACCTTGTAGCCCGCGCCATGCGCGCAATCGATGACGATTTTCATGCCCTCGAGGGTGATCCCCTGCGGCAACGTCGAGATGCAGAAGTCCTGGTAGGCCTTGCGGGTTTTGTCGACGCGGGAGGCGCGGCCGAGCGCACGCGACTCGAGTGTCGTCGGCGGGTTTTCGAGCTCCGCCTCGATGCGCGCCTCGGCCTCATCAGAAAGTTTGCCGCCTTCGGCATCGAAGAACTTAATGCCGTTGTCGTAATAGGGATTGTGCGAGGCACTGATCACCACGCCGAAACGACAGCCGAAGTGGCGCGTCATGAAGGCAATGCCCGGGGTCGGCAGCGGGCCGATGAGTCGCACGTCGAGCCCGGCCGCGACGAACCCGGCTTCAAGCGCCGCCTCGAACATGTACCCCGACAGGCGCGTGTCCTTGCCGATCAGCACACTGCCACCCTCGGGCGCGAGCGTACGCGCTGCCGCACTCGCGAGGCGTACCACGAAATCCACGGTCAGTGGCGGCTCGCCCACCTTGCCGCGAATGCCATCGGTTCCAAAGTACTGTCTGCTCAAGGCTGTCTCCTACCGATCGCGGCCCAGACCTTCAAAGCATCGACGGTCTGCGGCACATCATGGGCGCGAATGATACGCGCTCCGCGCTCCGCCGCGGCCAGCGCCAGCGCAAGGCTGCCTGCCAACCGCTGCTCGACGGGACGGCCGGTCAACGTGGCGAGCCAGGACTTGCGCGACAGGCCCACGAGCATCGGTGGCCCGATCTCTAAGAGTTCGGTGAGACCCTGCATAAGCTGCAAGTTGTGCGCAGCCGTCTTGCCGAAGCCGAACCCGGGGTCGACGAGCAGCCGATCGGCCGTAATGCCAACCGCGAGACAGGCTTCGATCCGTGCACGCAGAAAATCGGCCACTTCGGCGACGACGTTGTTGTACCGCGGCGAATGCTGCATCGATCGCGGCTCGCCCTGCATGTGCATCACACAGACCGCAGCCCTGCCGGCAGCGGCAGCCGCGAGCGCGCCGGGCTGGCGAAGACCGTAGACGTCGTTGATCAAGTGCGCGCCGGCCTCGAGCGCAGCGCTGATGACTTCCGGCTTGCTGGTGTCGACTGACACGAGCACGCCCTGACGAGCGAGCTCGCGCACCACAGGTACTACGCGCCGTAACTCCTCGACCACCGGCACAGGTTCAGCGCCCGGTCGCGTCGATTCACCGCCCACATCGATCAGGGCGGCACCGTCCCGCTGCATCTGCAGAGCAGCCCCTACGGCCGCATCGAGATCGACGAACCGACCGCCGTCGGAGAACGAATCCGGGGTGACGTTGAGCACGCCCATGACCACAGGCATGTGCAGATCGAGCTCGCGATCCGCGCAGCGCACCAAGCCTGGCAC
>VEQP01000010.1 GCA_018883185.1 Nevskiaceae bacterium | reverse complement strand
GAGCCGCCGAATTTGTGGACGACCCAGGGGGTGCTGGAGGAGACGGACATGGGCGCGGCAATCCTGCGTGATTTATCGGCTCAACTGTATCGGCCCGGGCCCTGCTCGCGCAAGTTGACAGAAGGCCCCGCTGCAGTCCGCGGCGACTTCCCCTACACTGCGCGGCGCTCATGGACTTCAGCGCACTCTGGCCTCTGCTGCTTGTCTTGCTGATTGCCGGCATGATCGCCGGCGTCGTCGCAGGCTTGCTCGGCGTGGGCGGCGGCATCGTGCTCGTGCCCGTGCTCGAGTACGGTCTTCGCTTCATCGGCGTGCCTCCGCAGTGGTGTATGCACGTCGCCGTCGCGACCTCCCTCGCCACCATCATTCCCACAGCCATTTCCTCATCACGCGCACACCATGCGCGCGGCGCCGTTGATTGGTCGCTGGTCAAGGCGTGGGCGCCCGGCATGCTGGCCGGCGGTCTGCTTGGCAGCATGCTCGCCGCCAACGCGGCCGGCCCACTGCTCACCGGCGTGTTCGGCTTCGTGGCGGCGCTGGTCGCTGCAAAGATGTTCCTGCCGCTCGATCATCTGCGCCTCGCGAGCCGCGTGCCGCGCGGTTGGGTGGGTAACCTCATCGCAGGCTTGATTGGCACACTGTCGGCCATGATGGGTATCGGCGGCGGCACGCTATCCGTGCCGATCATGTCGCTGAGCGGTGAGTCGATGCATCAAGCCGTGGGGACGGCCTCGTTCTTTGGCTTGTTGCTCGCGGTCCCGGGGACGCTTGGTTACTTGCTGGCGAGCCCTCCCGTCGCATTGCCGCCCCTCACCCTCGGGTGGGTCAGCCTTGCGGCGCTTCTGATCGTCGCGCCCGCCTCGGCACTGATGGCACCGTACGGTGCCAGGCTCGCCCACGCCATCGACAAGCGGCGGCTATCGAAGCTGTTCGGAATATTTCTTTGCCTGGTTTCACTACGCATGCTGTACAGGACTCTGCTCTCATCATGACGGAACAAGACGCCATTGTTGTCAGCGCCCCTTGGTTCGAGGACTTCCACCGCGGTCTGCACTTCGACGCTCCGGCTGTCACGCTCACTGAAGGTCATGCGGCCCTGTATCAGGCACTGTTCGGCGATAGGCTGCGCCTGCCTCTCGATCGTCATGCGAGTGCCCGCATCACTGGAACGGATGCGCCGCTCGCTCACCCCTTGCTGGCCATCAATGTTGCGATCGGCCAGTCGACCTGGGCCTCGCAGCGGGTCAAAGCCAATCTCTTTTACCGTGGCCTTCGTCTACAGCGTCCGGTGCACATCGGCGACACGTTGTACACCCGCACACGCGTGGTTGCCCTGCGTCAAAACCGGCCTCAGGAAGGGCGTGCAGCCACGGGTATCGTCGCCCTGGAAATGACCACCACCAATCAGCATGGCGACACCGTACTGCATTTTTGGCGTTGCCCAATGATCCCCTGTCGCGATCCGGCCGCCCGCACGGGACATGCGGATGACCTCGACGCCGTCGGTCATGCCGTAGCCCGCGAGGCCCTCCAGGCGACGGTGCCGCGCCACTGGAACCTGCGTGACACCGCCGCGTGGAGTGGCCGATTCGCCCGCGACTGCGCGCCGCCTCGACACTTCGAGATCGAAGCCCGTGACTCGGTGACGCTGGCCCCCGAGCTTGTCCGTGTATCGCTGAACATGGCGATGGCCCATACCGATGCACGTGCGTCATACCTCGGCGAGCGCCTGGTGTATGGCGGCCATACCATTTTCATGGCGTTCGCCCAAATCACTCGCGCACTACCCAATCTACTCAGCATCGTTGCTTGGGAAAGCTGCGATCACACGGGCCCCGTGCTCGAGAATGACCGCTTGCGGACCCGCTTTGAACTGACTGAAGCGATCCCCTTGCCCGCCGAGCAAGGCGGACACTTGTTACGAATCGAAGCGGAGTGTTTCGCGGCACGTGGTGCTGTTGCGACTGAAAGCGAATCTGAGACCCGCGTGCTGGATTGGAAATTTTGGGTCTGGAGCGCCTGACGCGATCCACGCGCCGGGCGATCAATCAGACGTGGTGCGTCCTCGCCCACCCTCGCCTGAAGCCGCTCGCAAGGCGTCAAGCTCCTGCTGCAACACTCGAAGCAGGCGCGCAACGTATTCCATCTGCCACTCACCCCGCTCGCGCGCCGCCTGCGGGTCAGGGCGATAGGCGTCGATATCCATCCGCTGCACCACAGCACGCTCGGCGAGCAGTCGCTCTAGCGTATCAAGACGCTCCCGCGTCACCGCGAGCTCGCCTGCCATCGCCCAAACGATGGCGAGCAGGCGATCGACGTCCGCATCCCCAAAGAAATGTGGCCGCTTGCCGCTGGCGGCCGCATTGACGAGTTCCAGCAGTTGCGGGTTCAAGTGCTCGCTCCCTGAGAGCTAGCGCCGCAGGCATACCACAGACCGCCGCGCCCGAAGTCCTCGGTTTCAACACCCACCTTCGGCATTTCGTCCTCGACCATGGCATGGATTTCGGTCTCGAATACTGCCTCGGCCGAATAACCCTGCTCGATGAGCAACCTCGGCAGATCCGTCTCGTGCAAGGCGCTCCAAAAAGGTTCGTTGTTGTAATAGCCGTCCCAATCGCGCATGAACTGCTCAAATGCGGTCATGCCACGATACGGCGGCTGCTCGAGGTGAACCTGCACGCCCCCAGCGGCCAGTAGCCGCGAGGCTTCACCGAAGATATTTCGTAGCGCCACATGCGAGGTTTCATGCAGGAACATCGTGCTGTAGATGAAATCGAAACTCTGCGCCTCAAAAGGTAGCGCCTCGGCGTTGGCCTGCTGGAAACAAATGTTGTCGACCCCCATGCCTACGGCGCGAGCATGACCGTAGCGCAGCATGGGCGCAGCCAGATCAACCGCCACCACCAAAGCCGCGGGAAATGCCCGCGCGAGCGGCACGGTGTTGTGGCCGACTCCGCAGCCAAGATCAAGGATGCGCTTGGGCTGCCACCCCGGCCGCGTGCGTTGCAACCACGCCGCCGTGCCGCGGCCTGCCCCATCGAGGTAGCGTCCGAAGAGCCCGGTCGTTGTGGCGAACATACCGGCGTCGTAGTTGGCTGCCGCTGATACGTCGGCGTCGATGTATTCGGCGTAGTAACTGCCCGGCATGCAGTGGTTGTCGAGTTCGCTCTGGTAGCGCGGTATCTTGATCGAAGCATCGAGCCGCAACCCCGAGGGCAGCCGTGCGTTCAATTCACGTGCGCGATCACGCAACGATTCCTTTTGACGCAGCACCAGCGACCGACCCGCCTGCTGGCGCATCTCCATGCCGCAGCGACGCAACGCACTCCAGAACCGATAATGCGGATCGGGCGCCATCGCCCGGCGCACTTCGCTACGCGTTTGGGGGGCTTCGCCCTGTTGCCGGATCCACGCAGGCTCGGCTCGCTCACGAAACGCCACGGCGTTACCCGGCGCGACGGCCGTAGCCATGTACTTGTTGAAGTTGGCAAGGAAGTTGAAGCGGGCGATATCGTCGTGCGTGGCAGCCGCCGACATCGCGTGCTGCCCGACATCACTCCAGGGTGGAGCGCACTGCGACCGTGTGGCGCCTTCCATGCCGCGATTGTAGCATCGACACCCACATGAACTCCTCGAACTCCCTGACCCACCGCCTCGTGGAGCACGTCGTCCAGACGCGCTACGAGGCCCTGCCTGACACGGCACGCAGCGCCGCCAAAGTTTTCATCCTCGACTCACTCGGCGTGGCCTTATCCGGCACCCGAGTGCCGCTGGTGAGCGAGTTGAAGGCACTGGCAGCGAGTTGGGGACGCGGCGAAGATGCCCGAATTTGGGGCACCGGCGAACGCGTCCCGGCCGGTACTGCCGCCTTCATCAACGGCTATCAAATTCACAACCAGGAATGGGACTGCGTGCACGAGCCCGCCGTCGTACATCCGATGGCCGTGGTGCTGGCCACACTGCTCGCCGACGCGGAGCGAATGGGCGGAATCACCGGACGAGCACTCATCAGCGGCTGCAGCATCGCAGTGGACGTCGCCACCGGCATCGGCCGCTCGGCGCGCAACAAGTTGAGGTTTTTCCGTCCCGCGATGTGCGGGGCGCTCGGTGCCACGGCGGCGCTAGCGCACTGGCGCGGGTTCGATGCCACTACGACCCGCAGTGCCATGGGCCTCGCCTACAGCCAGATCTCGGGCACCATGCAAGCCCATGTCGAGGGCTCCCCCGTTCTGCCGATGCAAATCGGCTTCAACACGCGCGCGGCGCTCAATGCCGTCGAGCTCGCCGCCCGGCAGATCAGCGGGCCCATGGATTTCCTCGAGGGACCGTTCGGCTATTTCACCCTCATCGATCCGGAGTGGGATCGCACGGCACTCGAAAACATCGGCCAACAGCACGCGATCAGTGAACTGTCGCATAAGCCCTTCCCGAGCGGCCGCGCCACCCATGGGGGCGTCGACGGTGCGATGAGCTTGTGCGTCCAGCACGGCATCGCAACGTCTGCCATTCGCGAGATCCGCGTGATCGCGCCGCCGCTCGTGATCCAACTCGTCGACCGACCGGCGAAGCCCGACATGGCGGCATCCTATGCGCGGCTGTGTCTGCCCTACGTCGCGGCCACTGCGCTGCTCAAGGGCAGCGTCGATGTCACGGACTTCAACCCCGAGTGTTTCGCCGATGTAGACCGTCTGGCGCTCGCTTCGCGCATTGTCGTGCGACGCGATAGCAATCCCTCGCTTAACGCCTTGTCCCCGCAACGCGTAGAAATCTCGCTCGAGGACGGGCGCGAATACGCCATGGATTTGCCCGACGTGCTTGGCGCACCCGGCCGACCTCTCAGCCGCGCGCAGCATTTGGCGAAATTCCGCCGCGCCGCAGCCTCGGGGATTCGTGCTCTGCCGGAGGCAGGCATTCAACAACTGATTGACCTCGTCGACCAACTCGAGACACTGCAAGACGTCACTCAACTGGTCGATGCACTGACTTTTCCCAAGGACACCACGGCATGAGCTTTCCGCATTACTTCGAGTCCTTTGACTACGCGCAAATGCTGCGCGATTTTCCGGTGGGTGAGGCTTTTACGGCCGGATTCGCGCGTCTCTCGCGCGATGAGATTCGCGCGCACCAGAACCGCTTGTTCATGCAATGTGTGGCGCGAGCCTGGGAGATTCCCTTCTATCAACGGTTGTGGCGGGCGCAGGGCCTGACACCCGCCGACGTGCGCAGCCTCGATGACATCGAACGCCTGCCGATCTTCGGCAAGTCCGATCTCATGCAGAGCCTCGCCGAGCATCCGCCGTACGGCGACTACCACGGCTGGGAACGCTGGCCGATCGCACAACGACCGGTCACCGTCGTGCACACCACGAGCGGCACGACGGGTCGCCCTCAGGTAGTCCTCTTCAGTCCCAAATCGCGCGAAGTCCAGGCCTTGCTCGTCGCGCGCATTTGGCGCATGCAGGGACTGCGACCGGACGATGTCGTGCACTCGGTGTACGGGCACGGCATGATCAACGGCGGTCACTTCGTCCGCGAAGCGGCGCTGCATTACACCAACTGCCTGTTCTTATCTGCCGGCACTGGCAAAGAGACCCGCTCGGCGACGCAGATCGAGTTGATGCGTGACATGCGAGTCACGGTAATCGTCGGCTTCGTCGACTACATTCGGCAGTTGGCGGAAACGGCGCGTAGCATGGGCCTCGAGCCCGGGCGCGACCTACCGATCCGCGCCATCTTTGGGCATGTCGGTCGCGAGTCGCGCGCGGTGCTCTCAGCGGCGTGGGGCGGTGCGGAAATCTACGATTGGTACGGCGTCGCCGACACGGGTCCCATTGCGGCGGAAGGGCCCGACCGCGACGGCATGTACGTAATGGAAGACGCGCAATATCTCGAACTCGTCGACGAACACACCGGTGCCGTCATCAACGATGATCGTCCGGGCGATATGGTTGTCACTTCGCTGTATCGCGACGATGTATACCCGTTGATCCGTTTCAACACGCATGATTTGTCGGCGTGGAAGTTCGGCTCGTCGGCGCTCGACTATCAACTGCGGCGTACCGTGGGCGTACTCGGCCGCAGCGACAACATGGTCAAGTTGCGCGGCATCAATGTCTATCCGCTGGCCCTTGCGGCCATCCTCAACGAACAGCCCGCCTTTGCGGGCGAGTACATCTGTCGCGCCGTGCGTGATGCGAGCGGGCGCGACGAGCTGACGGTCATCATCGAGGTGCGACACACCGCCGATCCTCGCTCGGCAGAACTCACTGCTGCCTTCGCAGCCTTGCTGACACGACGCGTCGGTGTCGAGATCCGCGCTGAGCTGGTCCCGGCTGGCGGCACGGCGGCCCTGACGCAAATCGACAGTCGGCAAAAACCGATACGCCTGCTCGATGAGCGCCCGAAGGCTGGCGCGTGACCACAGTCAGCGACCGCTGCAGGGCGGCGCTCGATGCCGCGCAGGCGAGCACGCTCAATATTTGGCGCTGGCTCGATGCCGACGGCGCACTGCAGTCTGCAGCCGAGAGTGATGCACGCCTCGCGCGGAGCGCAGGGCGAGCGCTCGAAGGGCAACTGGTCGCCGTCAAGGCCAACATTGCTGTCGCCGGCTGGCCGCACGACGGCGGGCTGCGTACTCGCCGCTCGCAGCGTGCCGCTGTCGATTCGATCGTCGTTCGTCGCTTGCGCGAGGCCGGCGCGGTGCTGCTCGGGCTCACGCAAATGGATGAAGCCGCCCTCGGCGCAGCCGGATCGAGCATCGATGGTCCCATCCAGCATCCGATGCGCGAGGGATGGTCGGTGGGCGGCTCGAGTGGGGGATCCGCGGCAGCGCTGGCCGCCGGGCACTGCGATGCGGCACTCGGCACCGATACCATCGGTTCGATTCGCATTCCGGCTGCCCTCTGTGGCATCAGCGGTTTGAAGCCCACGCCCGGTCTGGTGAGTCTAGAGGGTGTGCTGCCGCTCGACTCGCGCTTCGACCATGTGGGACCCATGAGTCGCAGCGCCGCAGCACTGTGGCCGCTGCTGTGCTGTTTGCGCGGCCTCCCCGCCACACCGCTGGCCGATCCCGAGGGGATCCTCGCGGGCCGAAGAGTCGGCGTACTTGAGGGCTTGGAGAGTCTAGGCTGTGCCGGAACCGTGCTTGAGGCCTACGCCGAGTCGATCGCGAAACTGCGCGACGCGGGCGCCGTGCTACGCAGCATCGATGTGCAGCAGTTCGACTTATCGCGGGTTCGCCGTGCCGTGTTTTCGCTCTGCGAGAGAACGCTCGCGCTCGAACACGCCGCACAACGCGCCGCAGACCCGGAAGGCTATTCGGTCTCGATGCACGCAATGCTCGACTACGGCGCCGGCCTCTGCGAAGCAGACTGTCAGCGTTTCGAACAACGCGTCGCCGCCTTCAGGGAATCGTGGACTGCCTGCGTTGCGGATCTCGACGCCTGCGTGACGCCGAGCGCTCCGGTAACAAGCTTTCCGCACGCCTTACCGCCGCCCACGAACATCGCCGATCTCACAGTGATCGCAACCGCCGCAGGCTGGCCGGCGGTCTCCGTCCCCTGTGCCCTCACCGCAGGCGCCCTGCCCGTCGGCCTGCAGATTCTTGCGCCGCCCGGTCAGGATGCGCGAGTCTGCGCGCTCGGCATCCGCCTTGCGGCGGGATCGAGTGCCGCGTAGTAGCTCGCGATATCGCAGCGTCGCGCAATCCAGACACGGCTTCCTGCGGACTGCACGTGCTGTAGGAAGCGCTCAAAGGCACCGATGCGCCCTGGTCGACCGATGATGCGCAAGTGCACGCCGAGCGACATCATTCGAGGCCGACCAGCCGACTCGGCCAGCAAGCAATCGAAACTGTCGCGTGCGTAGTCGAGCCAATGTTGCGGCGTCAGCGCCGGCGCGTTCCAGATCTTCATGTCGTTGGAGTCGAGGGCGTACGGCAATACCACCATCGGCTTCGGCACTGACTCATCCATGAACGGCTCGTCGCGACTGTAGTCGTCCATGTGGTAACGATAGCCCTCCTCCGCAAGCAAGCGGCGGGTGTGATCGGTGTGCAGGTAGCGCGACAACCAGCCGACCGGACGAGTGCCCGTCGTCCGCTCGATACTGTCAGCAGCCTTGCGGATGAACTCGCGTTCGCGCTCCTCCGACATGCCGAGTTGGTGGGCCCAGCGATATCCATGCGCACACACTTCGTGCCCACCCGACACGATGCCGGCGGTCACTGCCGGTGCCCGCTCCAGCGCTACGGCTGCTGCGGTGAAGGTGGCGGGCATCTCGTAGCGCGCGAGTAGCCCAAGGACCCGCGGCGCTCCCTCATTGATGCCATAGGCATAGTTCGATTCGTTGCCGTGATTGCGCACGGGCTTTTTAAGCACGATGCCAAGCTCGTCGACCGGGTCAGGCCCGCGATCCCCATCCGTGACGTTGAACTCGGCACCCTCCTCGACGTTGACGACCAGCGACAACGCCAGCCGCGCCTTATTGGGCCAGTCATAACTCATCAGTGATACTCCTCACCACCCGACACGTTCATCGCCTCACCGGTGATGTACGACGCCTCCGCGGAGGCGAGGAAGGCGCAAGCCTTGGCGATGTCCTCCTGCAATCCGGGTCGACCGAGTGGAATCCGCGCACGCATGTCGGCGAGGTATTGCTGCTCGCTTCGGCCAGTGGCGGCGGAGAAAAACTGGTTCTGCCACGCACCCAGGCCGGTTGTCACGTGATTGGGGCAGATGGTGTTGACCGTGATGCCCTGCGAACCGAGTTCGATGGCGGCACTGCGTGTCAGACCCACCATGCCGTGTTTGGAGGCGACGTAAGCGGAAGCAAACGGGAACCCCGACTTCGAGGCCTGACTGCCGATGTTGATGATCCGACCGCCTTGGCCCTGCGCAATCATCTGCTTTGCGGCGTGCTTGATGCCGAAGAAGGCCCCACGCAAATTGACGCCGAGCACGGCATCCCAATCGGCCTGCGTCATCTCCACTATCGGCTTCATTAAGTAACCGATGCCCGCATTGTTGACCATGATGTCGAGGCGGCCGTACTGGCGCACGGCCGTGGCGACCAAGGCCTCGACCTGTGCCTCCTCGAGCACATCGCAGGCCACGCCCGTTGCCTCGCCGCCGGCGGCGCGAATGGCAGCGACCACGGTATCGATGCCCGAGCTCGTGCCGATCGCCTCGGCGGGAATCTCTTTTCCACGAGGTGCCCCGATGTCGCTGACGATCACCTTGCAGCCTTCGGCCGCAAGGCGCATCACCATGGCCTCGCCAAGACCCTTCGCACGACCTGAGCCGGTGACGATCGCCACCTTGCCCTGCAGATCTGCATACATTCCCATGTCCGTCGTCCCCCTGTGAGAACTGATTGGTACTGTTAACATGATCGCATGAGCGAAGTGTTGAATAACATAGTTCCGCCACTCGCCCGAGTGGTGCTGAACCGCCCCGAAAAGCGCAACGCGGTGACCGCAGCCATGTGGCAAGCGCTGCGCGATATTGCGAGCCAACTCGCCGCGGAGCCTTCGGTACGGGTTGCCGTGTTGAGTGGCGCAGGCACTGAAGCATTCAGTGCCGGTGCCGACATCGCCGAGATGCAGCGTAACCTCGCCGACCCGCAGCGCATGAAGACCATGCAAGATGTCGTGCTTGAGGCCCAAGCGTGCTGGGAAGCGATGCCGATCCCCACCATCGCCATAATCCGTGGCGCCTGCACGGGCGGCGGCTGCGGTCTCGCGCTGGCCTGCGATCTGCGCTTTGCGACCTCGGATGCGTTTTTCTCGATTCCGCCAGCGAAGCTCGGTCTCGCCTACTGTCTCGCCGACACCAAGCGATTGTTCGATCTGGTCGGCCCCTCACGCGCCAAGGAAATCCTCTATACGGGGCGCAAAGTAGGCGCGGCAGAGGCCCTGCGCTTGGGCCTGATCAACGACATCGTTGCCGCCGAAGAAATCGATGCGCACGTGATGCGTGTCGCGCACGATATCGCCGGCAACGCCGCCAACTCGGTGCGTGCGGCCAAGGCCGTGGTCAACCTGATCGCCGCTGGCACCCGCGCCGAGACCGCTGAATCACGCCGTTACTACGACGAGAGTTTCTCCTCCCCAGAGTTTCTCGAAGGCGCGAGCGCCTTCATGGAGAAGCGGCCGCCACGGTTTTGAATCCGAGCGGCGTGTCGAGGTAGCGTCGGATCACGGCGGCACTTTGCTGCGGCGCCTCTTGCACCAGCATATGACCCACGCCCGGCAGTACTTCGAGTTGTACCTCGGGTGAGTTTTCGAGCAAGGCGCGAGTCTCGTAGGCCAATGCCAGCGGGACGCGCTTGTTTTTCTCGCCCCACATCAGCAGCACGGGGACACGGATCGATCTGATCTTGGCCTCGACACCACCCGAGACGTACTGGCGCAGCAGATCGATCATCGCCTGGCGATTACCCTCGCGCATCCACATGGAATACCACTCGTCGATCACGGCGTCGGTGACGAGTGCCGGATCGCCGTAGTCGTTGCGCAGCATAAAGGCGGTGAACGCCCGTGGTGTCACCCAGGCGAGCAGATCGGCGACCTTCGGTACATTGGCCGGCGTTGTCCGACCGCGCACACGCGCCTCCAGCGAGCCCGGTGAGATCATCACCAGTCGTTCGATGCGCTCGGGATGATCCGCCGCATAGCGCATCGCCACCGTGCCACCGATCGAGGTGCCGACGACCACGAAACGTTGGAGGCCCCGCGCATCGACGAACTGCTCGAACAAGGACTGGATGCGCTGCAGCGAATAATTGCGCGAGGGCTCGGGACCTGTCAGGCCGTGCGCCGGCAAGTCGAGACGAATGACCCGGTACCGGTCCTTAAGTGCCGCTGCCCACGGCTCCCACATAAACAGGCTCGCATAGTTCGCGTGCAGCAATACGATGGGTGGACCGCTGCCCTCCTCGCGGTAGTGCAACCGCACACCGTCGATGACGACGAATTGCGAAGGAGGCGTAGCCCAGCGGGCCTCGACCTCGGCTGCCGGATGATTCCTGTAGAACGCTGCGGCCACGAGCAGCATGAGCATGAGCCCAGCAATGCCCCACAGCAGACCCTTACTGATTCGTCGCAACCACTTCATGTTCACCCCCTGTGCGTCTGCTCTGCCCTCAACGCGCCGCATGCACCCGCCCGGCAGATATACTCCGGCCAGTTTCACTCCAAAACAGGCGGACGCTCCCGTGACCACTCCCGCGCGCCCTTCGGCCCACCCGGTCTACGCATGGTTCGTGGTGGCGGTACTCGCGCTCGCCAACTGCGTCTCGTTCATCGACCGACTGATCCTCTCGCTGCTGGTGCAACCCATCAAGGCGGAGCTGCAGATCTCGGACACGGCCTTCAGCCTCTTGGCGGGAGCGGCCTTCGCCATCTTTTACTGCGGCATGGGGCTCGTCATCGCCCGCTGGGCCGATCGCTACAGTCGTAAATGGATCATCACCACCGGGGTTGTGCTGTGGTGCGCCATGACCTCTCTCGCCGGCACCGCGCGCTCGTACGCCCAACTCTTTGCCTACCGCATTGGCGTCGGCGTCGGCGAGGCCACGCTGTCCCCCTCGGCTTACTCCATGCTGGCAGGCTACTTCCCGCCACAACGACTCTCGCTCGCGATCGGCGTCTTCAGTGCGGGCGTCACGGCCGGAACGGGCATCGCCTACCTGCTGGGCGGCGCCGCGATTGGCTGGGCATTCTCGCAAGGTGCCGTCACGGTGCCACTGCTCGGAGAACTCGCCGGGTGGCGACTCGTCATGGTGGTGGTGGGCCTCCTCGGTCTGCCGGTCGCGTTACTCATGCTGTTCGTGAGGGAGCCTGCACGATCAGCCGGTTTCGCGCCTGCCTCGTTCGCCGAGGTGTGGGCGCATTTTCGCCGTAACCTCAGTGTGTACGGCTACGTTTTCGCTGGCTATGGCACGACCTCGATCACAGCGTTCGCGGTGATGACTTGGACGCCTGCGCTATACCAAAGGCAATACGGCGCCAGTATTCCCGAGGCGGCGTTGGTATTGGGCAGCGTTGCCCTCGTTGGCGGTCTGCTTGGCGCCTTCGCAGGCGGCGCCTTGTCGGATTGGTTGGAGTCGCGCGGCGACCGGAATGCCAAACTAAGGGTTCTGTTCGGTTGCGGGCTTGGCTTGGTACTGCCCTCGATCATCGCGCCGCTGATGCCGACAATGCACGGCCACGCGGCGCTGATCTTCTTCACATTTTTCTTTGGCACGGCGGCCACGGGCCCGGCGGGAGCCTACGTCCAGTCGATCACCCCCGACGGAATGAGGGCGCAATTCGGTGCGGCCTACCAGCTCGCGCTCGTGCTGGTGGGTGCCACCCTGGGTCCATTCGCTGTCGGATTCACCACCGATTTCATCTTTGGCGATGAGCAGAAAATCGGCTGGTCGATGATGCTGACCTCGCTGATCGCCAATCCGCTCGCCGCGTGGCTGCTTTGGCGGGCCCTCAGCTCAGCACGTGCACGGCCTTGAGACGCGAGTAACTCAACAGCTCCTCGAGACACTCCTCACCACCGAGACCGCTGTCTTTCCAGCCCCCAAACGGCGTGCCGACGAAATGTTGTCCCGCCGTATTGATCCATACCGTACCAGCCTCAATTTGCCGAATCATGCGCAGGGCCAGCGGCAGATCCTTCGTCCACACGGCTGCGGTGAGACCTAAATCACTGTCGTTGGCGAGAGCCACGGCCTCCGCCTCGTCGCGAAACTTCAGCGCGCAGACGACCGGGCCGAACACCTCTTCGCGTGCGAGCCGCATCGTCGGCGTGACGTCGGCGAACAGCGTCGGTTGGACCCAGTAGCCTTTTTCGAACGCAGCACCGGGGGGGCGGCCACCACCCGTCACGAGACGAGCGCCCTCATGCCGCGCGGAGTCGATGAGTTCGAGCACCCGAGCGTGTTGCCTGGCCGAATTTACGGGACCCATCTCCGATTGCGGATCAAGCGGATCGCCGACACTTAGGGCAGCAAGCCGCCTCGCCACACGTTCGACCACCGCGTCGTACACCTGCTCATGCAATAGCAGACGACTCGTTGATCCGCAGGACTGGCCGGCCCACGCGAAGTTCATGCCACTCACGGCCGCCTCGACCACCCGATCGAGATCGGCATCGGGAAACACAATGAATGGATTTTTACCGCCGAGTTCCAGCGTCACATGCTTGACCGAACTCGCTGCCGCCGCCCGCTGAATAACAAGCCCAGTGGGCACTGAGCCCGTGAACCCAATGCGGCGGATCAGCGGATGGCGCACGAGTGCATCGCCGGCCGGCGCCCCACGACCGTGAATGATGTTGACGAGTCCCTTTGGCAAATGATCACGGCACAGTTCGCCTAGGATCGACCCGCTGAGCGGACTCGTCTCGGGAGTCTTGATGACGACGCCGTTGCCGGCCATCAGCGGTGCCGCCAGATGCGCCGCTGCAAACATGAAGGGGTGATTAAAGGGGACGATACGGGCCACCACACCGTAGGGCTCTCGAATCGTCAGGTGCAGCCCCGTCGCCGTCGCCGGCACTGTTTCGCCCTTAAGCTCACTGCCTAAACCTGCAAAGTATTCCAGGTACCCCGCTGCGATCTGCACATCCGCATGAAGTTTGGCGAGCGTATTACCCGTGTCGCGTGCCTCGAGCTCAAGGATCTCGCTGCCGCGCGTGCGGATCGCTGCGGCGAGGTTTCGTAGCGCCGCCGCGCGCGCCCACACCGACAGCGTCGCCCACTCGCGCTGCGCCCTGGCCGAGGCAGCGACGGCGCAATCGACGTCGCCACTCGTGGCATTCGGCACGCGGCCGAGAGGTTCCAGGGTCGCGGGGCTGTGCGAAGCGATCCAGTCGCCCGCAGCACCGCCCTCGCCGGGGGTCATGACGCCGTCGATCAACATCAACCGATCCACAGAGCGCATCGTGCTCATGGCGCCGCTTCGACGATTCGCAGCGTCTGGCGCAGGGTTGGCTTCTCGATGGTTTGCACCACTCCTGACGGCCAACGAACCTCGACGCGATCCACGGAATTACGTGACCCCACGCCGAAGACCAGCCGCGGATCGTTGGTCGAGTTATACCCGTGTGCGCTCTGCAACACTTGGTGCTGCACGAGATCACCGGCTACCAGCGTGACGCGAGCGCCGAAAGGCGTTCGCGGACTACGGGTTCCTTCGAGTTGAACTTTGAGCCAGCCGTTGCGGTTTGCAGAGTTGATCAGCAGACGATTACGACCGGGTTGCGCGCTGACCTGCTTGCCCATCGCATAGTAGGTACGCTCGGTAACGAACAGGTCAGGGAAGCCATCGTCGTTGAGATCCGCCGCCCCGACACCGGAGCCGATACCCAAACTCTCCGCACCGGAGCCACGCGTCACATCCTCGAAACTACCGTCGCCGCGATTACGCAACAGGGTGTTCTCAGCGGGCTCCCAGGCGATATAAAACTGGACGAAGGGCGGAAAGTCGCTGATCACATCGTTGATCAACACGTTCGAGGGGCCGCCGTTATTCAAGTAAAGATCGACATTACCGTCGTTATCGAAGTCGGCCGCGACGCAACCGCGTGCACCGCGAATCACACCGGCACCTGAGCGCGCCGTGATGTCCTCGAACACCAGCGCACCTCGCTCGCGCAGCCGATTGGCAATCATGCGCCCCGCTTGGTCCGCCATAGGCAGGAAGACGTCCATATCGCCGTCATGGTCGAAATCAGCGATGCAGGCGCCCTGCGCATTGCCGGGATTGAGGAAAGGCAAAGCGTTTGGCGGACGCCTCGCGCGGGTGATGTCCTCGAAGCGACCGTCGCCCAGGTTGCGAAACAAAACCTTGCTGTCACGCTCATTGGTGACCAACAGGTCCATGCGACCATCCTCATCGAAATCGAGCCAATTCGGAGAGCCTTGGGCATTCGAGTCCTTGAGCTTGCCTTGCAGGCTCACACCCGCACTCGCCGTAACGTCGACAAACTGCCAGTTACCCTCATTGCGAAACAGTGCGTTGTCGATGTCGGGATCGGCGTTCTTCCAGAACAGATCGAGATCGCCGTCGTTGTCGTAGTCAGCGCAGCCAACGCCGCCTGCGGTATCGCCGATGCCGCCGATTTTCTGGTCGTTGTCGTTGCCGCGTCGCATCAGCCCTGCGCTGCGCGTCACGTTGTCGAAATTCGCCACGCCACTTTCCGTTCGCTGGTTGCGGTAGAGCGTGGTCGGGACGTGGCGCTCTCGCCCCTGACCCGGCGGCATGTTCGCGGTCAGTAAATCAAGGTCGCCATCGTTGTCGAGATCGCAGAACACGGCGCCGCGGCTCATGCTGCCGGGGTTGCGTACGCCACGCTCGGTCGCCACATCCTTGAAGCGTCCCTTGCCGTCGTTCTCGAATAATCGGTCGTGCAAACCGGGCCCCAGATCCTCGACCGGCACGAAAACGTCGAGATCACCATCGTTGTCGTAGTCGCCGAAGGTCGGTCCAGTCGAATTCACAGCGAGATCGGCAACGCCGCGCGCCGTAGCCTCATCGACGAACTTCAGTGCAGTCGAGGCTTTTTTGGGCGCGGCGGCTTGCGTCCATCCGCCGAGCGCAATACCTACGCCCCACACTACCACTGCGGCGCACGCCGCCTTGTATGCGTTCTTCACGGTCTAGCCCCCGGTTCGACCGAGCGCTGCGACCCCTTTCGAGGTCGCAGCGCTTGCTGCCCAAAGATTATCCGTTGAACTCAGTTACCGCCGAATCGCCAGCCAAAGCGCACACCATAGATCCGCGGATCCGGCAGCGCCAATCCCGTGGTATTGGCGGGCGAGAAGTTGGTCGGATCCGCAATCGACTGCGCCACATCGCCGGGATTCGCTGAGCCACCCTGCACCGTGTCATCGTCGGTGATGTTATTGACGTAGAACTGCAGATCCCAGCGATCCGAGCTCATGCCAACGCGGACGTTGCCGATGGTGTAGCTGCCGAGGATCACCCGATTGTAGAAATCGACGAAACGCTCGGACTGGTATTGCACATCGCCCTCGACGAAGAAGCGGACCCCACTCGAACCCATCAGATCACCCATCGGAGTCGACCAGCGAGCCAGTCCGACCACCGAGTGCTTCGGCGCACGCTCAAGCTCCTTGCCCTTGAGGTTAAGGAAGCAGAGCCGCGCATTGGCGGCCGTGTCGGTCTTGCGACCGCAGCTATTGGTGCGCACGGCGTCCGTCGCGGAGGCCGACGTGAACGGGAAGTCGGTGAATTCGGTATTGAGGTACGAGTAGTTCACCGAGAACAGTAGGTTATCCGTAGGTGCCCACTGCGAGTCGAGCTCGAAACCACGTACCTCAGCCTTACCCGCATTGAGCAAACGACCCACGGCGATGCCGGAGGGCGTAATCAACTGCGCGCCCACCTGCTTGTCGTCGTATTTGATGAAAAACGCGGCAGGGTTGAAGCGGAAACGCCCATCGGCGGTCTGCATCTTCGCGCCGAGTTCATATTCCTGGATCTGCTCGTCGCGGAACGAAAACTCGTCGTAGAGGCCGTCGTAATCAGCGTCCTGCCACGAGCCTGCCGTCACCGTCGAGTTGCCACCGGGCTTGACGCCCTTGGCCCATGTCAAATAAATCAGCGAGTCGTCCGTAGGCTTGAACTCGATGGTCGCACGCGGCGTAAAGTAACTGTGCGTGCTCTCGAGCTCCACTGGAACACCCGGTGCCTGAAGCACCCCGCTGCCCGGTGTACCCGGCGGCGCGAAAGGATTGAAGAACGGATAGAGATAGTTGACCGACGGGCCGAAGACCTGGAAGCCCGGGAAACTCGGATCCTGACAACGTACCGGCGGCGTGCCCGGCGGCCCAGCGCCCGGAGTCGTCAGCGCCGGCGAGCAGTTCACGCCGACAATGGTTTCGGTTTCATCGGAATACCGACCTTCGAGGGTGAGCTTCCACGCCTCATTGAGGTCGTACTCGACCAGGCCAAACGCCGAGGAGTGCTGGATCTCACGCGAGTTCAAACGCGGAATGGGCGTCATCAAACCGAGAACCTGATTTGGTGTGCGGTTTTGACAGCTCGGGCCGATCGGCGGCTGACCCGGGAAAAATGTGTTCGCCGGCACCGGCCCAAGACAGAAGATGTTGATCGAACGCGTCGTCTGTGCGGCCTTCTCCTGCCAGTACAACACGCCACCCATGAAGTTGAACGGACCGTCGATGTCCGAGCGGTAGCGCAGCTCCTGACTGAACTGCGTGGTGTCATTTTCGTTGTCGAAGCGAGCTGCGCGCAGCGCGCGATCAACGCCGTTGACGACACCCGAATCGAAATCACCGTCCTCGTCGAAGCTGAAGGACGCATCGGTGTACCCGGTGAGCGATGTCACCGTACCGTGCTCGAGCTGCACGTTGTACACCGCCGAGGCGCGCAGCACTTCGCGATTGCTGCCCTCGTAATCCTGCCCGGTCAGCGGGTTCGGATCGAGGCGAACCGCGAGCTGCTTCGCGCCGGGCACGGCACCAAACGATGAGTAGACGTGATTACTGCCGTAGAAGGTGCCGGGGTATGTAGACGACCCAGGAGGCAGAACGAACCCGGGCGGCAAAACGGTCGTCGGCGAGTACACCCGCTGGCTGCCCGTCGGGCAACGTCCACTCACCGCAGCTACTGTAGCCCCGCTGCCCACGACGAGACAGTCGGAGCCCGCAGCCGGGCGAGCATCGAAAGAGTTGATCGGCATCTGCGCCGTCGGGAACTGGCCGAAATGATCGTCGGCATATTCGACGCGCATTTTCAGGCTGCTTGATTCACTCAGCTCCCATTTGCCAGTGAAGGCAATGCCCCAACCGTCGCCATCACCCACCTCGCGACCGGTGACCTGATTTTTGTAGATGCCGTCCTGGCTCCAGTAAACGGCGTTCATACGTATACCGAAGGTGTCGCTGAGCGGCCCGCTCCAGCTACCCGTAAGATCGTAGCGACCGTAGTCGCCGTAGGAACCGCGCAAGTTGCCTTCGGCTACTTTTGCCGGATCCTTCGTAACGTACTGCACTGCGCCCGCGAAGGCGCTGCGACCATAGAGCGCCGACTGCGGACCTTTGACGATTTCGACCGCCTGCAGATCGAGCAGGCGGCTGGTCGCAAGCAGCGAGCCACCGCCGAAGGAGATGCTTTCGCTCGACGTGTCGATACCATCGACGAGCACGGCCACGTTGACGCGGCCGCGCGTCGGCGAAAGACCACGGATGGAAATTCGGTTGTCAGTCGCCGAATAGCCCTTGTCATAGATTAGGGATGCATCGAGGCGCGCCACATCGTCGATGTCTGCGATCCCGAGCTTCTCGATCTCCGTCGCCGAGATGGCGGTGATGGACATCGATACGTTTTGCAGATTTTCCTCGCGTTTGCGCGCCGTGACGACGATCTCTTCGAGACCCGCATCATTGGCGAGCGAGGGCATGGCGATGGCAACGCCCAGTACGCCGGTCAAAACCGCAACGCCGCGATGCACACGCTGTGTGGATTTCTTCATTGATTGACCCCCAAAGTTGAAACAACGACTTGTCGTCGTGCTGGTGACGGCACCTCTGTCGTGCGCCTGCCCCAGCATCTCCACTCTGCTACAGGCATGGGAGGCCGTCAAATGGATGCCCCACGCTGTCGAGAGCCTGTCCGCAGGTTGCACTGCGAACGTGGTGCAGCAGCAACAGCCGACATTTACGGTACGGCAGCGAAGCGCTCACCGCCGACAGGCAACTCAGATTGATTTCGGACGAGCACTCATCCGTTCGGGATATTCGCGCTCGGCGCGCTCGCGATACTCCTTCGGTAACTCGCCGATGTCGCGCAACTTCACCCCTGAGGCATGCCAGATCACGTGCCCGGGCTCGTCTTTCATGTCCATCCATTTCAACCAGCCCATGAACACCGTTGAGGAGAAACTACTCGATATCGCATCGACCCTCGGATCAAGAAACTCGCCACGCGAACCGAATAGAGTCTGTCGCTGACCATGCATGGCCGGCATACCGGGGGGATACACGGTCTGATGCTGCAACCACACGTGATGACCCAGTGCATGCCACTGCAAGCGCAAGGGTTTTTCCACCGGTGGCGACAGAGGCTCACCGCTAAGGCGCACGGGCCAGATGCCACGCGGGGTATAACTGAATCCGAGATTTCCGCCCTGCACTGCCGGTTTGACCTGGTCGACTCGGCCTGTGTAGGGATTGCGAAACTCGCGTAGAAACTCCCCGCTCTCGTAATCGCGGAAAAACGTGACCGTATGGCCGCCAAGCATGAAGCCGTCGGTAATGTGCTTGAACCAATAGATCTCCATCCCTTCGAAACGCACGAGTGGCCGCGGTGTCTCGGATTCGCCGCGCACGCCAAAGATCACACCGGTGAACCACCAGGGCACATCTCGCTCGCGCAGGCTCCCTTGCATTCGCACCATGTTGCGCACGTTCACCGCGGGGTCTGACCAATCAGGCAGCCCGCCGCTGCCCTTCAGTGCGTCTGTAGCGCTGGGTAATTCGCCGGCCCACGCTGCGGCAAACCCAGCACCCTCAGAGGTCAACCCCCCGCCTAGTGTTAGGGCAGCCCCTGCCGCAAGGCCTTGGCGCAATGCGCCGCGTCGTGTCGTGCTGACCATCATCTACCTCTTTTGCGTGAATCGGGATCAGCCTTAACGCAAAGGGCTGCTCGTCTTGCAACGAGCAGCCCCCGCGTTTACCCCGGTGGACGCTTACGCCCTCAGAACTTGTAGTTGACCCGAAAGCCAATCGTCCGCGGCCGCGGCATCTCGGCAAAGACTGCCGTCGGAATGGCAAGACCAAAGGCGGCGACGGGGTTGGTCAGATTCGCCGGCAATGCGCCAGCCGTACCTACGCGCGGTGCGGCGCGAGCATCGGCGAACGCATTGCCAGGGCCCGTACCCGCTGATTTGACCTTGTCATCGTCCGTCGCATTGTCGATGAACAGGGTGGCGCTCCAGGTCTCGCTACCCACACCGAAGCGCAGGTTGAGGTTGGTGTAGGCCTCGAGCCAGATCGTGTTGTCGTCCTCGATGAAACGCTCGCCCACGTAGGACATATCTGCATCGGCGAACCAGTAGTTGCCTTCGCTGCCATACGGCCGGCGATAGCCGAGGTTCAGGGCGGCTGCCGTCTCAGGCGTATCCTCGATCTTGTTGCCGTTACGACTGACCGCACAGGTCGTCTTGGCTTGGTTGACACCGGCCGTTGCGATCACCGTCGTCACCGGAGTACAGGTTCCGGTGCGGGCGATTTCCGCCGCACCACCCGAGAGCGTCGTGTAATCGGTGAACTCGTACTTCAGGAAGTGCGTAAGACCGAACCCGACCGTCAGGTACTCGGAGGCACGCCACAGCCCCGACAATTCGAGACCCTGCAACTCGGCACCACCCGCGTTGGTGATGCGATTACCGAGCGTGTTGCCGATGATCACCTGCGTGCTCACCTGCTTGTCGGTGAAATCCTGCAGGAAGGCAGCCGCGCTCAACTGCACGTTGCGCGCCGGTGAGGTCCACTTCGCACCGAGCTCGTAGACCTTGATGCGCTCCGGGTCGAACTCGACGTCTTCGCGGTTCGGCAAACCGAAAGCGCCGATGGTCAGCGTACCGAACCCGCCAGGCTTCTTGCCGATCGAGTAGGAGCCGTAGAGATTCAGATCATCCGACGGCTGCCACTGCACCGTGGCCTTCGGCGTGATGTATGAATCGTTGCGCGCGAAACTTTGCCGACGAATCTGCGCGGCGCCGGCAAAGGTCGCGGGCAACCCGGGCTGCGCTGCATAGGGAATCGATGCCGCAGTGCGGCAATCGCCCGTGGCACCGCAGAGGATCACCGTACCCGGGCCTTGGTTGCCCGCCGTCACAGGCCCCTCGACTTCATTATCCTCGTCGATGTATCGCGCCTCGCCGATCAGACGAAAGGTTTCGCTGACGTCCCACTCGAACTCGAGATACAGCGACTGATGGTCCACTTTGCGATTGACCAGCGAAGGTTGGCGCGCCGCCGCCGCATCGTCCATGTACGGTGAGGCACTGGTCTCCGTGTAGGCCCGACCCACCGGCGATGCCTGGGTCGCACACAGCAGCCGACCGGGCGGGGGGAACGGGATCGACAGCAGCGGACACGCAGTGCCTGCGCCAAACACGGTGTTGTTGCGATCGGTCTGATCGGCTCGCTCCGTCCAGTACTGATAACCGGTGATGAACTGCAGCGGACCCTCGAAATCCGAGGTAAAGCGCAGTTCCTGACTCACCTGTTTGGTGAGACTTTCGGTTTTGATGTTCTGCTGGATGATGGTGCGCGCCGTCTTGTCGAAATCGAGATCCGTTCCGACCTCGGCGCGCGTGTAGCCCGTGAGAGAAGAGAACGTACCAAACGACACGTTCAACTCCTGCACCGCCGAGAACCGGGTCACCTCACGATTCGTGCCGGTGAACGCAGGTGCCGTGAGTCCGTTGTCGCGCGAGCGCGTGAAGTCGGGATTGTAGGTGACAGCGAGTTGGTTGCCCCGCACCATCTGCCCGCGATACGACGGCACGTTCATGTCGTCGAACGCCATGTCTGCGGTGATCGCCGTGGGTGCCGCACCGAGCACCGCAGTCTGGAAGGTGCGCGCGAGGTTCAACGTGTTGGCGGGCAACGCCGCATTCGCATCGACGAACTGGCAGGACGCATCGAGCACCGGCCCGGTCGCCACCAGCGTACCGCCCGCGGGATTGGCGATCGAATAGGTTCGACAACTCGAGGCCGCTGCCGGAACAACGGCGACGCCGTTGAACGCCACGCTCGCCTGCGCCGGCTGATCGAAATGATCGTCCGAGAACTCGGAACGCAGCTTCAGCGAGTAACTATCGGTGGGCGCCCACTTCAAGGTCAATGAGCCGCCAAGGCCATCGCCACCCCCAACGTACTCACCCCCCGTTGTGTTGCGATAGATGCCGCGATCGTCGAACTTGTAGGCATTGACGCGAATGCCGAGCGTATCGCTGATGGGCAGCGAGAGGCTGCCCTTGATGTCGAAGGCTTCATGCTCGGAGTACTCGGCCGAGGCATTTCCCGACACCTCGTCATCCGGATCAGCGGTGATGTAGGAAATCGCCCCAGCGAACGCGCTGCGACCGTAGAGCGCGCTTTGCGGGCCCTTGACGATTTCGATGCGCTCGATGTCGACGAGCCTCGGGTTGATCAGCAACGAGCCGCCGGCGACCCCGATGGCCTCACTCGACACGTCAATGCCGTCCACCAGCGTCGCCACGTTGGGGCGTCCACGGGTGGGCGAGAGACCACGAATGACAATTCGCGTGTCGTAGGGTGCGATACCGCGATCGAAACTCAGACTGGGATCGCGATCGATGACACCTTCGATGTCTTTGATACCCTCACGCTGCAAGGTATCCGCCGAAATCGCCGTGACGGCGATGGGAACATCTTGCAGATTTTCTTCGCGCTTACGTGCCGTGACCACGATCTCTTCAAGCGTGGCCCCATCGTCGGGTGCTTGAGCGCTGACCGGCAACGCTACACACAAGGTCAACGGCGCTACCCATAGGACATGAGTCGCCCTGGCGAACTTCGACATATCAACCCCCGTTGTTCATGCGGCATGTGCCCGCCGCTATAACGATGTTCTAACACCGGGGGATCGACACGGTCGCGGCAGCGGCTCTGCGCTGTCCGCAAGGTGGACACGCGCCGAAGCAGGCCTGAAACTGCGGCGGCGAGCCTAATGCTGCGATTGACTAGGGCGCGGGAGCCCCGAGCGACACCGTCACCTTGCCGTCAGCACCGATGTCGGACACCTCAAAAGTCACGCCGATACCACGACCGTAGCCCTCGAGACGCGGTTTGAGCCAGATCTCGTGCAACTCCGCGTCAGTCAGATCGAACTGGCCGATGCGCCGCGAAATAGCGAGCACGTGGCTGTATGGAAAGGTGAATCGGCGTTGGCCGGGCGAGGCCTCAAGGTCCAGACACAATTGATAAAAACTGCTGGTCTTGTCGAAGACCCCTTGCAGGGCAATCTCCGGGTCACCCCTCTGTGCAACCGCGGCACGCAGCGTCTTCAAGGTGGGCATCATGCTTGCAATATCGTGTTCAACGTATTGTTTGATAAGCCCTTTATTCTTGGCGAACTGAACCGAATTGAGATGCATCTTGACCAAGGCATCGTTCATCTCGTGCTGGTACGGGATGCCGTCCTTGAGCGTGCGCAGCGCGAGCGCCACCGCTTGGCCGAGTCGTTCTTCCTGCCCTAGAAACTCGATCCCCGACCCCACTGCCGGTGACGCTGTGGACGCGACCGACGCTGTGGACGCGGCCGACGCCGTGGATGTATCCGTTGTGCGCTCGATCATCTCCTAGCCCTCTATCTATTGATTCATCTCATCATTACGCCACCCGCAGCCTAAGGCGCTCCGTACCCGCTACTCAAGCCCCTGCTGCGCCGACCAGTCGGCGGTCGATACGGGTTTGCCGCACTAGTTTTAGCCTGCGATTTGGCGTAGAAATCGATCGGGACTTTGGACAGGGAGGACAGTCCATGTACATGAATTTCTGGTACCCGGTAGTGCGCTCCGAAGATCTCGGGTCCACGCCGCAAAAGGTCAGGATCCTGTCGCACGACCTCGTCGTGTTTCGCGACGAGAGCGGCAAACCGGCCGTGCTATCTGACACCTGCATCCACCGCGGTGCGTCACTGTCGGGCGGCAAGTGCAAGGAAGACGGGACGGTGCAATGCCCCTACCACGGATGGCGCTTCAACCGCGACGGCGTCTGCATTCGCATCCCCTCGATCGGCAAGACCACAAAACCGCCACCGCGTGCTCGGGTGGACGCTTATCCGGTCGAAGAAAAATACGGAATCCTGTTTGCGTTCCTCGGCGACCTGCCGGCGGATCAACGGCCGCCGATCATGCCGGTCGACGAACACGGCACGGACGAGTGGCGCTCGACGCTGGTGGTATTTGAGATCAATTACCACTACGAACGATCCATTGAGAACGGCCTCGACCCCGCGCACAACGAATACGTGCACCCGACTCACGGTTATCAGGGCGAGCGCGAAGACACTTACCTGATGACGGAGCTGCGTCCCCACCAGAACAACCCTTGGGGTTACGGTTTCCTGTCGACTTTCGACGCGCCGCCGCTGAAGAACCCGATCATGCGCCAGTTCCGCAAGGAAGGCGGCAAGATGGAAGCAGGTTCTGGCACCTACGGTCCCAACCACATGTGGACCTACATCAACTTTTCGCCGAAGACTGCGATGCACCAATATATGTTCGAGGCGCCGATCGACGAGAATCGAACTCGGGTGTTCCTGCTCAACCAGCGCAACATCGGTTTTTTCAAGAACAGCAAAATGGGCGCCATCGGTCGGCTGATCAAGCCGCGCATCAACGCCTGGCTCGACAAGAAGATCAACGAGCGAAATATGTTCATCGCTTCGCAAGACATCAAGGTGATGAACAACGTCAAGCCGACGTTGACCCCACCGTCGCGCGCCAAGGAACTGATGATGCCCGCCGACAAGGTGATCCTGCAGTACCGTGACAAACTCGACGAGTTCGAGGCACGGGGCTGGAAGCTTGATATGGCCGCCGTGCGTGCAGCCCGCGAGCAGGGCGATGTGATCTTTGCCATCCCCTCCCCGGCTCGTCGCGAAACGAACGCATGGGTACTGGACGAAGCGCCCCGAGTCGCCCCTCGCGCGAGCGCACCTCAGGCAACGTTGCAGGCGGCCGGCGGCTGAGTCGCCGGCGCGTCCCGCTGCACGCGCTCGTGCTGGCGGCGGGCGCGTCTCGCCGGTTCGAAGGCATCAAGGCCCTCGCGCCCATCGATGGCAAGCCCATGCTCCAATGGGCCATCGATGCGCTGTGCGCGGCGGATATTGACGGTCTTACAATCGTGCTCGGTGCCCACGCAGCCGAAATTGTCAGCGCGATCATTCCCCGCGGCGCCACCTTCGTCCTGCAGGAAGACTGGACCGAAGGCATGTCCGCCTCGCTGCGCGCAGGAGTGGCCTCGGTGTCATCGCCCGAGGCGGGTGTGCTCATTGCACTGGCCGACCAGCCGGATATCGCCGAGACGGATTATGGGCGCTTGATCACCGCCTGGCGTGCCGCACCCGAAACTCCTGCCGCCGCGGCCTATGCACACACCCGCGGTGCACCATGCATCATTCCAGCCTCTTCCCGTTCCGCGTTGCTTTCGCTACGCGGGGATCAGGGCGCGCGGGTGTTACTACGAACGCTCGCCGATGTGATCGAGGTTCCGATGCCGACTGCTACACGGGACATCGATACTCGAGAGGATTGGCGCTCGCGCCTCAGCGAAAACAACCCACCAGGGTCACCTTGAATTCAGACACCGCGGCCCCTCAGGGCTGCGCGGGCGCTAACACGCGTGGTTGTATCACTACCGCGCTGGCGCTGATGGGCAAACGCGACCGCGCGAGACACAGCTGGTCGAAAGGTTCGAAGGCGGTAGGGCGCAGCAACGCCGGGAGCAACTCGCTGATCGGCGCAAAATAGAGTTCGCGGCAGTACCGCAGGGTCACCCGATGCACGCCGACGAACCGAGCTGATTCCGGCGTTGCAGGCGAAAGCGCCTCCAAACCAATCTGCAGTAAATCGGGTCGCAGTGTCTGCTCGACCGAGCGAGTCACTACGGCCGCAGGCGCACTCGCCTCACCCGCCACTGCGTCGCCCTGTGAGAAGAGCGGTAGCAACGCAATCCCGGCCACCCGTCGTGCCCGCAACTCGTGACTGCGCAAATCATTGGACTCCGACCCGAGTTCGACGGTTTCGAGCACCCTCGCCACCTCGGTCGCTGCGTAACCCAAGGCCTGCCGCGCTACAGCGAGTTGTGCGAGTTCCAGCACGGCCGTCAGCAAAGGCAACAACACCAGCATCGCCACCAGCGAGAACTCCACCGTCGAGGTACCTCGGGCGTTCAGCATGACGGCCACGCCTGCAACCGACTGCCGCGCTCGATCGAGCATGCCCTCGCAAACCCAGCGGGCAACTCCCAGACCGAGTCCGCCTGCCTCAGTAGCGCGATGCGCCATGGTGGTAATGCCTGTTCAATCTGCAATACGCGACCCCTGCGGTCGACGAACAGCACATCGATGGGCACCGGCACAAAGCAGGTGTGCACGGCTGTGCAGCGCGGCAGACACAGCACGTCAAACCGCTGCCAGCGTAGCGAGCGCAGCATCCCGAAAGTACGTGCCGCAAAAGTCCACGCCACGCAGACACGCAGATCCGTGCGCTGACCGTCGATGTACAACCGAGGCAAATCCATCGATGGCTTCAATGACTTGCGAGAAACCGAATCAGGATCGGAAAGCCGAGCATCAAGAAGGTGCAGGGAAAAATACACAGCACGAGCGGCGCCAGCATTTTCACCGGCGCTTCCATCGCGAGCTTTTCGGCGCGGGAAAACCGTTCGTTCAGACGCTGCTCAGACTGGGCGCGTAGCACGGCAGCCAGACTCCCGCCGCTTGCATCAGCCTGCACGAGGGCGGCAATCAGCGGGGTGACCGAGGGCACATCGAGCCGTTCCCCCAATGCTCGCAAGGCCTCGGCGCGCGTGCGACCGGCGCGCAAATCGCCCTGCACTCGTTGGAATGCCCGACGCAAGACGCTGTCCGGTGAGCGCTCGGTCGCCACCCGTAGTGCCACGCTCAAGGCCCCTCCGGCCTCGAGTGCCAACGTCAACATGTCCACATATAACGGCAAATCCCGCACGATCTCATCGCAACGCTGGCGACCCGCATCACGCAACCACAGCCACGGCAATGCCGCGACGAGCAGCGTAGTGAGCCCCAGCGCGGTACCCGACACGCCGAAGAGCGCCAAGATGACTGCCGCACACGTGGGCAATAAAAGAGACACCACCACGAACTGTTGCGGCAACAGATGTTCGTCGAAACCCGCTCTGCGTAGCATCCACTGCACGCCATGCCGCATCGACAGCGGCAGTCGCGGCCCGACCACGCCTACCAGAGAGCTGGACCACGGCAACAGTGCGCGCAACCACCACGGCAGAGCACGCGTGCGATGAAGCGAGCGGCGCATCGAGCGCGCAGCGGGACGCGCTCGTCTGACCATCGACCAGAGCCACGCAAGAAACGCTGCGATGCCGAGCATCGCAGCGAGTGGCACCATCACCGACAGCAACTCAGAGTTACCCATGACGCCCTCGATGCGCCTGTCTCACACTCGGATATCGACGATACGCCGGATCAAAAAATAGCCCGCCACCTCAAGCACTCCGATTACGGCGAGTACGGCCCAGCCAAGCGGCTCGGTCAGCAAGCGACCCATGATGCTCGGCTCCATCAAATAGAGCACCCATCCAAGCAGCAGTGGCAACGCACCCATGATCACGCCCTGCAGACGCCCCTGGGAGGTCAGTGCGCGAATCCGCTCCTCGAGAGCCAAGCGCCGCCGCAACGTCGAGGCAAAGCGCTCGAGCGCCTCGGCAAGCCCGCCCCCGAGGTCCCGTGCGATGCCCAGCGTTGCCACCAACAGATGGAAGTCATGCAACCCGCTGCGCTCAGCCAAACCGTGCAAGGCTTGATCGAGTGGCAGACCGACCCGATGCTCACGCAACATGAGAGCGAACTCCTGCGCCACGGGCGAGGGTTGGTAGCGAACGATTTGATCCATGGCTTGCCCGAGACTCAAACCTGAGCGCAAGCCCGCGGCCAGTGCGGTCGCCACATCCGGCAGTTGGGTCTGCAGGGCCCGGCGGCGACGCGCATGCAACCAACGATAGGCGGCGCCCGGCATTACCAATATCAATACAAATATGAACCCAGCACCGAACGCCCCAACCAACGGCCACGAGAGCAGGGGCAAACACAGCAGCGCAATGAGGTTCAGCTTGATGAACTGCGCCGGATCAAGAAACAGAAACAACTCGGCGAAGCGCACTCCACTCAAATGCGACAAGCGGGCCGAATGCTGCTCTGTCCCCCAGCGCAGTGCCGTAACCGCAACGATCCCCGCGAGCGCCGCAACCGTCGCGAATGCCGCCGCAAGCAGCCAACCGGTCGAGTTCATCGCGCGCCCGTTGCGACGCCGAACAGACCCAAATCGAGGGACCGCCCTCCCCGGCGTAGCTCCTCGTAGAACTGCGGTACATGACCTGTGGCCTCGAATCGGCCGCGACTGCGCCCCTCGATATCCGGTGCTTCGGCCACGAACCTGAAAATATCCTGCGTTTGAATCGTGCCTGCGATGACGCCTGTCAACTCAGTGATGCGGGTAATACGCCGAGCTCCACAGGGATACCGGGCTTGATGCACGATGATCTGCACCGAACCTGCGATCTGCTCGCGGATCGCGCTTACCGGCAACTCGACGCCGGACATCAGCACCATCACTTCCAGGCGCGAGAGCAGCTCCCTAGGACTGTTGGCGTGAACGGTGCTCAATGACCCGTCGTGACCTGTGTTCATGGCTTGCAGCATGTCCAAGGTCTCGCCGCCCCGACACTCGCCAATGACGATGCGATCGGGCCTCATGCGCAGCGAGTTACGGACCAGATCGCGAATGGTGATCTCGCCGCGTCCCTCGATGTTGCGGGGGCGAGTCTCGAGTGAGACAAGATTGGGATGATTGAAAGCAAGCTCGGCGGAGTCTTCGATGGTGACCACCCGCTCGCCCGATGGAATCAGACTGGAGAGCACATTAAGCAGCGTTGTCTTACCCGAGCCAGTCCCGCCAGAGACCAATATGTTCCGTCGCTGCTCGACGCAGATCCGTAAGAACTCGAGCATGGCCGCATCGAGTGCCCCGCCCTGCAGCAAATCCGCGGCAGTGAGTCGCCGCCGACCAAAACGACGAATGGTCACCGCCGTACCCCGCACGGCGAGCGGCGGAATCACCACGTTGACTCGAGAGCCGTCAGGCAGTCGCGCATCGACCATGGGGGATGCGTCGTCGACTCGTCGACCGATGGGCGTGACGATCCTCTCGATGATGCCGCGCAGTGCCGGCTCACCGCTGAAACAGGTATCGGCTCGCTGCAAACGACCGGCGCGTTCGACGAAAATCAGCCCTGCGCCATTAATCATGATTTCGCGCACCTCGTCATCGGCAAGCAAGGACTCGAGAGGTCCGAGGCCGAGTGCCTCATCGAGCACAAACCGCAGCAGCTCGGCCGCCGTGCTGCCGCTGCGCGCCGCTTCGTCGGGCAGCAAAGGCTGCAGAAGCTGCGTGGCCAATTCGCGCAGCGCCGCATCCGACATGCTTGCGACGTCTTGTCGACGCAAATCGAATTGCGTCAGCAGTCGTTTGTGTAAACGCCCCGCCGCTTCGAGGCGCGCTGACTCATGGCACGCCGATCCCAAGGTAACCGCGTCATGACCGGACGAGTCCAACTGCGCTGCCACCGGGACCGCCTCCCCACGCTCTGCGCCCGCCGGAGGGGCAGGCTCGATGCGTATGTCGCAGTCACCGACGTGCACCACATCCCAAGCACCGAGCGGACCCGCAGTCACCACACGCTCGCCATTGACGCGCGTGCCGGCAGGACAACCGAGATCAACGATGCTGTATCGTCCCTCCGCGCATAACTCAAGGCGTACGTGGTGTACACCGACGCCCGAACCACGCACGCGAATCGGACAGTCGGCGCCGGAACCAATCCACTGCGCACCACTCGTCAACGGTACGGTACGGGTTTGCCCGGTTCGATCGACGATTCTCGCTTGCATCTCATGCCCCCTTTCGATCAAAAGAGTCGATGCGTTCCTGGGTGCGTTTCATTAATTCCGGCGTTTCTGCGGGCGTATCCGCGCTCTCGATGCGCGGTGTCAAAAAGATCACGAGCTCCGATTCGTCAGCTCGTTTGCCTCGCACCCCGAACAGTCGTCCCATCACCGGAATCCGCGCCAACGCTGGAACACCCGAGGTATCGACACTGCGCTGGCGATTGGCGAGACCGGCGATCACGACTGTTTCGCCACTGCGCAGGTTGACATCGGTGACGGAGCGACGCTTCAGCAATCCCGGAATTCCGGCGACCCGTTGCGCATTGTCCACTTGGCTGAGTTCCGTCTCGACTCTGACGAAAATCGCCCCTTGAGCATCGGCGACCGGCTTGACGTCGAGAATCACCCCGTATTCGCGGAACTCAACGTCCGTTGCGCCAACACTGTTGGTGACGGGTACAGGGATTTCACCGCCCGCGACGAAGCGCGCTGCGCCGCCGCTGCGACAACTCAAACGCGGCTCAGCCACCAGCAGCGCCTCGCCCGTCTCCTCGAGCGCACGAAGACGCGAGTCGAGCACCGTTGACACGCCCAGGTACCCTCGTGCCGCAGCCCGCGCGGGCAACGGATCGAAGGCGGTCTCGGGGATCAGGTCGTTCTCCGCTCGCACTCGAAAGCGATCGTTGTGGACGAAGTCCGCGATGACGCCGGCACTCGGGCCGCTGATTTCGTCCCGCCAGCGGATCCCGAGCTCGCGAAGCCGACCGCGGCGAAACTCGACGATGCGCACATCGACATGGACCATGCTCTCCCAGCCGAGCTTGCCGACGAAATCGATGACAACACCCGGAAACAACCCGGCGATCGCCGCGGCGCGCTCTCGCGCCCGCGCATCTGCACTATCTCCCTCAAGCAGGATCCGTTGCCCCGCAAGCCGCGCATCGACCCCCTCGATGCCTTGCAGCATGCCCTGCACCGCGCGCAGCGTGGCTTGCAAATCATTGGCGGTAACGACGACTTCGATTCGGCGCTGCGACCCGTTGCGCAACCATAGCTGTAGCACCGTACTGCCAGGCGCCACTCCGATGAGCACGATTTGCTGTGCACTCACCGGCGCCGCAGAGAGCACCTTGCCGTTTCCGACAGCGATGCGTGTGGTGGCCAAATCAAGCACACGACTGTCGCCGACGAACAGATTGATCGGCGCATCATCGATCGGCCCACTGGCGGGCTCCGCCACCGCGTCGATGCAGCGCAGCGCAGCGATGCATGCCAGCACGCCCAACATAATCCATCGCAGATATTTCATGTCACCCTCTATCGTTGGTCCTCATACCCGACGCCTCGGCCTCAACCGCCTGGGAACCAATGGCGTGTTTTCCCTGCGCCGGCATCGCCACCCACCATCACTTCGATGCTGTGCCCAAGGGCACGACGGGGCGATGAGCTCGATCCCGCGCTGTCGGCCGTGCAGGCGCTTGACCCTGAGCCTCGCGACGCGAGACGGGTCGGATGAACGTCGGATTCGCCGCGCAACATGGGTATTAATTCGCCGATCCGCAGCGCGATTGCCAACTGCTGCGCCTGCTCCGGCGTCACGTCGAGCGTGATGGTGGAGTAATCGACGGAGTCATCGGCACTGCTACGAAGAGCCGCCTCTGCGCTTCGTGAGGGATCGTTTTGCCGTTGGCCCGTCGCTAATACTCTGACCGTCTCAAGCAGTGGCCGTACAAGCACACACCGACCAGTCCCCTGCACACGCTCCTCGGCCAGCATCAAGTCGATGTGATCACCGGGACGAACCAATCCCGCCTGCGAACTGACCTCATCAACCGGTACAGTGACCGCGCGCGCGCCGCCTCGTAGCCGTGCTGCCAGCGTGGGATCGGCCTTTTGCAGCAATTGCGTCAGAACGAGAGGCTCACCCGCACCGAGCGGTACCAGCAGTGGCTTGCCTGTCGCGCGGGCGATGTCCTCTGGGCGAAACGCTCCGCGCGGCACAAACGCGGAAGGCACAGCGCGACGCGCGAGATCCGCCACTTCGAGGCTGCGACCCGCCGGCAAGTCACGCGCTGCCACGAGAACTGGGACAGGGTTGTAGCGCTGCTCCCAGCTCTGGCGTACGGCCGCAGTGCTTTCGGCGAGATAGCGTCGCGCACCAAAGAACGCGAGTACGCCGCACACTACAGCCACCAGCAATAGCAGTACGGAGTTGTTGAAACGGAGCTTTCCCATCATGCAATTCCCCGAAATCTCACACCAAGAGCAACCAGTGCCTGAACGCCACGGCGACCTTGACCACCGCCTGCAACAACTGCTCGGCGGGGGAAACGTCATCGACCCAAGGAACAACCAACACCAAAACGACGAGCAAGCACACGAGCGTGAACTCGGCCATCACCTGCCCGCGCGCTGCACTGAACGAGCCTTTACGGTGCATGAGCGGAGACCTGCACGATCACCGTGCTGCCCTGCGAACTCGGAACGATGACCACCTGCAACTGACGGTCGTTTCGGCTCGCCCAAAGCACCACGTCGGCCGGCGTAGGGCGCGGCGCCCGTGATTGCGACTGCGGTGTCGTCTGCGCACGAAACGCCGGGCTGACCGACCAGCCTGCTGTGCGTAATGCGCCATCAACGGCCTTGATGACACTCGATGCGGTATCACGTGCAGCGAGTGAAAACGTCTGTGCGACCATCGGCTCGGAACCCTGTTCCACCACGCTCAACAGCGCGAAGGAACGCGGCACGGTGAACGGCAGGCGCGGCTGCGGCGCCACGGGCTGACGAAGGTCGCGCACGGCCATGTGCACTTCGGTATGACCGGCGTCGATCACTTTCAAGGTAATGGTCTCGTGCAAAAACCCGACCTGTCGTCCGAGGATCGTGCGCGCCGATGTCTCGACGTGCAGCGAGGGACCCGCGGCGGCGGTACTCCATTCACGCAGCAGCGCCTCCGTGAGCACCTGCTGAGGCAACGAAACGCGGATGGCCTTGGCATGCAGCGGTACTCCGTTAACGCGGAACTTGAGCGTCGCCGCCTCAGCGGCGGGTTGAGATTCGGCGCTCACGATCGTCGGCGGCACGATCGCGAGTGAGATGAACGAGGCGAGCCAGCGAGCAGCGGCGCGCCCTCGAGATCGGTTCAGCATGGACGGCTCCGCAGATCCGTGGGCGTGGCGCCATACACCCGATCCTCCGGGACGACATCGATGTCGATCCGACCGATGCAGAGACCAGCAAAAGCCGGCTCAAGCAGGGCAATGGCGCCATTCACGGCCTGCATCGGCTCAGTCCACTCGCGCAACCGTCCGGTGACCGCAAGCCCTGCTATACGCGATACGGCAACCTCGCGGCTGTTTGCAAACCAGTCGTCATGCAAGGCCGATAGGCTTTCTGAGAGGCTGATGCGCGGCTCATCCAGCGCGAGCCGCAAGATGCTCGGACTCGTTACCTCGATCGACGCGCTCGCACGCATTGCAGAGCCACGCGCAAGATCGAACGATCCTGCGCCGACACCGAGCGCAGGCTCAAGCAATGTGAATGCCGCATCTTCGACCCGTTGCACACTCGGTGATTGCGTCGTCGCCGACAGCGACACCTGCTGGCCGGATACCGAGCCCAGCTGTGATACGAACAATGTGTCTAGATGTTCGCTTCGGGCGCGAGCGGCGATTTCGTCGGCAGTGGCTGTGCCCCGTGCGTAGTGGTAATGGAATAGCGCTTGGCGGGTAGTCGCGAGCGTAGCCTGCTGTGCAGCCTGCAACTCGAAAAGAAACAATATGCCGAGCAGCATCGGCACGGCGAGCATGGCGACGAGGAGGGTCTCGATGAGTGCTTGGCCGCGGGCGGCAAGACATGCCGCGCGCGGATGGTTCGCAGTGGTCATCGAGGAAGGCTCGCGAGCCACAGTGGATCCCCGTCAAGCGTGGCCATGAGCACCCGCTCGGGCACCGTGGGTGCGACCATGCGCGAGTACCAAAACGGCGTGTAGAGATTCGGCTTCTCGATGGCAGCGTCAGCGCGGGGCGAAGGGCGCGAAAACTCGCTCGTGCTCACCGCGATTGCGAACATCGCATCAGCCGGCGAAGTCGTTGACTCCGGTGGGGATGTGGGTTCCGAGGCAGGCTGCAGCACATGCTCCTGACCATTGAGCGCTGTCACGCTGCGCAAGCCCAAAACGTCCGCCGCTCCGCCCGCGGAGGCGGGTCGGCGCACGAGACGTACCGGGATGCGAGGCGGGTCGAATTGAGCACGCTGCGCGGCCGATAAATCCCAAACGGAGGGCAAGCCGCGATAGATCCGGTCCCGGCGCATGCTCGAGAGCGCTGCCCGCGAAGCGGCGGGATTTACCTGCAGCGCGTTGCCGTGCATCCCGCGTGCTGCGGTTGCGATGCCGCTTTGCACGGCAGCCCAAACGAGCGGCACCTGTTCGCGCATTCGGCCAAAAATCACGTAGCGACGCTGATGTTCTGACAGCGTGTCGAGTGCACGCCAAGTATCAAAGCCTATCAAGTCGGTGCCGCCGCGCTTCTCGAGGCGAACGATGTCGACTCCGAATAGTGGACGCCAGGTGTTATTGCGGCGTGTCGTGAAACCATCGAGCGAGCGCTCGAGTACGTCTTTCTGCCGCCATCGCCACGCGCCACCATAGAACGACGCGAAGCGAACCCACTCCACCTGCCAGGCGATCAATGCGGCCTCGCCGCCTACACTCAGGGACACGCGGCTGTCGCCGCTTTGCAGCGACTCACGAATGCTCGCCGGAACGACCTCTGCCGTGGCCAGATGCATGGCTCGCTGCGCCGCTGCGATGTCCTGATCAACCAGCGTCGTCATCCCCTCGAACGCTGATAGCCCTGGCTGCAGACCGCGATCGAGGCCCGCCCAAAGACGCTGCAGGCTGAGGGTGGCCGCATCGACGTAGGGGATCCAAGCCGTGAGCACGGCGGTCTTGAGCAGCAGGTCGTTCATGTACCGCGACCAGCCACGAAGGCTGACCGACTGGGCGATCGCCGCCTCGTTGGCGATGATTGCCCGGTTCGTGTAAGCGTCGAAATTCAGCGCGCGCGATTGCCAAGTCGCTGCACTCAGCGCCAAGGCATCGGCCGTTTGTGCGAGTCGCCGTTTTTCCGTGACCGCTTGCCCGGCGTCGTAGGCCCACCACAGCGCAACCACCAGCACCGCTAGTAGCGGCAGCGTCAGAGCCAGCGCCTGGCCGCGGGCGTGGCGCAGTGGTCGAGCGGCCGGGGGTGGCGGAAAGCCACCCGACCCACCGACGCAACGCCCGCGGCCGACGATCATTTCTCGTAGTCCGACAGCGTCTTCGACTTGGCTTGCTCGGTCGCGTTGGTGCGACCTGTGGTGACCAAGGCTCGGCCTGCGGTCGCACTCTGCCCCGACAAGGCTGTGGCAGCCACGGAGGTTTGGCCGCGGATGACATCACCGAACGCCGAGTAGACGCCGATGGCCGCCACGGCGATCAGCGCGACGACGATGATGTACTCCGTCATCCCCTGCCCCAACGTCGCGCGAGGCGACTTGAATTTGCCCGTCATGAATTGCCTTGTCATGTCCTGAACTCCCTGCACGTGACCGGCACCACGCCGGCGGTGCATTGCACGCCTTGGCGAGGCCGGGCGTTAAGGCCCCATATCGGGCAAATCGGCTGCGATTGCCGTACGGCGCGCAAAACTCGCGCGAAACGACGCATTGCGCATCCTTATGCTGTAATGGCGCATCGAAGTTCAAAACAGAGGTTTCAATGCGAACGCATCGACTGGCGATCACGGCCCTAGGCTTGCTCTGTGCAGCCCCTGCGCTGCATGCCGACGAGGGTATGTGGACCTACGACAACTTCCCGAGCGATGCCGTACGCCGTCAATACGGCGTCAACATCGACCAGCCTTGGCTTGATCGGGTGCGGGCGGCGACCGTGCGCCTGTCGGGGTGCTCGGCCTCCTTCGTCTCAGGCGAAGGTCTGATCCTCACCAACCATCATTGCATCGCGAGCTGCCTGGCTGACAACTCGACCAAAGAAAAGAGCCTGCTCGACGAAGGCTTCGTTGCGCGCAACCGCGAGCAGGAAATCAAGTGCGCGACGCAGGTCGCGGACGTCCTCGTCGAAATGCAGAACGTCAGTGCCGAGGTAGAGATGGCGACTCGCGGGCTCGCCGATCGAGCGGCTAACGAGGCACGTAAGCGCACCCTGACCGAACTTGAGCAGAGCTGCGAAAAGTCATCGGGTCTCAAGTGCCAAAGCGTCACGCTTTACAACGGTGGCCAGTATTTCCTCTACAAGTATCGGCGCTACACCGACGTTCGCTTGGTGTTCGCCCCGGAGGCCGGTATCGCAGCTTTCGGCGGCGATCCGGATAACTTCCAGTTCCCACGTTGGTGTCTCGACATGGGTTTGTTGCGTGCCTACGAAAACGGCAAACCGGTGAGTGTCCCCAACCCGCTGCGGATCAACTTTGCGGGCCCCAAAGCCGGCGAGTTCGTACTCGTCTCAGGCCATCCGGGCTCGACCAATCGCTTGCTGACCGTGTCGCAATTGCAGCAGTTGCGCGAGGTAACGCTGCCACCTTCGCTGTTGCGTAGCAATGAGCTGCGCGGCCGGTATATCCAGTTTGCCAAGACCAGCGACGAGGCGCGCCGCATCACCGATGATCCGCTCACCGGACTGGAGAACGGCATCAAGGTTCGACGCAAGCAGCTCGACGCCCTGCTCGATGAAAACCTCATGAGCGAGAAGCGACGCCAAGAGGCGGAACTGCGCGCCCGCGCGGCGCGGGACCGCTCGCTGTCGGCGCTCGGTGACCCATGGGCTGACATCGAAAAGGCCAACGGGATCGCCCGCAACCTTGATACGGAGTACGGCTATCTCGAGGGTGGCGCCGGCTTCAATAGTCGACTGTTCCGCTATGCACGCAGCCTGGTGCGCGGCGCCGTCGAGCGCGACAAGCCCAATGCCGAACGCCTGCGGGAGTACACCGACCAGTCGTTGCCGCGTTTGCGGCAGCAGTTGGCTGCGCCCGCGCCGGTCTACCCCGAGCTCGAACGGTTGACGCTGTCGTTCAGCCTCGAGCGCATGCGTGAATGGCTGGGTCCCGATGATCCGACGGTCCGCAGCCTGCTCGCCAAGGACTCACCCGATTCGCTGAGCACCACGCTCGTCGGGGGCAGCACGCTCGGTGATCCGAAAGTACGGCTCGCCCTGTGGGATGGCGGCACCGCAGCGCTCGCCGCCTCGAACGATCCAATGATCAAACTCGCGATGCAAGTCGATGCCCGCTCGCGAACGCTGCGCAAGCGCTACGAAGATGAGGTCGAGGCACCGACGGCCGTCGCAGAGGAAAAAATCGCGCGCGCGCGGTTCAAACTCTACGGCACGGCCGTCTACCCCGACGCGACCTTCACCTTGCGGTTGAATTACGGCACGGTGCAGGGATGGGTGGAGAAAGGCTCGCCGCTCGAGCCCTTCACCACGCTCGGTCGTGCCTACGAGCGCGCCACGGGTCAGGCCCCGTTCCGCATCCCGGAGAGCTGGATGCAGGCCAGATCTAAACTCGACATGACGACCCCGTTCAACTTGTCGAGCAACAACGACATCGTCGGCGGCAACTCCGGCAGCGCGATGCTGAACGCACGCGGTGAAGTCGTCGGCTTGATGTTCGATGGCAACATCCACTCGATCTCGGGTGCGTACTGGTTCGACACGGTGAAAAACCGTTCGATCGCCGTTCATCCAGCGATCATGAAAGAAGCCTTGGCCAAGGTATACGGCGCGGATCACCTGCTCGGCGAACTGTCCGGCAAGTAACTCGCCATGCTGCGGGGCGGCGGCGATGCCGCCGCCCCGCCCACCTGGATCAGTTCAGTACGTCACTTTTTCAGAGGTGCAGGCGTCTGCTCGAGCGCGTAACGCTCGATGGACGACAGTGACGGATCGACCCACTTGGTGGGTGCATTGAGATACAGCGGATATTTCTTTTCGATGTAGTCGAGTACGGCGCGTGGCATAACATCGCCGAGATTTTGCCCGCTGCCCTGATAGCACATGTATTGGCAGTGCCCTTCCGCCTGCCCCATCAACATCCACGGCAACCATGGCGTAACGCGCGACCACGTACCATGGAAATTGAGCGAGGTCATGGCCGAGTTCTGCATGTCGGCGGCACGGAAGAAGTAGGTGAAGAACTCCGACACCCGAGCCATGGGGCCTGCCGACTCGCGCGGCCACTTATCAGGCTGCAAAGCGTTCTTGTAGAACAGATGAATGTGCCGCTCCAAGGTGACGTAATCGCCTTGCTTCTTCCATGGCAATTGCAAGGGGACCTTGGGCGGCGGCGTTGAGGCGTTCAGTCCGCCGTAGTTCGGCGGTGGCGGGAAGTACTCTTGAATCGTCGTGTTGAACGGATCGTTCGCGACGGGGACGACGCGAACCTTCTCACCCGTGTACGGATTAAGAAACTCCTCGATCGGCTCGCCGCTTTTGAGATCGTAATAAATACCCACTTCGCGCAGCACCTTGCGGTAGCCCGTGCCGCTCTCGTGCGGCAGCAACCGGGCCATACCGAAGCCTGCGAAACCAAATAAATCTTTGAGTGGCTCGCCGACACGAACGCCGGAAACGTAGCCGTTGTACCACCCGGTCTTCTGCTTGGTGAGATCGAGATCAGCCGTCATGCGGGCCACGGCCAACATGTTGCCGCGCGGCGTGGACAGATCGAGATAAGGGCCCTTCAAAACATCAGCGACCCCGGCAGCCGCAGCCGCGGTGCCCGCTGCTGCGTTCGCCGCAGCGGCCTCAGTCGCCAGCCCCGCCAAGGCCAGCGTGCTGGCCCCTCCCAACAGTAGTTCGCGTCTCTGCCAGTCCATCTGCCCCCCTCACAATGATGATTTTTAAGCGCGGGTCGAAAGTGCGTCGATCAATGCCGCCTAGTAGGAAAACAACATCGGTTCGGGTGCCGTGCTGATGACCCAATACAACACGGCCCCCAACGCGATCAGTATGGCCACGGCGACCGCCGTGCGCGAAGAACGGATCTCCTCACCGGCCGGCACGCGGTCCGCCGACTTGCGGCCCGTCAACATCGGCAAGATGAGATTGTCGTGCCTCACCCAAAGGTAAAACAGCGCCGCAGCAACGTGGACGAACACTGCAGCCACGATGAGATCGAAGACCTGCTTGTGCACGGTAGTCAAAGCGTCACTGGTCGTACTGCTGACATAGCCGAACAGCGGCCCGGTTTCCATGATTTGGTCGTTGGCAAAAAGCCCCGTGAGCGCTTGAATGAGCAACAGCCCGAGCAAGGCGAGAACCATCAGCGCGCCGAGCGGGTTATGACCCACGGCCACATTGGGGCTCGATGTCGAGTCGCCGCGCAGGTAACGCAAGATCGACGCCGGGCCGCGAACGAAACTCGCGAACCGCGCATGCCGGGTACCGACAAAGCCCCACAGCAATCGCGTGACCACTAGCAACAACACCGCGTAGCCGAAGCGCGTATGCCATACGAACCAGTCGCCCTCGATCTCACGAGTGAGCCAGGCTGCGACCACGCACAGCAGCAAACTCCAATGGATGAGGCGGACCGGAAGATCCCATACGAGTTTGCCGGGCGCGAGCTCCGAGGCCGCAGCGGCAGTGCTCGGGTCACGTTCACGAGAGGGTTCAATGCTCATGTCGAGGCCGCCTCATGTCGTTCGTTGTACTCGATGAAGTAATCGTCCGGGTCCCACAAACTGAGCGAGGTCATCGACAGCATTCGACCATCGGCGCCACGAACCTCAAAGCCATGCGGTTCGGCGTGAATGCTCGCACCGAAGGCCACCGCCCGATCGCGCACGGCAGCGACATCTTTGCCTTGCATGACGAAAACGATGTCGCCGATTCCGAGTCGTCGTCGCACCGGTGGCTCGGGCAGTCGCGGCTCGGTGAACTCGAGCAATCCGATCATGCCGACGACCGGATCCACCGCCTTCAAGATGACGAGACGGGTGAGATCACCACGCTTGCCAGCGGCGAGACCCACACCAGACAACCTGATCTGATCGTCGTACCAGACCGTCAAACCCAGCACGTCACGATAGAACCGCAGCGAACGCTCGGCATCGCGGACGATCAGCGTCGTGCGTTTAACGAGGGGCGGATAAAGAGCAGCTAATGAGGTGGACATGACGCGAATCCTAACGCGTCCGGGCAATCAACCCAATCGCCACCGCCGCCATCAGTAGCGTCGGAAACCAGGCGAAGAGCACGGGGTTGCCATCGAATACCACGGCACCACTTTCGAGGCTGCGCTGCAAGACGAATAGCCCGATACCGATCACGAGTCCGAAGGCGAGCCGCGTGCCGGAGTCGGTGGCCCGCAACGAACCGAACAGGAATGGCAATGCCAGCAGCACGGCAAACACTGTGGCCACTGTGCGCGCCACCCGCGACCACAGGGCGAATCGCGCCGGATTGGCATCGAGATTGTTTTTTTCGAGATGCCCGATCATTCGCCAGAGGTCACTCGCCGGCAGCTCGTCGGGCGAAGATGCTGCGATGCCCAAAAACTCGGCGCTCACTGCTGACTGCAACGCGCGGCGTGCGGCACGGCTTACTGCGACGCGATCCTCGCCGAAGCGAGACTCGGTGTACTGCTCGAGACTCCAATGGCCCTCATCGGCCGTGCTCGCGGACACGGCACGCCCCAAGGCACGTAAACGAAACCGGTCGTCCAACTCGTAGATCACCATACCGCCGAACTGCGCATCACCAGTCTGTCGCTCAACATTGATGATGAGATTCCCATCGCGCACCCACGCATCTCCAGTGCCTCGCAGACTGAGGTCGGCATACTTGCTAAAGGCTTTCTGTTGTCTCGCAAACTGCTGCATCGGCGGACCGAGGAATTCACCGAGCACCGCCGCGATCAGCGTTAACAACACGCCGGCGATCGTTGCCGCCCGAGCGATGCGCCAGACGGAGAGACCAGAGGCACGCAATACTGTCAACTCACTGCCGCGGGCCAATGCCCCGAGACCCACCAACGAACCAATCAGAGCACTGATCGGCAGCAACTCCCACGCCTGCTGGGGAAGGTTCAAAGCGGTGAAAGTCACGGCATCCCAGGTTGTGAAGTTGCCGACGCCCACATCGTCCTGCTCGCCCATCAGCACGAACAGGGCGCCAAGCGACAGCAACACCGCCATGGTGGTGAACACGCCGCCCAAAATCGCCCGCACGAGATACCGGTCGATTGTGTTCATGCCGGCACCACATCGCGATGTCGCCAACGGGCCAAGACGCCCGGCGCGCTAATCACCCCGAGCGCCACCGCGATAACCAGACAATGAACCCACCACAGACCCCATTCAGGCGGCACCTCGCCTTTGGTCAACCAGACCCGCGCCGCACTGGCCAGACCGATGTAGAAAAAATAGATCAGGATCGCCAGCCACAGTCGCGAGTAGCGCCCCTGCCGCGGTCGCAACCGCGACAGCGGCACAGCGAGTAGCGCGAGCACCAACACCATCAGCGGCGAGGCGACACGCCAATGCCACTCTGCTCGCCGCGCAAGATCAGTGCCCTGCAATAACTCCGCCGTCGGCAACGCCTCGATCTTCGTCGCACCAACACCCACCCCTGGGACTTGCACCGGGATGACATTCTCGGCAAAGCGTACGATGCGAAACTGCGGCGAGCCTGGCTTGCCCTCGTAGCGTTCGCCGGAAAGCAGGGTCAACACGTGTACCGAACCATCGGCAGAGATCTCGTGGCGCGCGAAGTCCGCCACGGCGATCTCATAGCGATCGTCGCGCAATCGCTTGACGAACACACGCTCGAGCGTGCCATCCGCCTGCACGCCACGCGCGTAGAACACCGTGGTCCCGCCACCGAAACTGCGAAACCTACCAGGCGCAATCGGCGCGAACTCTCCTTGCTGCAGCGCCTCAGTGCGCACCCGTTCGACCTCCGTGGCGGCAAGGGGTGCAATGTAGAGCGACAAGGCCGCCACGACAGCTGACACCAACAGCGCAAGGCCGACAATCGGCGCAAAAACGGCGCGCGGTGACACACCACAGGCGACGACCGCCGTCATCTCGTTATCGTGATAAAGCCGGCCGAAAGCCAGCATCACCCCGAGCAACAAGCCCACAGGAAGCAATATCGCGAGGTTTTGCAGCAAACCGAGCCCGACGAGTTCGAGCACGACGCGGCTTGGGAAGCCGCGCTCGGCCGCCCGTGCAAGCACGGTCGCCACCTGATTGGTCAGCAGCACGACCACCAGCACGGAGGTGACTGCCAGCCAAGTCCCGGCAGTTTCACGCAGTATGTATCGGGAGAGTCGCGTCACGGCCGTTAGATTCCGGAAACCGTTAGAATGGTACGCCAAGCGGCCTGACCGGTGGAGCCACATCGGCCTACGGCCATCCCTACAGCAGCGGAGATCCCCATGAAGTTCGATATTCTCACCGGCAACCCCGCCCTCGCCCGCACCGATTGCATCGTCATCGGCGTCCATGATTCCGGGGAACTGTCCGCCGGCGCCCGTGCCGTCGATCGTCGCTGCGGTGGCGCACTGTCGCGTTGGCTGCGGCATGGTGACTTCGCCGGCAAGCTTGGCGAGACCGCTCTACTGCCCGCTTTCGCCCGCCTCAAGGCCACGCGTGTGCTGCTCGTGGGCCAGGGTTCGAGCACGGTCACTCGCCGTAGTTGGCGCAAGGCACTGCAGGCGACCATCGGGGCGCTGGCCAAGACCCGGGTCGAGTCAGCCGCCGTGGCCCTCACCCGGCCGGCCAGTCGCGACCTAGATGATTACCTGTTCGCACGCTCCGCCGCCGAGATCACCCACGCGGCGCTCTACCGCGTGAATGATCTAAAATCAGCAAAAAAGCCGGCCGCCCCTGCGCTCAAAAGCCTCAAGTTCGGCCCGGTCGGTGCGTCAGCCACTTCTGCGCGACGTGGGCTGCGACACGGCGATGCGGCGGGCCGCGGCGCCGCCGTGATGCGTGACCTCGCCAACCTGCCGGCCAATCATTGCACGCCGACCTATCTGGCCGAGCAGGCAGTGGAACTTGGCCGTCGCTATCCGGCCCTCAAGGTCAAGATATTGGAAGAAGCCGACATCCGCGCCGAAAAAATGGGCTGCTTCCTGGCAGTGACCCAAGGCAGCGAGCAGCCACCGAAGTTCATCGTGATGGAATACAAATCGCCCAAAGCCCCGCGCGGACCGATTGTGCTCGTGGGCAAAGGCATCACATTCGACACCGGCGGCATCTCGCTGAAAGACCCGGGTGCCATGGATGAAATGAAATTCGATATGTCGGGCGCGGCCTCGGTGATCGCTGCGATGTCGGTGGTCGCCGACCTCGAACTGCCGCTGCACGTGGTCGGCCTCGTGGCGGCCTGCGAGAACATGCCGAGTGGTCGCGCGGTCAAACCCGGCGACGTCGTGACGAGTGCTGCCGGCCTGACGGTGGAAATCCTCAACACCGATGCTGAGGGTCGGCTGATCCTATGCGACGCACTGCACTATGCGCGTCGCTACAAGCCGAACACGGTGATCGATCTGGCCACGCTGACCGGCGCCTGCGTGGTGGCACTCGGCCATCACCATACCGGGGTGATGAGCAACGACGACTCGTTGGCAGCCGAAATCGTCGCTGCGGGCGTACGCGCCGATGATCGCGCCTGGCATCTGCCCTGCACCGAAGAATACGCCGAACAGCTGCGCAGCAATTTTGCGGACATGGCCAACGTAGCCGGGCGCGACGGCGGTGCGCTCACTGCCGCGGCATTTCTTGGCAAGTTCACCCAGGGCATGCGCTGGGCGCATCTGGATATCGCCGGCACGTCATACGCGAGCGGCGCAGCCAAAGGCAGCACGGGCCGCCCCATCGGCTTGCTGGCCGACCTACTGATCAGTCGCGCCCGACGCTGATCGTCACCGCTGAAGGATCGATCGACCATGGATAAGGTGTACTCGCCCCGCGACATCGAACAGCGCATCTACGAGCGCTGGGAGCGCTCGGGTCTTTTTGCTCCGCGAGGCGAAGGCCCCGGCTACTGCATCGTGATTCCGCCGCCGAACGTCACCGGCACCCTGCACATGGGTCATGCGTTCCAGGACACGATCATGGATGCCCTCACCCGCTACCACCGCATGCGGGGCGAGCCCACGTTGTGGCAGCCCGGTACCGACCATGCCGGCATCGCCACTCAGATGGTGGTCGAGCGGCAGCTCGAAGCCGAGGGTCGCTCGCGCAGCGATGTCGGGCGCGAGCAGTTCGTTGAACGCGTCTGGAAATGGAAAGGTGAATCGGGCGGGACCATCGCCCGGCAGATGCGCAGACTGGGCGCTTCGGTGGATTGGTCGCGCGATCGCTTCACCATGGACGAGGGTTTGTCGAAAGTCGTCACCGAAGTCTTCGTTCGGTTGTACGAGGAAGGCTTGATCTACCGCGGCAAGCGACTCGTCAATTGGGATCCGGTGCTGCGCACCGCGGTCTCGGATCTCGAAGTGCAAAGCAGCGAAGAGCAAGGCTCGCTCTGGCATCTGCGCTATCCGCTCGAACAGGGCGACGGCTACCTCGTCGTAGCGACCACGCGCCCTGAAACCATGCTGGGAGACGCGGCCGTCGCCGTTCATCCCGCTGACGAACGCTTCGCGCATCTCATCGGGCAGCGCGTCAGACTACCCATTGCTAATCGATTCATTCCGATCATCGCTGACGAATACGTGGACCCCACCTTTGGCTCAGGGTGCGTGAAGATCACCCCGGCGCACGATTTCAACGATTACGAAGTGGGCCTGCGACACCAACTGCCGCAGATCAATATTTTCACACCCGATGCGAATCTCAACGAGCAGGCACCTGCCCACCTGCAGGGTCTGGACCGCTTCACGGCGCGCACGCGCATCATCGAGGAACTCACGGCTGCAGGCCTGCTCGAACGCATCGACAATCACACGCTGATGGTGCCTCGCGGCGATCGCTCCGGTGCCGTCATCGAACCGTACATGACCGATCAATGGTACGTGCGCATCCAACCCTTGGCGGATCCTGCCATCGAAGCCGTGCGCTCGGGCGCGATTCGGTTCGTACCCGAAAATTGGACCAAGACGTACTACGAATGGATGCGCAATATCAAAGATTGGTGCATCAGTCGCCAACTCTGGTGGGGACATCGAATTCCGGCCTGGTACGACGACACGGGGCGGGTCTACGTCGGGAGATCTGAGGCTGAGGTCCGTGCGCGGCACGCACTGCCCGCCTCTTGCACCCTGCGCCAAGACGACGACGTACTCGACACCTGGTTTTCCTCGGCACTGTGGCCCTTCTCGACACTCGGCTGGCCGGAAGACGCGGCCACGCTAAAGCGTTTTTACCCGACGTCGGTACTCGTCACCGGCTTCGACATCATTTTCTTCTGGGTGGCCAGGATGATCATGATGGGCCTGAAGTTCATGGATGAGGTGCCCTTTCGCGAAGTCTACGTCCACGGCCTGATCCGCGACTCCGAAGGCCAAAAGATGTCGAAATCCAAGGGCAACGTGATCGACCCGCTGGATATCGTCGATGGCATCGCCCTCGAGGATCTGGTGCGTAAACGAACCACCGGACTGATGCAGCCACGGCTTGCCCCAGCCATCGAGAAAGCCACCCGCAAGGCATTCCCGGATGGTATCGATGCCTTCGGTACCGATGCGCTGCGTTTTACTTTTGCCTCGCTCGCTACCCAAAGCGCAGATTTGCGTTTCGACCTCGCACGCGTGGGCGGCTATCGCAATTTTTGCAATAAGCTTTGGAATGCCTCGCGCTTCGTGCTGTTGATGCTTGAGGACACCTCGCCGACTCCCGTTGCCGAGTCGCGCGCCACCGTGCCGAGTGTGGCCGACCGCTGGATCATTTCGAGGCTTGGACGAACCCTGCAGTCGGTCGATCAAGCCTTTGCCGAATACCGCTTCGATTTTGCGGCCACCGCACTTTATGAGTTCACCTGGTACGAGTTCTGCGATTGGTATCTCGAGCTCACCAAACCCATCCTGCAAGGCGAAGGTGTCAGCGCCGAAGCCAAGCAGGCGACCCGCCAGACGCTACAGCGCGTATTGGAAGCCCTGCTGCGGGCCCTGCACCCGCTGATGCCCTTCATCACCGAGGAGATCTGGCAGCGCGTCCGGGCCGCCTCAGGCACCCCTGACGATGCCGCGGCGACCATCATGACGGCGAGCTGGCCAAAGGACAGCGATTGGCCGCACGATGCGTCAGCCGAAGCCGACGTCGAGTGGATCAAGACCTTCGTGCTCGGTATTCGACAGATCCGCGGTGAAATGGACATCAGCCCGGCACGCAAACTTCCAGTGCTGCTCGATCAGGCGGGTGAGCACGACCTCGCCCGACTCGCCACCCACGAGAACTACCTGGCCCGGCTCGCGGGCACCGAATCGATCGCCGTGTTGCCGCCAGGTGTTGCGGCGCCGCCCTCGGCGATTGCGGTCGTGGGTGGCATGCGGGCATTCGTGCCCATGGTCGGGCTGATCGACCCGCAGGCCGAGGCCTCGCGTCTCGAGAAACGCATCGGTAAGACACGCGAGGAGATCAAACGCGCAGGCGGCAAACTGTCGAACGAGAACTTCGTTCGCAACGCCCCACCCGAAGTCGTCGCGCAGGAACATGCACGGGTGGCGGAGTTCGAGCGCACGCTGTCGAGCCTCGAAGAGCAGCTCGGCCGCGTCAAGCAGTTGCTCTGACAAGCCATGCTGCGCCTTCTCGTCATCGTCGTTCTTTTGCTCGGGCTCTTTTGGTGGCTGCGGCGCCGACGTCGTCGCGCTCGGTCGGAAGAATCGACTCTGGCCTGCGACCCTCGCCTCGTTCTGCAGGCCAAAGTTCATCTTTATCGCCGCCTCCCTCAGGAGCTACAAGAAAGCCTACTGCCGCGGCTGCAGGAGTTCATTCGTCGCATCCCCTTCACGGGTGCACGCGGACTGGATGTCACCGACGAGATGCGCGTCATCATCGCGGCGCAGGCCTGCATCCCGACTCTCGGCAGCGAGGAATATCCCTTTGAGACCCTGCACGGCATCACGCTGCATCCGGATGAGTTCATAGTGGAGGAGCAGGACGAGGACGAGAGTACGGGCGTCGTTACGGAAGGCTACCGCGCGCTGTCTGGGCAATCACTCGACACTGATCGGGTGGTGTTGTCCTGGCATGACGTACAGGAAGCGGAAATTCGTGACGACGGCTACAACGTCGTCATCCACGAAATCACCCACTTTCTCGAAGCCAGCAGGCCCGGTGGCGATGCCGCAGCGCATGCGGCTCTGGCCGCAAGTCACGCGGAACTGTGTCGCGCTGTCGACCGTGGTGAGCCGACCTTGCTTGATCCGTACGGCGCCGAGAATCTCACCGAATTCCTGGCCGTAGCGGCGGAGTTTTTCTTTGAGCGCCCCCGCGATCTGCGCGAGCAGCATCCCACCCTTTACGTGCTCTTGCGAGACTCCTTTCGGCTCGACCCGGCGGAGTGGTCAAGCTAAGCCTACCAGCAAGCGATAGCGCCGCGGTGCGCTAGAACTGATCGGGGTGGCGCGCCATCCGCGCATCGAAAGCCGCCCGCAGCAGCGGCCAATCGCGCTCGTAATCACCGCTCGGAGTCATCGCGTCGCCGAATACGACGCGTCGGCGCGAATAATCGAGCGCCGCCGTGACGATCGGCACACCCGCCTCGACGGCGATTCGATAGTAGCCGTGCTTCCACTGCGCCACCTTCTTACGCGTGCCCTCCGGGGCGAGTGTGATCACCATGCGTTCGGCGGAATTCATCGCCGCGACCGAAGCGCCGACGACATTTCCGGCGTGGGCGCGATCGATCGCCACAGCACCAAAATGCCGTCCGAGCGCAGCCCAAGGCCAGCGCAGCGCCGTGTGTTTGACGAACCACGAGCTGTGCAAACGCAGACCCAGATAGGCGAGAAAGCCGACGACGAAATCCCAGTTCGAGGTGTGCGGCGCGACGATCAACACGAACTTGCGCAGATTCGGCAAGTTGCCCTCGACTCGCCAGCCCGCGAGCGCAAGGCCCGACAGACCCAGCCAGCGTCGCCAGCGACTGCGAACCTGCGGTACCTCGGCGGGCAGATGCGGGATACGGCTTGCGCTCATGCAGCAGCGGCTCCGCCGCGGCGTGACTCCGGCACGCACCACAGCAAAATACCGCCTGCAATGAACAGCACGACGAGCGACGCGATCGACAGTCGCGAATTACCGGTAAGCAGTGCGACGGTACCGATCAGCAAAGGCCCGACGAAACTGCCGAACTTGCCCATCATATTGTAGAAACCGAAGAACTCTCCTGCCTTACCCTCGGGCACGAGCCGACCAAAGAATGACCGCGACAGACTCTGGACGCCGCCCTGCACGAGTCCTACGACCACCGCCAGCGCGAAGAACTCCGGAACGGAATCGAGAAAGTAGCCGTAAACCGTTGCGGCCAAGTAAACCGCAATGCACAAAAGAATGCCGCGCTTGGCGCCGATTCGGTTGCCCAAAGCACCAAGCATCAGCGCCGACGGAAAGGCAACGAACTGCGTGAGCAGCAACGCCGCCAGCAAACTCGAACTCGGCAGACCAAGCGCAACCCCGTAGTCGACAGCCATGGTGTAGATGGTGTGCACGCCGTCGATGTAGAGCCAGTAGGCGAGCAAAAATAGCGAAATATCGCGATAGCGCGCGACCTGCCGGACGGTGCCCCCCAGGGCTCGCAAGCCATCGCGCGCCGCAACGTAAAGGCTGACCGGCGGGCCGTCCATCGAGCGCTCGCGGATGTTCCGGGCCGCTGGCAGCGTGAACACGAACCACCATACGGCGACGCTGAGGAAGGACCACTGCACGGCCTCAGCGGCTCCGCTGAGGCCGAACCATTGCGGCTTGAGGGTCATGAGCACATTCAGGGAGAACAACAATCCGCCACCGAGGTAGCCCATGGAATAGCCGAACGCCGAGACTCGATCGAGATCGCGATCCTCAGCCACATCGAGCAGCAACGAGTCGTAGAAAATGTTGCCAGCGTTGAAACCGATGCACGCCATCATGAAACAGGCGGCCGCCCACCACCACTCGCCTGAGCCGATGAAGCCTAGCGCGGCGGTACCGATCACCCCAACCAACGTCCAGCCGACGAGTTGCCGCTTACGCCCGGCCGTTCGATCGGCAATGGCGCCAAGAACGGGCGCGAGCACAGCGACGATCAGGCCCGCCACCCCGTTGGCGAAACCGAGTCGCGAGGTGCTCACCGTGGGATCGACCCCGGTGCTCCAGTACTGTTGAAAAAAAACCGGGAAGAAACCGGCCAAGACCGTGGTCGCGAACGCCGAGTTAGCCCAGTCGTACAGCGCCCAGGACACGGTATCGCGGCGCTTGTACGGGCTTTTCATCCCACTTGGCCTGCTGGTCAATTGGCCTGCTCGCGTGTTTCCCTGAAGGTGATACCTGGCCAACGCTCGATGATCAGACCGAGATTGACCCTCGAGGGAGCAAGATATACGAGTGCGCCGCTGTGATCCACCGCCAGGTGCTCGTAAGCCTTGGCACGGAATTCTTCGAGCATCTTCTCGTCCGCGCACTGCACCCAGCGCGCCGTGTGCACGCCGATCGGCTCGAAGGCGCATTGCACCGCATACTCGTCCTGCAGCCGGAACGCCACCACCTCGAACTGCAGCTGGCCCACGGCGCCCAGTATTTGGTCATTGTTGCGCAGCGGTCGGAACAACTGCGTAGCCCCCTCCTCGCACAATTGTCCGAGCCCCTTGGAGAGCGCCTTCATCTTCAACGGGTCCTTGAGCACCGCGCGACGGAACATTTCCGGGGCGAAATTGGGGATGCCCGTAAAGCCCAGCTCCTCCCCCTCGGTAAACGAATCACCGATATTGATCGTCCCATGATTGTGCAAACCGATGATGTCGCCGGCGTACGCCTCATCGGCAGCAGAACGATCCGAGGCGAGGAACGTGAGCGCATCCGCAATACGCACGTCCTTCCCGAGCCGGACGTGGCGCATTTTCATTCCCCGACTGTACCGACCGGAGCACAGGCGTAGAAACGCGATGCGGTCTCGGTGCGCCGGGTCCATGTTTGCCTGAATTTTGAACACGAAACCTGTCAGCTTGGCCTCATCCGGCTGAACGAGGCGCTGCCGGGTGGCGCGCGGCAAGGGGCCGGGCGCATGCCGCGTGAAGGACTTCAACAACTCCTCGACGCCAAAGTTGGCAATCGCCGAACCGAAGAACACCGGCGTCTGCTTACCCGCGCGGTACTCCTCGAGATCGAAGGCCTGTGTGGCACCGCGTACCAACTCGATTTCCTCATCGAACGCCGCGGCCGCATCGCCGAGCAACTCGCGACCGGCGTCGCTATGCAGTCCTTCGATGACGATATTCTCGCCCACCCGCCCCCGCTCGCCCGCCTCGTAGACGTAGATGCGATCCTCGCCGAGATGATAGATCCCCTTGAGTTCACGCCCCATGCCGATTGGCCAGGTAACGGGCGCGGTTGCGATACCGAGCACGCGCTCGATCTCATCGAGCAATTCGATGGGAGCACGACCATCGCGGTCGAGTTTGTTGATAAAGGTCATGATCGGCGTATCGCGCAGGCGACAAACCTCCATCAACTTGATGGTGCGATCCTCGACACCCTTCGCGCAGTCGATGACCATCAGCGCCGAGTCGACCGCCGTCAGCGTGCGGTAGGTGTCCTCGGAAAAGTCCTCGTGACCCGGTGTATCGAGCAGATTGACGATGCAGTCGTTGTACGGAAACTGCATAACGGAGGACGTGACCGAGATACCGCGCTGCTGCTCGAGCCGCATCCAGTCCGAGGTGGCATGACGCGCCGCCTTGCGGCCCTTGACCGTGCCGGCGAGCTGAATCGCGCCGCCGAACAGCAGCAACTTTTCGGTCAGAGTGGTCTTACCCGCATCGGGATGGGAAATGATTGCAAACGTGCGCCGACGCGCCACTTCTTCGCCGAGATTCACCGCTACACCGCCGTCGTTACAGGGAAAGCCGCATGACGATCGCGTCTTCGCGACCCTGCTCGGCCTGGTAGTAGCCGCGGCGTACGCCGATCTGCTGCATACCCAAAGATTGATAGAGCCTTACGGCGACCGGATTACTCGGTCGCACCTCCAGAAACAGATCCCGCGCACCGGCCGATCGGGCAATGTCGATGAGGTGCAGCATCAAATGTCGACCGAGGCCGCGAAAGCGAAAGTCGGCATGCACACAGACATTGAGCACATGCGCTTCATCGGCACCTACGCTCAGAATGCCGTAGCCCACGAAAAGATGATCGAGCTCGGCGACACGACAGATGTAGCCGGCGCGAAGGCAATCACGAAAGATCCCCTCGCTCCAGGGAAATGGATAGGCCACGCGCTCGACCGCGACGACATCGTTGACGTCAGTCTCGAGCATGCGGCGCATCGTCAGGCGCGGCATCGGCAAATTTTGGGCAGCGGTGGCCATCAGCGAAGTTCGGCGTGTATCCGGCGGGCGTACTTGAGGTCTTCCCAGGCCTTGCGCTTCTCGGCAGGCGTGCGCAGCAGGTAGGCAGGATGATACGTGACAACGACCGGAGTGTTGAGGGGCGCCGCCGCATGGACGCTGCCGCGCAAGGCGCCGAGCGGCTGGTCGGTGCCGAGCAGGCTTTGCGCAGCCACACGACCAAAGGCGAGGATCAGACGCGGTTTCACTTGCCGGATCTGCTGATGCAGATAAGGCAAACACTCGGCGATCTCCGCCGGCGAGGGATCCCGGTTGCCCGGCGGACGGCACTTCAGAACGTTCGCAATGAACACGCTCTCTCGGGCGAGACCGATCGCAGCCAGCATGGCGTTGAGCAACTGCCCAGCCGCACCGACGAAGGGTTCGCCGCGGGCATCTTCCTCGGCACCCGGTGCTTCACCGACCACCATCCACTCGGCGCGCCGATCGCCGACGCCAAACACGGTTTGGGTACGGCACTCGTGTAGCGCACACCGCTGGCAGGCAGCGACCGAGTTCTGCAGCACCGTCCACTCGTCTTCACCCGAAACGGTCTCGACAATGTCGACGGCGGGCTGGACGCGACGCGTCCACTCATCGATACCTAGCGCCTGCAGGTACTGGCTGCGACGGGCGCGCTCAAGCATGGCCGGTCGGCGGCGACTCGCCGGGACCGCGCGGTCCGCCGCGGCGCAGGCGACGAACGACCCACATGAACGGCGCCGACAGCGCATAACAGGAGTACAGAAACAGCAGCATCGGCGAGGGCTCGACGGCGACCAAGGCCAGCGAGATCGGCACGATGACAAAGTAGAAAAACTTGACGCGTGCGTTCCAGTCGATCTGCTTGACGCTGCTGTACGGGAAACTCGACACCATCAAGCCACCGGCGATCAGACACACGGAGAATGTCAGGCTGAGGCCAAGCAAACCGGGATCGGTCCACTCGCTCGAGAACCACACGAATGCCGACACGAGACCGGCCGCTGAGGGACTCGGCAAACCCTCGAAGAAACGCTTATCGACAGTGGCTGCGCGGGCGTTGAAGCGCGCAAGCCGCAGTGCGGCACACACGGCGTAGATGAACGAGGCGATCCAGCCAAAGCGTCCCCAGGCTTCACCGTACTCGGAAATCGCCGCGAACCCCCATTGATAAGCAACGAGGGCAGGCGCCACCCCGAAGGAGACCATATCCGCCAGGCTGTCATACTCCTTGCCGAACACGGACTCGGTCCCCGTCCAGCGGGCGACCCGGCCATCCATGCCATCGAAGATCATGGCGACGAACAAAGCGAGGCCGGCGGCGCTGAAATCCCCGTTGATGGCCGAAACGATTGCGAAGAAACCGCAGGCCAAGCAGGCCGTGGTCAGCAGATTCGGCAGCAGGTAAATACCGCGGCGGGTGGAGACGGGGCGGCGGTCAGGCGATGTCGAGGGCTCGTTCACCAGCCCATCATAGGGGCGCAAACCTTTCGGGACAATCGCCGCCCCCGTAACATGTCGGCCCTTGCACTCAGCCGGAGCTGTCCTCAGCCATGCGTTGGTCCCGATACCCGATCAATACCGTCAAGGAAACCCCCTCGGAAGCCGAGGTCATCAGCCATCAACTGATGCTGCGTGCAGGCTTGATCCGGCGCCTCGCGGCCGGCATCTACACCTGGACGCCGCTCGGCCTGCGCAGCCTGCGCAAGGTGGAGACCATCATCCGCGAAGAGATGGATCGCGCCGGTGCGCTCGAAGTGCTGATGCCCGCCGTGCAGCCCGCAGAGCTGTGGCAGGAGTCGGGACGTTGGGAGCAGTACGGCCCGGAATTGCTGCGCTTGAAAGATCGACACCAGCGCGACTTCGTCATCGGACCGACGCACGAAGAAGTGATCACGGACCTCGCACGCCGGGAATTGAAGAGCTATCGGCAGCTGCCGGTGAATTTCTACCAGATCCAAGTGAAGTTTCGCGACGAGATCAGGCCGCGCTTCGGCGTGATGCGCGGTCGCGAGTTCCTCATGAAGGACGCCTACTCGTTCCACGCCTCGCAAGAGTCGCTGCAACAGGGCTACGACATCATGCGCGAGGCCTACATGCGCATGTTCAAGCGCATGGGCCTGGAGTTTCGTCCGGTCAAGGCCGACACGGGCTCGATCGGCGGCACGGCCTCGGAAGAGTTTCAGGTGCTGGCGGACTCGGGAGAAGATGCGATTGCCGTGTCCGATGGCGCCGATCAGTATGCGGCCAACCTCGAGTTGGCCCCCGCCCTGCCGCCCTCTACCCCGCGCGCTGCGGCACTTGAACCGCTGGCGAAAATCGCGACGCCAGGCTGCCGCACCATCGAGCAACTCTGCACTTTCATGGGTGTGCCAGCGACGAAAACGCTTAAGTTGCTGATGGTCGATGGCAGCGAGGGCGGTGTCGTCGCCATCGTGCTGCGTGGCGATCACGAATTGAACGCCATCAAGGCGCAGAAACTGCCAGGTGTCGCGACGCCGCTGCGCATGGCGGCGCGTGAGGCGGTCGTGGCCGCGACGGGCTGCGAACCGGGCTACCTCGGACCGATCGGTCTGCGTTGTCCAGTATTCGCCGATCACGCGGCGCTCACGCTTGCCGACTTCATATGCGGCGCCAACGAACTCGACCAGCACTATCGCGGTGTCAACTGGCAGCGCGATTTACCCGAGCCGACCGCCGTGGACGTTCGCAACGTCGTCCCCGGTGACCCGAGCCCGGGCGGCGCAGGCAGGCTTGGGATCCGACGCGGCATCGAGGTCGGCCACATTTTCCAGCTCGGCCGAAAGTACAGCGAGGCCATGCAGGCCTCGGTGCTCGATGAGGCCGGCAAACCAGTCACCATGTACATGGGTTGCTATGGCATCGGCGTGACGCGCATTGTCGCCGCCGCGATTGAGCAGAACCACGATGCCGCAGGCATTCTCTGGCCGGAGCCGCTCGCGCCCTTCGATGTTGTCCTCGTACCGCTCAACGCCGGTAAATCGCCTCGGGTGCAGGCCATGGCCGAATCGCTGTACGAGCAACTCGTTGCGCGTGGCGTCGAGGTATTGCTCGATGATCGCGACGCGAGACCGGGCGTGAAGTTTGCCGACGCGGAACTGATCGGCATCCCACATCGCCTTGTGATCTCCGATCGCGGCATCGATTCAGGCAACCTCGAGTACCGTCATCGGCGTGCGGCGGATAACGAAGCCTGGCCCATCGCCGAGGTGATCGAGCGACTGCTCGAGCGTCGTGCGGCAGGGCAGCGAGGCGCGTCATGACGTCCTCGGTTGAGATCCTCGTCGTCTACTACTCACGGCATGGCGCGACGGCGGAGCTCGCCCGCCACATATGCCGCGGTATCGAATCGGTAGCCGGAGCAAGCGCCTGCCTACGCAGCGTGCCACCGGTATCGGCAGACAATGAACGACCGGTGACATCGGTGCCGGAAACAGGCGCGCCGTGGGCAACAGCCGAGGATCTGCGTCGCTGCGATGGCCTGCTGATTGGCAGCCCCACCCGCTTTGGCAACATGGCAGCGCCGCTCAAATATTTCCTCGATGGCACCAGCGCGCTGTGGGCCGCCGGCGCGCTGGCCGGCAAGCCGGCAGGCGCCTTCACCGGCAGCAGCAGCCTGCACGGCGGTCAGGAAAGCACATTGCTGTCGATGATGATTCCGCTGCTTCACCACGGCATGTTGATTGTCGGTGTGCCGTTCGCGCTGGCCGCGTTGTCGAATACCCGCGCCGGAGGCACGCCCTACGGTGCCTCACACTTCACACCGCATGGTACGGCCGTGCAGCTGCGCGACGAGGAAAAACAAATCGCTCAAGCGCACGGCGCGCGGGTCGCTGAGGTCGCTCTGGCGATCAAGTCGCATCGAGCAGTGCACGCACGAAAGGCACCGTAAGCCGGCGCTGCGCAGACAGCGACGCAAGGTCGATGTCATCGAGTAAGCGACACAGACTGGCCATGTCACGGGGCGAACGACGAAGCAGGTAACGCGCCGTGTCTTCGGGCAGGTCCAGCCCGCGACCTGCCGCGCGGCGCGTTAAGGCCTCGTGCTGCTCCGCCTCATCGAGCGGATGCAGTACGAACACTTCGCTTGCCGCGAAACGCGAGCCAATATCGGCCAGCGTCCATGACAGGGCAGCGGGCGTTTGACTCGCCGAGACGAGCAGGCTGCGCTGCCGCTCCTCGAGCTTGCGATACACGGAAAACAGCGCGCGCTCGGCAGCAGGCTGCCCGATGACGCTGTCGAGATCATCGAGACACAGCAGGTCGACTTCGGCCGCGCTCTCGAGCGCCGCAGCAACGCCTTCTCCTTGCGGTAATTTCGCGAGCGGTAGATAGGCCACTCGCAAGTGCAAGGGTGCGGCGGCACAGAGCGCGTGTAGCAGATGCGTGCGTCCCGAGCCGCTCGGCCCGCACACCCACAGCACCGCCCGCTCGCCTCTCGCCATGGCTTGTAAGCGCGCCACGGTCTGGGTATTCGGACCCGCGACAAATGAGTCGAAGGTCGCTCGATCCTGCAAGCGCACACCGAGAGGCAATTGCTGCATGGTCATCGAGCCGGCAAGTGCCACGCCCGCCGTGCGAAGCGCGCGAGATAGTCGGCGCCCGAGGCCACGGTCGTCACGAACGTGATGATGGACAGGATCAGCACCGTTGCACTACCGGCGGGCACCCCCGCCGCCACCAGCAACACCAACACGAGTACCGCGATCTGCAACGCCGTGTTGATCTTGGAGATCACCGTCGGCCGGCCGTTGATGTCGCCGAACCACAATCGGTAGATGATTGCTCCGGCAGAGATCAGTACGTCGCGGGCGATCGCCGCTGTCGCCAGCCACACGGGCACGAGTCCCTGCCAGGTCAGCGTGAGAAACACGGCGACCAAGAGGATCTTGTCGGCCAGCGGGTCGAGCACGCGCCCGAGTTCGGAGACCCAGTTGAACCGCTTGGCGAGGTAACCGTCGATGCCGTCAGACACCGCAGCGATGGCGAAAAGCAGCAAAGCAAGGCCGTGGTCACCGCGATCGATGGCCACGACCGTCGGCCACGTCAGCGCGATGCGCAGCACGCAGATCGCATTGGGCAGGTGGCGCAGCACGTCAGCTCACCGTTGCAGCCGATAGGTTGGCGTGGCGGCGCTACCGGAATCACGCCGCAGCCGCACGCTGCCTGCAAGCGCCGACTGCAAACCCTGCGCTCCGCCTGGCAATTGCACCTCGAACAACGCCGAGTCGGACTCGACGGCTCTCACACCGACGGCACGAACTCCTAGCAAACCGGCCAGCACCCGCTGCACCTCAGCGTAGTCTTGTAGAGACGCAATGCCCAGCACACGCACAGAGGTGCTCTCAAGCGCCTGCGCGATCGCGGCCTGGGCACCAATCGCCAAGGTGTCTGCCGCACCGTCGATGCCCGCCGTTACGCCGCCCGTAAACACGGCAGGCGCGACACCATCGAACAAGGTCCACTGCCACTCGGCGCCGTCCGCCTCACCGAGCAAGGCCACGTCGGCGCCCGCGCGACGTGCTGCCGCCAAGGCCGCGTTAGCATCGACGCTGCTGCCGGCGGTCAAGCCCGCACTGCTCGCTGACATCAACCGCAAGGGCAAACCACGCTCGAGAGCCGCACTCTCGAGCGCCGCACGGGTCGCAGCGGCATCCGCACCTGCGGGTGCCGTGGCGATGACCCCGAGCACCAGCGGCCGCTCGCGCGCCCACACGGGCTGCTCGAGCGCCACCAAACTGCGTTCGATAGCCGCCGCATCCAGCGTGATTCGCGGCGGGCTGCTGGCCGTCGCGGGACGCACGATCTGGACGTAGCGACGTGCGTCGCGAACCAGCGATGCGAGCGCGGGGTCGTTGGCCGAGGCACGGCGCCCGGTCAGGCGCACGAGTACCGCCCTCATGGCCTCAGTGAAACCCGCCTCGCCGGTCGATTGAACGGTCACCTCGCCGAGGGCCTGGGGCTGCGCCGCCGACACCGGCAACGCGCACAACAGCAGCGCCACGCCCACCAACCCGGCGCGGGGGCGACGCCTAAACAGGATGCTCATGGGCGAATAGCCTACAATACCGAACCATAATTTCCCCACCCCTCGCGACCATGACCGACAAACCATCGAAAACCCAAGGGCTGACCTATCGCGACGCCGGTGTGGACATCGATGCCGGCGACGAACTGGTCGAACGCATCAAGCCGCTCGTCAGACGCGCTCGGCGCCCCGAGGTTCTGGCGGGTATCGGAGGGTTCGGCGCCCTCGTCGAGCTGCCCGAAGGGCGCTGGAAGCGACCGGTGCTGGTCTCTGGCACCGATGGCGTTGGCACCAAGTTGCGCCTGGCGATCGACACTGGGCGTCATGACACGATCGGCATTGACCTCGTCGGTATGTGCGTCAACGACGTCGCCGTGCAGGGCGCTGAACCGCTGTTTTTCCTCGACTACTACGCCACGGGCAAGCTCGACGTCGATGTCGCCGAAAGCGTGATCGCCGGCATCGTCGAAGGCTGTCGGCTCGCCGGCTGCGCGCTGGTGGGTGGCGAAACGGCCGAGATGCCCGGCATGTATCACGGCGGCGATTACGATCTGGCAGGTTTCTGCGTCGGTGTGGTGGAGAAAGAGGCCATCATCGACGGCAGTCGCGTCGGCGTCGGCGATGCCGTCATCGGCCTCGCCTCCTCGGGTCCGCACTCGAATGGCTACTCGCTGATCCGTCGCCTACTGGCCCTCGGTGAAGCTACTGCGGACACCCAGCTCGACGGTAAATCGCTGTTCGATCGGCTGCTCGCGCCCACGCGGATTTATGTTCCAGCGATGCTGGCGCTGACCAAAGCCATGCCAGTACACGGTTTTGCACACATTACCGGTGGCGGCCTCACGGACAACATCCCTCGGGTACTGCCGTCGAACTGCGGCGTCCGCCTGCAACGTTCGCAGTGGGCCCACGACCCGGTCTTCGACTGGTTGCAGCGCACCGGCGGCATCGCCGATGCCGAGATGCACCGCACCTTCAACTGCGGTATCGGCATGGTTGTCATCGTACCGGCTCATGCGGCTGACGCGGCGCTCGCCGTGCTGCGCGCCCAAGGCGAAACGGCGTCAGTCATCGGCGAAGTCTGCGCAGGCCACGGCGACGTTGTCATCGAGTGAGCACCGCCCGAGCACCTCGCCGCATCGCCGTGCTGATCTCCGGCACCGGCAGCAACATGCTGGCGATTCTCGATGCCTGCGCGCAGGGCGACATCGAGGGCGAGGTGGTCACCGTACTGTCCGACCAGCCACTGGCGGCTGGCCTGGCCAAGGCGGCCGCACGCGGCGTACCGGTTCAGGCACTGCCCTACGCAGCGGGTGAATCGCGGCACGCGCACGACCTTCGGCTAAAACATGCCATCGAAGAGTGTGGTGCCGAACTCGTCGTACTCGCGGGCTACATGCGCATCCTTGATACCGAGTTCGTACAGCACTTCGCCACCCGAATGCTCAATATCCACCCCTCACTGCTACCGCGGCACAAGGGCCTGCATACGCACCGCAGAGTGCTGGAGGCCGGTGAGGCCGAGCACGGCGCCAGCGTGCACTACGTCACCCCTGAGCTCGACGGCGGACCCTGCGTACTGCAAGGGTCGCTCGCTGTGCGCGATGGCGACGATGCTGAATCGCTGCGGCTCGCCGTGCATCGTATCGAGCACGTGATTTACCCTAGAGCCGTTGGCTGGGTGACGTCCGGTCGGATGAAGTTCGTTGACGGGGTGCCGACACTCGATGGAGTCCCGCTGCAACAACCGATCAGAGAGGAGTTTGCGCGCTCATGACCGCTAGTCAGATATCGCTACGCCCACTCGGCCGTCTGCTGCTCGTTGCATCGCTCTGTCTCGGCGCGGCGCGCGTCGGCGCTGCAGCGCCCTCGCTAGAGCCTTTTCAGGCGAGTTTCGAGGTGGTTTTTCGGGGCATGAATGCGGGCACCAGTAGCCTTGAGTTAACCCGCGACAACGGCAATCGCTGGCGCTACGTGTCACGCAATGAGGCTCGTGGTCTGTTCAAGCTCGCCTTGCCGGGTGAGATCCGTCAGACCAGCCTGTTTGTGCTCGAGGACGATCGGCCCCGACCGCTGCGCTATGTCGCGGACGATGGCACCAAATCCACCGACAAAGATATCTCCCTTGAGTTTGACTGGCCAACCGGCCGGGTGCGCGGCACGGCCGAGCTCAAAGCAGTGGACCTGCCGCTGCAAGCCGGTCTACAGGACGGGATGTCGGTGCAGATCGCCCTGCTGCGCGCGCTCGCCGCCGGCGAGCGCCCGAGCGGCTTTCGGCTGATAGACAAGGACGAAATCAAGGAATACGTCTACGTTGACGAGGGTCGAGCGACACTGCGCACCGTGGCTGGAGAACTGGAAACGGTGGTGTGGTCCAGTCATCGGCCGAACTCCGACCGGGTGACCCGCGTCTGGTACGCACCCTCGCTCGGCTTTCTGCCCGTGCAAGCGGAGCGCAAGCGCGGCGATCGCCTCGAATGGTCGATGCGCCTGAAGAGCTACCGCCGCTAAGTGCGCGGCAGCGTCACGCCCTGCTGCCCCTGGTACTTGCCGCCCCGATCGCGGTAGGACGTTGAGCAGACCTCGTCGCTCTCGAAAAACAGCATCTGTGCCACGCCCTCGTTGGCGTAGATCTTGGCGGGCAGCGGCGTGGTGTTGGAGAACTCGAGGGTCACGTGGCCTTCCCATTCGGGCTCAAGCGGCGTCACGTTGACGATTATGCCGCAGCGCGCGTAGGTCGACTTGCCGAGACATACCGTGAGCACGCTGCGCGGGATGCGGAAGTACTCGACGGTCCGTGCGAGTGCGAACGAATTGGGCGGAATGATGCAGACGTCCGAGTCGACATCGACAAAGCTTTTCTCGTCGAAGGCCTTGGGGTCAACGATCGTCGAGTTGATGTTCGTGAAGATCTTGAACTCACGCGCACAGCGCACGTCGTAGCCGTAACTCGAGGTGCCGTAGGAAATAATCCGTTCCCCCAGTGCAGTGCGAACCTGCCCCGGCTCAAAGGGCTCGATCATGCCGTGCGAGGCGGCCATACGGCGGATCCAGTGATCGGACTTGATGCTCATGTGTCCTCGACGATGATTTTCGGAAAGGCGCCGCTGCGATCACGCGAGCGGCGCGCCAACTCGCCGGCCGTGCGACGCGCCAAAGTCAAAAAAGCCTCGGCGCGAGCGCTGGAGGGCGCGGCAACCACGCTCGGCCGACCCCCATCCGCCTCTTCGCGCACGCGAGCATCGAGCGGTAATGAACCCAGCAACTGCACGTCGTATTGAGTCGCCATGCGCTCGCCACCACCTGTGCCAAACACGTGTTCGGCGTGACCGCAGTTCGTGCAAACGTGGACAGCCATGTTTTCGATGATGCCGAGCACGGGCACGTTCACCTTCTCGAACATGCGCAACCCTTTGCGCGCATCGGCTAGGGAAATGTCTTGCGGGGTGGTGACAATCACCGCGCCCGAAACCGGCACACGCTGCGACAGGGTCAACTGGATATCGCCGGTACCGGGTGGCATGTCGACAACCAAATAATCGAGCTCACCCCACTCGGTGTCGGCGAGCAATTGGTTGAGTGCCGAGGTCACCATGGGACCGCGCCACACCATCGGCTGCTCGACATCGACGAGAAAGCCGATCGACATGGCCACGACACCATGCGCGCGCAACGGCTGGATGCGTTTGCCATCACGCGAACTCGGGCGCTGGCCCTGCAAGCCCAGCATAATGGGTTGCGACGGGCCGTAGATGTCGGCATCCAGCAAGCCGACGCGCGCACCCTGTGCAGCCCAAGCCAGCGCGAGATTCGCCGCCACAGTGGACTTGCCAACGCCACCTTTGCCCGAAGCCACGGCGACGATGTTCTTGATACCCGCCAGCGGCGCCAGACCACGCTGGACCGCATGCGAGGCAATGTTGGCCTGCAACGTGACGACCACAGGCTCCGTGATTCCGAGAGATATCAGACGCTGCTGCAGCGCCAATTGCAGCGAGGCGGCATAGCCCTCGACGGGGAAGCCGAGCGCGAGCGTCACGCGCCAGCCGGGGCCATGACGCTCGAGAGCGCGGATCGCTTTGGCTTCCGCCAGTGACTGGCGAAGATTGGGCTCGACGAACTGGCCTATCGCGGCCTGCAGGGCAGTCGTGTCTTGTGTCTCCGGCATGCGGCAATTCTAGCCGGTAACGCGCCGGGATCGCGCACCGCTTGTGCGATAATTGCCGCATGCCACGCCAGATCCTCGTTACCAGCGCCCTGCCCTACGCCAACGGCCCCCTGCACCTCGGACACATCATCGAGGCCGTGCAGACCGACGTCTGGGTTCGCTTCCAGAAGATGCAAGGCAACGACTGCCTCTACGTGTGTGCTGAAGATACTCATGGCACACCGATCATGATCAAGGCGCAGACGGAAGGCGTGACCCCGGAGGCCCTGATTGCGCGCGTTGCCGAGGAGCACCGCGCCGATTACCGCGACTTCCTGATCGGTCACGACCACTTCCACTCCACCCACAGCGACGAGAATCGCTACTTCACCGACCTCATGTTCGAGCGGCTGAATGCCGCCGGGCACATCACGCGGCGCAGTGTTCGCCAAGCCTATGACGAGACGGCCGGTATGTTCCTGCCCGACCGTTACGTCCGCGGTACCTGCCCAACCTGCAAGACGCCGGATCAATACGGCGACAGTTGCGAAGCCTGTGGCGCGACCTACACCCCCGCCGATTTGCTGGAGCCCAAGTCGACGATTTCGGGCACGCCCCCCGTTTGGCGTGAATCCGAGCATCTTTTCTTTGCCCTGGGGCATTTCGACGCCATGCTGCGCGAGTGGGTGGCCAGCGGCTCCCTGCAACCAGCCGTGCGTGCCAAGCTCGAGGAGTGGTTCGCCGCCGGACTGCAGGATTGGGACATCTCGCGCGATGCGCCGTATTTCGGCTTCGGGATCCCCGGCCATCCGGGCAAATATTTTTACGTTTGGTTCGACGCACCGATCGGTTACCTCGGCAGCTTCAAGGCGCTGTGTGCACGCGTCGGCCTCGACATGTCCCACTACCTCAAGGCGGACTCTCCCACCGAGTTGCACCACTTCATCGGCAAGGACATCAGTTACTTCCACACTCTGTTTTGGCCCGCCGTGCTGCACGGCTCAGGCTTCCGTCGCCCGACCGCCGTGCACGTGCATGGTTTTCTGACCATCAACGGCCAGAAGATGTCCAAGTCGCGCGGCACGTTTATTACTGCACGTCGCTACCTCGAACATTTGCCGCCCGAGCCCCTGCGCTATTACTTTGCCGCCAAGCTCGGCCCGGGCGTCGACGACATCGATCTGTCGCTCGAGGACTTCACCGCTCGGGTCAACTCCGATCTCGTCGGCAAGCTCGTCAACATTGCCAGTCGTTGTGCAGGGTTCGTCGCGCGTGCCGGTGGCCGCTTGGCCACGAGCCTGCCCGAACCTGAGCTACACACCGAGTTCGCATCGGCGGCGCCGCGCATCGCCGCCCTTTACGAGGGGCGCGATTACTCGCAGGCGATCCGCGAAATCATGCAACTGGCCGACCGTGCGAACCAGTACGTCGATGCCCGCAAGCCGTGGGCGCTGGCACGCGACCCCGCGCAGGCCGAGGCCGCGCTGGCGGTGGCCACACAAGGCATCAACCTGTTCCGGGTGTTGATGTTGTACCTCGCGCCCGTTTTGCCGCAGATGGCCTGCAAGGCCGCTGCATTCCTCGGGACACCGCTGGCGCGCTGGAACGAAGTCGATGCGCCGCTGCTCGGCACGGTGCTCGCGAGTTACGAGCCGCTGGCCACGCGACTCGAGTTGAAGTCGGTTGCGGCACTTGTTGCACAACCGGCAACACCCGCAGCGGCCGCAGCCGGCGTAGCGCCCCCGACAGCGCCGTCCACGACACCAGCGACAGCGTCGTCTAAAGCGGCGGCTCCAAAGATAACCAGCGAGCCGGATGTCATCGGCATAGACGACTTCACGAAAGTGCAGCTGCGCATCGCCGAAGTTTTAGCCGCCAGCACGGTTGAGGGTTCGGACAAATTGCTGAAGCTGACGCTCGGACTCGGCGACACCCAACGCACGGTCTTTTCAGGCATCCGCAAGTCGTACTCCCCGGAGTCGCTGGTTGGCAAGCGGGTCGTGCTCGTCGCCAACCTTGCACCGCGCAAGATGCGCTTCGGCGTCTCCGAAGGCATGGTGCTGTGTGCGACGGACGAGAACGACCGCGTCTATCTGCTGACGGCAGACGATGGCGCGGCCGGCGGCATGCCCATCAGTTGAGTGTCGCGACATGAGGCACACAGCCAGCGTCGAAGCCATTGACGCGCTGCTGCCGCAAACGCAGTGCACGCGCTGCGGGTACAACGGCTGTCTGCCGTATGCCGAAGCGCTGTCGCGCGGCGAAGCTGCCCTCAACCGCTGCCCACCGGGTGGCAGTGCCACCATTCAGCGTCTCGCCGCACTGCTCGATACCCCCGCACTGCCCTTGGATACAAGTTGCGGCGTCGAGTCGGCGCAGCAGGTCGTGTGGATCGATCCAGAGCGCTGCATCGGCTGTGCACGCTGCCTGCCTCCCTGTCCGGTGGATGCCATCGTCGGTGCGCAACGTCAGTTGCACATTGTGCTTGAGGATCGATGTACGGGATGTGAGTTGTGCATCGCTCCCTGTCCCGTCGATTGCATCGTGCTACGCCCTCGAGCTGCCGAACACGGCGCTGCGCCGGCGCCCGTCGACAATCGACAACGCCATCACGCTCATCGTGCACGCCGCGAGAGACGCGAAGCGGAACGTCTCGCCGTGCTCGCCGCACGCAAGCGCCTCCCTCACTCAAGCACACCGTGACACGCACTGCCCGTGAGATGCTCTGCCCGTGAGACGTTCTGAATGAAACCTGCCGCGCGACAGATGATGTTCGAACGCCTTCGGGCGCGTAACCCGCACCCCACCACGGAGCTTGAATACTCGACGCCCTTCGAATTGCTGGTCGCGGTGATCCTGTCCGCTCAAGCGACCGATCGAAGCGTCAACATCGCCACACGTAAACTGTTCCCGATCGCCAACACGCCGGCGGCGATTCTCGCGCTCGGCGATGACCTCGCCGGTTACGTCAAGAGCATAGGGCTCTACAAAGGCAAGGCGAAAAATATTCTTGCCACCTGCCGCCTCATTCTCGAGCAGCACGGCGGCGAGGTACCGCGCACGAGGGAATCGCTCGAAGCGCTGCCCGGAGTCGGCCGCAAGACAGCGAACGTGGTCCTCAACACCGCCTTCGGCGAACCGACCATGGCTGTCGACACGCATATCTTCCGTGTCGCGAATCGAACGGGTCTCGCTCCCGGCAAGACAGTGCTGGCCGTCGAGAAAAAGTTGCTCAAGAACATTCCCGAGGAATTCCTCAAAGACGCCCACCACTGGCTGATCCTGCACGGGCGCTACGTGTGCAAGGCGCGAAAACCCGCCTGCCCCGCCTGCTGCATTGCCGATCTTTGCTCGTTTCGCCACAAGACGCGGACGGATCCATGAGCCTCCTGTTCGGCGGCTCACGTGACGAACTGCGACGCGGCTGGCTGCAGGCCTGGCAGCAGTCCCGCGCAGGCGCTGTGCTCACACCACTTGAAGCACAACTCGCCGCGATTGTAGGTGAGCACCCGGAATACCACCGATGGCTGGAACAGGGTGATGCTGCGCTACAGGTCGAGTTCGGCGCCGACACCGGCCGCACGAACCCGTTTCTACATTTATCGATGCATATGGCGCTGCGCGAACAGGTGGGCACGAATCGACCAGCGGGCATTCAGCGCATTCACACCCACCTCAAACGCCAACTCGGGGTGCATGAGGCCGAGCATCGCATGATGGAGGCGCTAGGCCGCGCGCTCTGGGAGGCGCAGCGAGCGGGGACGGTGCCCGACGAGCGCCGCTACCTCGATGATCTCGAGGCACTCAGCACCCGTCGTCGCTAGGGCGCATCGGCGCTAGCGCTACTTTTTCTTAGGAACGTAAAGGTCGGTAAGCGTTCCCTCGAAGGCCTCGGCCGAGAAGGCAATCGACTCCGACAAAGTCGGGTGCGGATGGATTGTCAGGCCGACATCCGCGGCGTCCGCGCCCATTTCGATGGCGAGCGCGATCTCGCCGATCAGCTCGCCCGCATTGGGCCCCACGATGCCGCCGCCCAGCACCCGATGGCTTTGCGGATCGAATAGCAACTTGGTGAAACCTTCGTCGCGACCCTGAGCGAGCGAGCGACCGCTCGCCGCCCAAGGGAACAGGCCCTTCTGCACGGCGATGCCCTTTGCTTTCGCTTCGGTTTCCGTCAAACCCACCCAAGCCACTTCAGGGTCGGTGTAGGCCACAGAAGGAATGACCCGTGCGTCGAAGGCGCGTTTTTCTCCGGCGATGACCTCGGCGGCGACCTTGCCCTCGTGACTGGCCTTATGGGCGAGCATGGGCTGACCGACCAAATCGCCAATAGCAAAGATATGTGGCACGTTGGTGCGCATCTGCTTATCGACCGCAATGAAACCGCGTTCGTCGACGTTGACGCCCGCCTTGCCCGCCTCAAGCAGTGCCCCATTCGGTTTGCGTCCGACCGCGACGAGCACTCGATCGTAGAGCTGCGGCTCCGGTGCGCCCTCGCCCTCGAAGCTCACACGAATCCCCGCAGCTTCAGCCACCACGGCCTTCACCTTGACGCCGAGCATCACCTGCTCGTAACGCTTGCGCAGCCGCTTCTCGAGCGGCTTGACCAAATCCGGATCGGCACCCGGCATCAACTGTCGCATCAACTCGACGACACTGACCTTGCTGCCGAGTGCCTCGTAGACACAACCCATCTCGAGACCGATGATGCCGCCGCCAATGACCAGCATCCGCGCCGGAACATCCGCCAGTTCGAGCGCCGCCGTCGAATCCATGATCCGCGGATCGTCCGGTAACCCGGGCAGCCGAACGGGCAAGGAGCCGGCCGCGATGATGCAATGGTCAAAGCTCACCGTGCGCACACCCTCGGCGCTCTTCACCTCAAGGAGCCGTGGGCCAACGAACCGGCCCTCACCATTCAACACCGTTACCTTGCGCTGACGTGCCAGCGAAGACAGCCCGCCCGTCAGCTTGCCGACCACCGAAGACTTCCAAGCACGCAACTTCGGCACGTCGATCTGCGGGGCACCGAACACGATGCCGTGCTCGGCCATCGCATGCGCCTCGTCGATGACCTTGGCCGCATGCAGCAGCGCCTTGGAAGGAATGCAGCCCACGTTCAAGCAGACGCCACCCAAGGTCGGGCCGCGCTCGACGAGCGTGACCGCAAGACCGAGATCCGCTGCGCGAAACGCCGCCGTGTAGCCGCCCGGCCCCGCACCCAGAACGAGCACCGGCGCATGCTGATCGGCGGAGGGAGGGGGATCGGAGGCGATCGGCAGCGCCACTGGCGCCGCCGCCCTACCCACAGTGGGCGACGGCTCGGCCTGCGGAGCCTCTGCGGCGGCTGACGCAGCAGTGGCAACAGTGGAAACACTCGCAACGCTGATGCGCGCAATGAGGCTGCCCTTGGAGACACGCTCGCCTCGGCCCACGCACACTTCGACGATAGTGCCGGCCGTGGGCGTCGGAACATCCATCGATGCCTTGTCGGTCTCGAGCGTGATCAACGGGGCCTCGGCCTCCACGCTCTCGCCCACTTTCACCAGCACATCGATGACTGGCACGTCAGCGAAATTGCCCAAATCCGGAACACGGATATCTTGTGTGCTCATGACCCGCCTCAGCTACGCAAGGCCGGCACAAGGGCCGCGGGCTTGGCCAACGCAGCGGCAAGCCAAGTGGTGAAGCGCACGCCCTCGGCACCATCAATCACGCGGTGATCGTAAGACAGCGATAACGGCAAGATCAGCCGCGGCACGAAACTGCCGTCTCGATACACGGGTTTGATCACCGAGCGCGATACGCCAAGGATGGCGACTTCCGGAGCATTGATGATCGGTGTGAACGCGGTGCCGCCGATGCCGCCGAGACTCGAGACGGTAAAACACCCGCCCTGCATGTCGGTGCCGGCAAGCTTGCCGCCCCGCGCACGCTCCGAGAGCGCCGCGAGGTCTCGCGCGATCGCGAACACATCCTTGCGCTCGACGTCCCGGATCACTGGCACGAGCAAACCGTTAGGCGTGTCGGCTGCGAAACCCAGATTGAAATACTTTTTGTAGATCAGACTCTGCCCGCTCTCATCAAGCGAGGTGTTGAAGTTCGGAAACTCAGCCAGGGCTCGTACACAGGCCGCGATGATGAACGCGAGCGGTGTGAGTTTCACTCCCTGCGCAGCCGCATCTGCCTTTAGCGAGACCCGTAGCGCCTCGAGCTCAGTGATGTCCGCTTCGTCGAACTGCGTGACATGCGGAATGTTCACCCAGGACGCGTGCAGTCTTGGGCCCGAAATCCGCCGCACTCGACTAAGCGGCTGAGTTTCGATCGCCCCAAACGCCGCATGATCGACCACCGGAACCTTGGGCAGCGCCGGTGCCGCCGGTGCAAGAGCGCCTTGCAGCGCACGCTTGACCCAGGCCTTCACATCCTCGTGAGTGACGCGCCCCTTCGGCCCAGAGCCTGCAACCCGAGCCAGATCGACGCCCAACTCGCGCGCGAGACGACGCACCGAAGGCCCGGCGTGTGCGGTGGTAAATCCCGCTTCCTGGATTGGCGGCAGATCAATGCGGGTGGTAACGATCGCGGTCGGCGCAGGTGCCAAAGGCGCCGTGGTCTGTGGCGCCGGCGCCGGAGCAACGGCGACGGTTGCAGGTCTTGCGACGGCAGACTCAGCCGAGGTCGCGCTGACGGCGGCAGTCTTTGTGACCGCAGCGGGCACCGCGGCTACGCTACCTTCGAGGGTCGCCACAAGGTCACCCGAATTCACCGCGCCGCCCCGCGAGATGTGCAGCGCCGTGACGATGCCTGCGGCAGAGGACGGTACGTCCATCGTTGCCTTCTCGGTCTCGAGGGTCGCGATCGGTGTATCCACCTCTACCTGATCGCCCGGCTTGACGAGCAGGTCGATGACGATCACGTCTTTGAAGTTGCCGAGATCAGGAACCTTGATGTCGATGCTTGCCATGAGTCGTTCCGTCAGGCCGCGAGCGGGTTGGGTTTAGAGACGTCGATGCCCAGCACGCCAATGGCACGCTGCACCTCCGCTGCGGGTATATGCCCCTCGTCGGCGAGGGCACGAAGCGTAGCGAGCACGATAAAGCGACGATCCACCTCGAAGTGGTGACGCAGCGCCTCGCGGGCATCGGAACGACCGTATCCGTCCGTACCAAGGACCACGAATCTCCCGGGCACCCATTGACGAATCTGCTCGGGCACGTTGCGCACATAGTCACTAGCCGCAACGAAGGGGCCAACGCGGGAGGCCAGCAAGTCGGCCACGTAAGGCCTGCGCTGCGGCGCGGACGGATTAAGCAAGTTCCAACGCTCGACCTCGAGCGCCTCACGACGCAACTCGCTATAGCTCGTCGCCGACAGCACCTCACAGTGCACGCCGTAGTCACGCGCCAGCATCTGCGCAGCCGCATCGACTTCGCGCAGGATGGTGCCAGAGCCGAGCAGCGTTGCCCGCAAACCCGGTGAGGTCGCGGTGGTGGGCGTGTGCTCCTTGAGCGGATACAACCCGCGCAGGATGCCCTGCTCCGCACCTGCCGGCATCGCCGGCATGGCGTAGTTCTCGTTCATCACCGTGACGTAGTAGAAAATGCTCTCGCCTTCGTTGTACATGCGCCGCAAACCATCTTGAATGATCACGGCCAACTCGTACGCGTAGGTGGGATCATAGGCACGGCAGTTCGGCACCATGGTGGCGAGCAACTGGCTGTGCCCGTCCTGATGCTGCAACCCCTCACCCGCCAGCGTGGTGCGCCCAGCTGTCGCACCGAGCAGAAAGCCACGCGTCTGCAGATCGCCCGCTGCCCAAATGAAGTCACCGACCCGCTGGAAACCGAACATCGAGTAGAAGATGTAGAACGGCACCATGTTGACCGAATGGTTCGCGTAGGCCGTGCCCGCGGCCATCCAGGAGCACATGGCCCCCGCCTCGTTGATGCCCTCCTCCAGGATCTGGCCTTTCTTGTCCTCGCGATAGGACATCAACTGATCCGCATCCTGCGGCGTGTAAAGCTGACCCACGGACGAATAGATGCCAACCTGACGGAACAAACCCTCCATGCCGAAGGTTCGCGCTTCGTCCGGCACGATGGGCACGATGTGCTTGCCCATCTGCTTATCTTTCAAAAGCGTCGTAAGGATGCGCACGAACGCCATCGTGGTGGAAATTTCGCGCCCCTCGCTGCTCTCGAGCAGTGGCTTGAACGCATCGAGCGCAGGCGTCGCGAGCGGCGGCGCGGCACGACGTCGCGAGGGCAGATAGCCACCCAGCGACACCCGCTTCGAGCGCAGGTAGCGCATTTCCTCGCTGTCGAGCGCTGGTTTGCAGAACGGGAGTCGCGAAATCTCCTCGTCGGAAACTGGAATGTTGAAGCGATCGCGGAACGCACGCAGATCGTCGTCTGAGAGTTTCTTTTGTTGGTGAGTGACCATCTGGCCCTCACCCGCCTTACCCATGCCAAAACCCTTTACGGTCTTGGCGAGGATCACCGTCGGCTGACCGCGGTGCTGACTCGCGGCAGCGTAGGCCGCGTAAACCTTGCGTGGATCGTGACCACCGCGATTCAGTCGCCAGATCTCATCGTCGGACATGTTGGCGACCATGGCCTTCAGTTCGGCGTACTTGCCAAAGAAATTCTCGCGCGTGTAAGCACCGCCCTTGGCTTTGAAATTTTGGTACTCGCCGTCGACCGAATCCTCCATCACGCGCCGCAGCAAGCCTTGGTTGTCCTTGGCGAGCAGCGGATCCCAGCGAGAGCCCCACAGCACCTTGAGAACGTTCCAGCCTGCACCGAGGAACGCCGCCTCGAGTTCCTGAATGATCTTGCCGTTGCCGCGCACGGGCCCATCGAGTCGCTGCAGATTGCAGTTGATCACGAACACGAGGTTGTCGAGCTTTTCGCGCACCGGCATGGTGAGCGCACCCATAGACTCGGGTTCATCCATCTCGCCATCGCCGAGGAACGCCCAGATCTTGCGATCAGAGGCCGGCACGAGACCACGATGCTCTAGATAACGCTGGAAACGCGCTTGGAAAATAGCCTGCATGGGACCTAGGCCCATCGACACCGTCGGGAACTGCCAGAAGTCCGGCATCAGCCAAGGGTGCGGATAGGAGGACAAACCATCCCCAGCGACCTCTTGCCGGAAATGGCGCAACTGATCTTCGGTGAGCCGACCCTCGAGATAGGCGCGCGCATAGATGCCGGGCGACGCGTGCCCTTGGACAAAGATCATATCGCCAGGGTGTTGTGCCGTTGGCGCGCGCCAGAAATGATTGAACCCGACTTCATACAGCGTCGCCGCCGACGCGTAGGTGGCGATGTGACCGCCATACTCCGAGGAGAGCCGATTGGCCTGCACGACCATCGCCATCGCGTTCCAGCGAATGTATGCCTCGAGACGCCGCTCCACTTCCCGGTTGCCCGGATAGTCGGGCTGTTGTCCGGTCGAGATGGTATTGAGATACGCCGTATTGGGTTTGAACGGCAAGTACGCGCCTGAGCGACGCGTGTGATCGATCAGCCGCTCGAGCAAAAAGTGCGCGCGCTCCGGACCATGCGCCTTGAGCACGGAATCGATCGACTCCAGCCACTCCCGAGTCTCACCGGGATCCAGATCCTGATGCTGCGTGTCGGACATAACCCCCGTCCTATCCATCGTCTCGCAACGATCGAGTTTGTGAAAACCGTAATGTTAACTTTTTTACGCCCCCCGGCCTACCGGGTTCGCTGTGTTAGCATGCACCCCTCGCATGCACGATCACCTGACCCTGCTCCGCCCGGATGACTGGCACCTGCATCTGCGCGATGGCGAAGCGCTGCGTGCGGTACTGCCACACACGGCCAGGCAGTTCGCCCGAGCCGTCGTCATGCCTAATCTCAAGCCGCCCGTCACCACCACGGCGCTCGCGGCACAGTACCGTGAGCGTATCCTGGCCGCGCGGCCGGCAGGTTCCGACTTCGAACCCCTGATGACCTTGTACCTCACCGATCGCACGGCACCTGAGGAAATCGACCGCGCTCGCGACAGCGGCTTCGTCATTGGCTGCAAACTCTACCCGGCCGGGGCCACCACCCACAGCGATGCCGGCGTCACCGACATCCGTCGGATCGATGCGGTGCTCGAGCGCATGGCGGAGCGCGAACTGCCGCTGCAGATCCATGGCGAGGTCACGGCGGACGACATCGACGTATTCGACCGCGAGGGCGAGTTCATCGAGCGCAGCTTGCGCCCCCTCATCAACCGACACCCGCGACTGCGGGTGATTTTCGAGCACATCACGACCGCTGCGGCCGTCGAGTTCGTGCGCAACGCCCGCGAAGACGTGGCCGCGACGATTACCCCGCAGCACCTACTCTATAACCGCAACGAAATGTTTCGCGGCGGCATCCGTCCGCATTTTTACTGTCTGCCGGTACTCAAGACCGAGCCTGACCGGCAGGCCCTGCTCGAAGCCGCCACGAGCGGTAATCCACGTTTTTTCCTCGGTACCGACTCCGCGCCGCACGAGCGTCATACCAAAGAAGCGGCCTGCGGGTGCGCCGGGATCTACTCGGCGCATGCCGCCCTCGAACTTTACGCGGAAGCCTTCGAGCGGATGGGGCGCCTAGATCACCTCGAAGCCTTTGCCAGTCTGAACGGCGCCGACTTCTACCGCCTGCCCCGCAACACGACCACCGTCACCCTCAGACGCACGAATTGGCAAGTGCCGCAGGCCTATGGGTTTGGTTCGGGCACCGTGGTTCCCCTGCGCGCGGGTGAATCCTTGTCCTGGCAACTTGTCGAATCGTGAACGCGTCAGCGCCGAGCACGCCTGCCGCAGAGTCGCCGATGGCGCGTCGCTTCCGTGGGTTTTTGCCAGTCGTGGTCGATGTCGAGACGGGTGGACTCAACTGCGCGACTGACGCGCTGCTGGAGATCGCCGCCGTCATCGTCGAGATCGCTCCCGACGGCACCCTGCAGCGCGGCGAAACCCACTCCTATCACGTCAAACCCTTCGAGGGCGCCAACATCGTGCCGGCATCGTTGGCTGTGACGGGAATAGATCCGTTTCATCCGCTGCGTCCTGCCATCGACGAAAAGGACGCCCTCAGCCGGATCTTCAAGGAAGTACGTGAAGCGGTACGCCGCCACGGCTGTAAGCGTGCGATCCTGGTGGGTCACAACGCTTCATTCGACCTGGGATTTCTCAACGCGGCGGTGACACGCGCAGACATCAAGCGCAACCCGTTCCATCCATTTTCGAGTTTCGACACGGTGACGCTCGCCGGCGCCGCGCTCGGGCAAACCGTGCTCGCCAAGGCGACGCTTGCCAGCGGACTGCAGTGGGACTCTTCGGCGGCGCATGCAGCCGCCTACGATGCCGAACGCACGGCAGACCTCTTTTGCAAGGTCTGCAACTTCTGCTTGCCGAGTTTTCTCGAGGCCGAAAAGCGCGTGCGCGAACTCGGCTGGATCGAGGAGGCTCCCGCTGCCGCGAACGGCGTCGACCCGACCTCTCCGGTCGCTACCGAATCGACTTAACCGACGGCACCGGCCTCGGCGAGTGCCGTCTGCAACTCGCCGCTGCGGAACATCTCGAGCGTGATGTCGCAACCGCCGAGCAGTTCACCCTTGACGTACAACTGCGGGTAGGTCGGCCAGTTCGAATGCCGCTTCAGCGCTTCGCGCAACTCCGGATCTTCGAAAATGTTGACTGCATGGAATCGCGCGCCGCAGGCGCGCAGTGCGCTCACGGTCTGCGCTGAAAACCCGCACTGCGGAAAGTCGGGCGTACCCTTCATGAAAAGCACGACCGGAGCAGCTGAAAGCTGTGACTGTATACGTTCGTTGACATCCATCGACTCAACCTCCTGCATTGCGCGAGCGCAACTGTCGCGCTGCTCGCCGCTGATCTAATTCGCTCAACAAAGCCCACTGCTCATCCGGCGAAAGCCGAATCCACCGGGCGATTTCGTCGCGCGTACGTAGGCAACCCGCGCAATGCCCGTTGGCATCGAGCGCACACACACTGATGCACGGCGACATCGGCCGTGACCGCTGATTGGTACTGGTAAACGACATCGCCCTTCCTTAGGTCTGTCGCAAGCAATGGAACGCGTTGAATTATGGGGGTTGCTCGCCTATTCTTCAAATCGTTTAGAACCTCTCGGAGCGCAACCGCACATGAAGAACCCTTTGGATAGCGTCGGCACCACTGTCACCCTCGGCGTGTTGTTCGCCATCGTCGTGATGGTGCTGCCGAATACCCCCGGCGGCGAATTCAGCCACCTCTCGCTCGGTCGTTGGGCGCACATCGTCACCGGTATTTTCTGGATCGGACTGCTGTACTACTTCAACGTCGCGCAAATTCCTGCACTCGCGGCGGCCAACGCCGACAAGGGTGGTCCGGGTGGCGCGGGCATCGTCAAGTACGTCGCGCCCCGCGCGCTGCTGTGGTTCCGCTGGGCCGCTGTCGCCACCTGGCTGACGGGCGGTTGGTTGCTTGGCGGCCGTTTCATGGACGCCTTCACGCTGCAGCCCGGTAGCGAGGTGATCGGCATCGGCGTGTGGCTCGGTACGATCATGCTGTTCAACGTGTGGGTCTTGATTTGGCCGAATCAGAAGAAAGTCATCGGCGTCGTTCCCGCCACCGACGAAGAGAAGGCCAAGGCTCGTCGCACGGCCACACTCACCTCGCGCGTGAATTTCCTGCTCTCTTTCCCCATGCTGCTGTGCATGGGCGGCTCGGCGCACGGTCTGCCGTTCTAAGCTAAGGCCTGATCGACACCGCGGCGTTGCGCCATCAAGGCGGAGCGTCGCGGTGTTGCCTAGATCACGTCAGACCCAATAACGTTGCTGCGCGCTGGACGACGGCCGATGGATCGTCGTCGGTAGCCGCATAACCTTCACTGCCCCGGCCGTAGGGGGCGTAGATCGATGGATCGGTGACCTTAAAGAGCCCGAGCACCTGAGCGCCCGCCGCGCTGCCAAGGTGCATGACACCGCAGTCACCCGACACGAACAACCGACTCTGCCCAATCACCGCGGCGAGTTCACGGATGCGCGTTGAATAGAGGGCAGGAACTTCGCCCTGCAACCGCGGACGACCATCACCCGGCACAATTTCGACCACGTCGATACGCGGTGACAAAGCGCGCAAACCCGCAGCCACCTGCAGCCACCACTTTTCGGGATAATTTTTAGCCGCCGTCGCGAACGGGTACAGACTCACCAGCACGCGTCCGTCAGCGGCGGCCGCCTCAGACAATGCCGCGCCGCCCGATCGGACGAGTACTCGCGACAATAGTGCGCGAGCCTCTGCACGCTCGCCCTGTGCGACGCGCACGTCGAGCAAAGGCGGGCCATCTACCGAAGCCGGCAAAGACAGTTCGCGGGACAGCGCTGCCCGCACCAGATGCGCGGCGGTCAACGCCATGTGCGGCGGCTCACCGCCCCGCACCACCGCATGACTTAAGCAGCGATCGCGCCAAGCACTGCCCCAGGCGTAGCCGATTCGATAGCGAGCCGTAACTAGCCCCAGCAAAAAGCGCCCGCTACGCGATCGCGCGGAAGCATCGATCGCAAGGTCATAACGAGACTTGCGAATCCGCTGCAGGATGGCGAACACCGTATGGGGTCGGATGAAACTCCAATTGGGAAACGCGTGCACCGTCGTGACACGCTTGAATCCGGCAAACACCTGCTTCGCTGCCCCACCGCCCGTCAGCACTTCCACCTCGGCGCCTGGGAACAGTGCCTCGAGTTCAGAGAGCAAGGGCGTCAGCAGCACGTTGTTGCCGAGTCGGTGATTAGGCCGAATCACTAGGATGCGGCAAACAGCTCGGGCTCTGGCATTGATGTCGCTCACGATGCGGCGGATTCTGCGGAATCATCGTCGCCCGAGCAAGCCGATGCGCGCTCGCGGCTCAGTCGCCAGCGCTTGTAGGACCAAGGCCAATCGGCCGGACTCTCGCGAATCTGCAGTTCGACCCGCCGGGCATAGCGCTCGGTGAACTCGCCCGGTTGTAGCGTCTCCGGAGGCTCAGACAACGGCTCGAAACACACTTCGTAGGCACCGCGACCCGTGCGGCGTATGGCAACGAAGAAGGCGGGATATCGAAAGGAGCTGACGAGTACGTCCGGCCCCATGAAAAAGGCCGTGTCGCGATTGAGGAAGCGAGTCCAGTGGCGCCGCTCACTCAAGACCGGCTCTTGATCGGCCACCAAAGCCACCACACGCGGCACGCGTCGACGCGCAATCATGTCGCGCATCAACGCGCCCGAGGCCACCATCCGCGCGCCGAAGCGGCTGCGCACGGCGAGCATCTCGCGGTCGGCCCAAGCGTTAACCAGCGGCTTGTAAGCCGCATCGAGCGGCACACCGAGCTGCCGCGACAGACCGAGCAGAATCCACTCCCAATTGCATTGATGCGCAGCGACGATGAGCACCGGCGTGCCCGCCTTGACCGGTGCACGCAGCACGTCGATATTCGGAAAGTGCATTCGCGCATCCAGCGCCTCGCCCGCCATGCCGGCGGCCTTGATGATCTCGACCAGCACGTCGGCAAAACTTCGATAGTGCGCGGCACGCAAACGCTCCAGAGCTGCGGAATCGAGCTGAGGAAAGGCAATCCGCAAACTGTCGCGGATACGATCCTCCTGATAACGGAATACGCGTATCGCGAGCCATGCGAGTAGCGAGGCAAACGCGTGCCACAGTGACATGGGCAATGAGGCGAGCGCACGCACCCACCATGAACTTCGCGGAGCTGCCGGCGGCTGACTCATCATGCGTCAGTGGGGCGGCAAATCGCGCGTCTGCTCGGCGGGTCGATCGGACGCGTGCGAAGCACTTGGAGGCAAGACCGTCAGCCACACGAGCGGCAACAGCAACAAAGGCATGATGGTAAGCAGCACGTACTGGTTGGAGTACGCGATTACCAGAGCCTCACGATGAATCTCGCCCAGCAACCACACGAACGCGTTCGACTGTGGCTCCAAATCCGACACCTGCGCGATGCTGGCGAGACGCTGCGCATTGGCCGTGACATCCTGTGAGATACCACGAACGATCAAGGCTACTCCGAGGCTGCCGCCGATGTTTCGTGCGAGGGTCATGAGTGCAGCGCCCTCCGTGCGCAGGGCCGGTGCCAGAGTAACGAACGATACCGTGTTGATCGGCACGAAGATGAGACCAAGACCGACCCCCTGGACTACTAACCACAGGGTGAGCCATGCCGCAGGGGCATCCGCCGGAGCCGAGGAAAATGACAACAAACCTGTGGCACTGAGCAACGCGCCCACCGACAAGACCCGACGCGGATCGAGCATGCCGGCATAACGGCCGAGCACCGCCATAGCCACCATCAACCCGAGACCTCGCGGCGCCATCAACACCCCTGCGCCCATGACGTTGTAGCCCTGCACCTCCTGCAGAAATTGCGGCAGCAGGACCATCGCCCCCATGAATGGCCAACCCACGCAAACGGCCATCAGCAAGCCAATCATGAAATTCCGGTTTCGCAACAACTGCCCCGAGAACAGCGCATTGTGGGTGGTCGATGCGTGGGCGATGAACATGTAGCCGGCTACGCTGGCGACGAACACCTCGATGACGATTTCGGCGGAGTCGAACCAATCGAGCTGCTCGCCGCGATCAACGGCGAGCTGCAAGGTGACAAGGCATAACGCAAGCAGCACGAACCCCAGGCGATCGAAAGGCCGCGGCGAGACGGCGGCTTCGCCGCGCAGCGTGGCCCACATGCCGCCGAGCGCGATCAACAAAAAAGGCACGTTGACGAAAAACACCGAGCGCCAGCCGAAATTTTCGGTGAGCCAGCCCCCGACCCATGGCCCTGCCACAGGACCCACCATTACCCCCACACCCAAAATGGCAAACGCACGGGCCAGCAACTCGCGCGGGTAGACGTTCTGCAGTGCCGTCTGCCCAAGCGGAATCAGCACAGCGCCGCAAAGTCCCTGCACGAATCGCGCGGCCACCAGCGTTTCGATATTGGGTGCGAGTCCGCAGCCGATCGACGCCACACCGAACCCGCCGATCGCCAGCATGAACGCCCGTCGCAGACCGAGCCTCGCCTCGAGTGCCGCCAGAGCCGGCAACGCCACCGCACTGGCAATGAGGTAGGAGGTCAGTACCCACGAGGCTTGTTCGCGCGTGGCAGACAAACTGCCCTGCAACACCGGCAGTGCGACGTTGGCCACCGTGGTGTCGATCGCGTACAGCAACACGGCGAGCATCGTGCTCGCTGTGAGCAGCAGCCGCTGCATCAACGCGATCCGAGCAGCCGCGACAATCTATTGCCCGACTGCACATCGACACTGACCGAGGCGCTCGTGCCAGCCCGCAGCGGCAAATCAGATGGACCCTCATCGATGGCAATTCGAACCGGCACGCGCTGCACGACCTTCACCCAGTTGCCAGAGGCATTCTGTGGCGGCAGGACGGCAAACTCCGCACCGCTCGCCGGACTGATAGTGTGCACGTGCCCGCGCCACTCGGCGTCCGGGTAGCTGTCCAGCCGAATGACCACCGGTTGCCCCGGCCGCAGTAGATCGAGCTGCGTTTCCTTGAAGTTCGCCTCGACCCAAATGTCATCGGCGCGAACCAGGGTAAAGAGCGGTGCACCGCGGCGCGCCATCGCCCCTCGCTCGGGCAGCTTGACGACCCGGCCCGACAGGGGCGCAACGATCTCGGCGCGCGCCAAATGCAAGCTTGCCGCATCGCGCTCGGCTGACGCCGCCCTCAGCAACGGGTGATCAGACACCCTGCCCTGCAGCACGGAGCCCAAGCGGATGCGCATTTCTTCGATGCCCTGACGAAGGATGTCGACTCGCCCGCGCGCCTGCAGCACCTCGTGCTCGGCGAGTTCCAGCCGAGTCGCGGGACTCAGTTTGGCGCCGACAAGTTCACGCTGGCGAGCGAGTTCGCGTTCGGCGAACCGCAGCTGCTCGTCGGCCAGCGCCAGCTCGTCGCCTCGTTGCCGATACTGCCGCTCAAGCGCGAGCAAATCCTCCCCGACGGTGGCGAGTCGTGCCTCGGCGCGCTCGAGATCGATCTTCAATGACGCGACATCCAGTCGCACCACCGCTTGCCCCGCCTGCACGACGGCGTTTTCTTCGACCAATACTTCGTTGACCTGCGCGTCCACCTCCGGATAGATCGGCACCAGATCGGATTTCAGATAGGCGTTCTCGGTCTCAATCCGCTCTCCGCCGCTCGCCCAGAAGGCGACACCGACGAGCAGGGCGAGCAGCGGAATGCCGATCAGCAGCAGGCGACGACGATTCATATCAGTCATGGAGATGCGTCGAACAAAGAGCCCGTACGCGTCGCAAGCCACGGCGCGAGCGGAATGGTTTCTTGTTTCAGAAAGCCGCTGGCAGGGAGCTGCCCCGCTCGCACCATCTCGATGACAGCGACGACGGAGGCGGACGTCGTCCACGCGATAGCCGTCCGGGATCGACCGGCGATGACCTTCGGGTAGTAGGCGCGGACGAACTCCTTGCGCTGCAGCCGCCCAGCCTGCCAGCCCTCGGCCGCCGCGTGCACGTAGACGACATCGGCGTCGACGGGTGGCTTCGCGTTGGCAAGGATCTGGCCGGCGAGATCACGGTGCTCGCGCATTAGCAGTTCATGAAAAAAGAAGTTCATCAGTTGCACGTGCCCGGGATAGCGCATGGTCTTGTAGTCGAGATTCTCGACACGCCCGAGAAACGTCTCGCACATGGTGCCGAGGCCGCCCGAGGTGGTGAATGCCTCGAGCTTCACGCCGCCGATGTAGAGCGTCTCGATCCACTCCATCGCCGAGACCGCCTTGATGACACCCTCTTCGATCACCTCGCAGTCGTTGAGGTACTCATTCACCACGCCCTCGGGAGACCAGTTGAACGCATAACCGAGCAGACCGGTGGGGTTTTGCGGCAAGGCACCGACACGCAGACGAATAGAACGGACACGATCGAACTGTCCAGCCAGATGCGCGCCCACAATGCCGATGAAACCCGGCGCGAGACCACACTGGGGTGCCATCAGGCCACGCGAATCGACGGCCAGCTCACGGATATGCCGCGTGGTCGGTACATCCTCGGTCAAATCGAAGTAATGCAACCCGAGTGCATGCGCGACACTCGACACCGATTTATTGAGCGCGTAGGGCAGACAGGACAGCACCGCATCCTGGTCCTCAAGTGCTTGGCGTAGGGCCGCGGAATCTGCGACATCCACGACCCGCACGGGTAGCGTCGAGTGTTCGGTGGCGCGCAGGTCAATCGGGGTGACGGCAAAGCCCGCGTCCTGCAGCAACTCAGCCGCGAGATGACCAACCTTACCGAGACCCAGAACGGCAATATTGTGCAGACTCATGGCTCTCCCCCGTTTGGCCGCTAGAGATCGAAACTCACGCCCTGCGCAAGCGGCAGTGCGGCAGAGTAATTGACGGTCGCGGTCTGTCGACGCATGTAACCCTTCCACGAGTCCGAGCCGCTCTCTCGGCCACCCCCCGTTGCTTTCTCCCCGCCAAACGCACCGCCGATCTCGGCGCCAGAAGGGCCGATGTTGACGTTGGCGATGCCGCAGTCGGAGCCACTCGCGGCAAGGAAGCGCTCGGCTTCGCGCAGATCGAGCGTGAAGATGCAGGACGACAGTCCTTGGCTGACCGCGTTTTGCAGGGCAATGGCCTCATCGAGTGTGTCGTACTCGAGCACATAGAGAATGGGCGCAAAGGTCTCTTCGCGCACGATGGCGCTTTGCGCGGGCATCTCGACCAACGCCGGCTCGACATAGCAACCGCCTTCCGGCACACCGGCGCGCCGCCACTGCCCGCCATGCACCACGCCGCCCTCGGCACGCGCCACGGCCAAGGCATGCTGCATGCGCTCACCCGCAGTTTGATCGATGAGCGGACCGACCAACGTGCCGCTCTGCCGCGGATCACCAATCCGCAAGCTCCCATAGGCTTTCTTCAGACGCTCGAGCAAGGCATTGCGGATGCTACGGTGCACGATCAGGCGACGCAGAGTCGTGCATCGCTGACCGGCCGTGCCCACCGCCGAGAACACGATCGCGCGGGTCGCCATGTCGAGATCGGCGCTAGGCGCGACGATCATCGCGTTGTTGCCACCGAGTTCGAGGATGCAGCGACCAAACCGTGCAGCCACCCGGGGCGCGACCACACCGCCCATGCGTGTCGAGCCGGTGGCAGACACGAGCGGAATCTTTGGCGAGTCGACGAGCCGCTCGCCATGGACGGCGCCCCCGATGACGCACTGCATCAGACCCTCAGGTGCCTGCGCCCCAAATCGGGCTACAGCTCGTTCAAAAATTTGCTGTGTCGCGAGCGCCGTGAGCGGGGTCTTTTCGGAGGGCTTCCAGATCACCGAGTTACCGCAGACGAGCGCCAGCGCTGCGTTCCAGGCCCAAACGGCAACCGGGAAGTTGAACGCTGAGATCACGAGACACGGCCCGAGCGGCTGCCACGTTTCCATCATGCGATGACCCGGGCGCTCGGAGACGATGGTGAGTCCGTATAGCTGGCGCGATAACCCCACGGCGAAGTCGCAGATGTCGATCATCTCCTGCACTTCGCCCTGCCCTTCGCTCGTAACCTTGCCTGCCTCCTGAGTGACGAGTGCGGCAAGGCTATCCTTGGTTGCACGCAACTCTTCGCCGAACAAACGCACGAGTTCACCGCGCCGAGGCGCGGGTACCTCGCGCCATGACTCGAACGCACGCTCTGATCGTTCGATGACCCCAGGGAGCGACGCCAGCGGGGTGATCGGCACCCTGCCAAGCTCACTGCCGTCGATCGGCGAACGGATTAGCAGACTGTGGTCGGGTTGCGAGCTCATGGGGCACTCCGTCGACAACGATCCGAACAATATTTGACGCTATCCCAGTTACGCGCCCAAGCCTTACGCCAACTCATCGGCCGCCCACAGGCCACACAGGGCTTGCTCGGCAGCGATGCTTTGTTGCCCTTGAACCCGACGCGTTTCATTCACCGTCGTCCTGCCTGGCCGACGGCAGCGAGCAGACGTTCCGCCTGCAACACATGCGGTCGATCAATCAACTTGCCATCGACTTTGACAGCGCCTGCCGCAGGCGCCGCCGCCACGGCGGCCAGCACGCGTTGCGCCCAGTCGAGTTCGGCCGCTGCGGGGGTGAATGCCGCGTGGATGGCGGGTATCTGTGCCGGATGAATAGCGAGCTTGCCAAGATACCCGGCACGGCGCGATTGACGCGCGCGCTGTTCGACCGCTGCAATATCGCGGATTTCGGTATCGACGGTATCGATGGCGCGCACGGCGGCCGCCGCTGCGGTAATCAGACAGAGCGATCGAGCCAGCTCGAAGGCGGGTTCGTAATCGCCGGCGGCAGTGCGGTTACCAAGCGCCCCAAGCTCGGTGGCCAGGTCCTCCGCGCCCCAGGTCATCGCCGACACCCTCGAGGGCGAAGGCGTAAAGCTCCCCAGCGACAGCAAGGCCCCGGCGGTCTCGGTGATCATCGGCATCGCTTGGATGGCGCCCGCAGCGAAGCCATGCTCGCACTCAAGCATTTCAAGCCAGTGATCGAGTCGCAATACATCACCGCCATGGCGGGCCTTCGGCAGGATCACCCCATCCGGTCGCGCCGGCACGACGGCCGCAAGATCGGCCAGTACATCGGCTGAGTCGACCGGATTGATCCGCACCCACAGTGGTACCGCAGCTCGCGGCGCCCGAAGGTATTCGGCGATGGCCTCGCGCGCATAGCCACGGCGATCCGAGGTCACCGCATCCTCCAGATCGAGTATGACGGCGTCGGCCCCCGAGGCCACGGCCTTGGGAAAACGGTCCGGGCGATCGCCGGGAACGAACAGCATGGATCTCATGCGTGAATGATACTTCAGGCCGGGCAGACAGGCCGAGCACCGCTCACGTATCCTCACCCCTCTCGAACTGTGGTTGACCCAGTGGAATTTGGCATGCGCGAACTGCCCAAGGATTGTCTGGATGTGCTGATTGTCGGCGCCGGAATTTCTGGCATCGGCGCTGCAGCCACGTTGCGCAAAACCTTGCCGCACAAGCGCATCGCCGTGCTTGAGTCGCGCGCCCAACTCGGCGGTACCTGGGACTTGTTTCGTTACCCCGGTATCCGCTCGGACTCGGACATGTACACGCTGAGTTTTCGTGACCGTCCTTGGCGAAGTGAACGATCCATCATCGATGGGCCCACTATCCTGCGCTATCTACGCGAAACGGCCGAACAAACTGGGGTAGCACCGCTCATTCACTACGGCATCGAGGTACGGGTAGCGCGGTGGTCGAGCGCCGATCAATGCTGGACAGTCGCAGTTCACGACCGCGAGGCCGGCACCGACCATGAACTGCGCTGCCGCTTCCTGCACCTGTGCGCGGGCTACTACAGTTACGCGGAAGGGTACCGACCGCACTTCGAGGGCGAGGAGAATTTCCGGGGACAGATGGTGCACCCGCAATTCTGGCCCGAGAATCTTGACTACGCAGGGCGCAAAGTCGTCGTCATTGGCAGCGGTGCCACGGCGGTCACACTCGTGCCCGCGATGGCCGAACGCGCGCAGCATGTGGTGATGTTGCAACGCAGCCCCTCGTACATTGCGAGCCAACCTGCCAAGGATCCCCTCGCGCGGTTTCTCGATCCTTGGATGCCGTCATCGCTCGCGTACTGGCTAGTACGCTGGAAATGCATCCTCGGCAGCGTGTTGCTCTACCATCTCGCCCGTCGCCAGCCCAGGCCGTTCCGTCGTCGGGTCATTGAGCTCGCAGCAGCCGAACTGCCCGCGGGTTTCGACGTCAAAACGCATTTCGCGCCGGACTACAACCCTTGGGATCAGCGCTTATGTGCCGTGCCCGATGGGGACCTGTTCAAATCCATCAGCGCAGGCCGCGTCTCGGTAGTAACCGATCACATAGAGCGGCTCGTCCCCGAGGGAATACGTCTTCGCTCCGGCCAAACGCTGCAGGCCGATGTGATCGTGACCGCGACGGGCCTTAAGGTGCAGCCCATGGGCGGCGTTCGGCTGCAGGTCGATGGCCGTGAAGTCAACCTCAGCGACACCATGGTGTATCGCGGCGCGATGTTCAGCGGCGTGCCCAACATGATCCACACTTTTGGCTATACCAATGCATCCTGGACGCTGCGCGCCGATCTGATCGCGGCCTATCTCTGTCGCCTGCTGCGCTACATGGACCGTCACGGGCACGGCTATGCCGTCGCGCCGCGCGACCCCACGGTCGGCGAACAAGCCTTCATCGATTTCAATTCAGGCTATGTGCTGCGCGCGCTCGCGCAGTTGCCCAAGCAAGGCGATCGCTTCCCCTGGCGTATCCACCAAAACTATTTGCGTGATCTCATCATCACGCGCTACAGCCGTATCAACGACGGCACCCTGCAATTTTTTGGAGCGTCGGCATGAGACCCCTCGAGTTCACGAACAAAGTCGCCGTCATCACCGGGGCTGGCAGCGGGATAGGTCAGGCCCTCGCGATGCAGTTGGCCGCGGCCGGTGCGCACCTCGCCCTGGCCGACATTCGCACCGAATCGCTAGCGGCGACCTTAGCGCTGCTGCCCAAGACCGGTCTTCGGATCAGCCAACACCGCGTGGATGTGGCATCCGCCAGCGATGTAGCGGCGTTTCCAGCGGCCGTCTTGGCTGCGCACGGTGGGGTCGACCTGCTCTTCAACAACGCAGGCGTCGCACTCGGCGGGCATTTCATGGACGTGTCGGCCGAAGATTTCGACTGGCTCTTCAACATCAACTTCCACGGCGTGGTTCGCGTGACGCGGGCGTTTCTGCCGCATCTCTTACAGCGGCCGGGCGCTCACCTGACCAATATCGCAAGTCTCTTCAGCATCGTCGCGCCAGCGGGCCAGAGCGCCTACAGCGCCAGCAAGTTTGCCGTGCGCGGATTTTCCGATGCGCTGCGACACGAACTCGCCGGTCGCGAACTGGGCGTCAGCGTGGTCTGCCCGGGCGGCATCGCCACCGCGATCGCGCGCAATGCGCGGATGGCTGCCTCGTTGCCCGCCGAAGTTGTCGAACGACAACAGGCCCGTGCAGCGCAATTGCTACGGATGCCCCCGGAGCGCGCCGCTGCCGAGATTCTCGCCGGCGTTCGCCGCCGCAAGCCGCGCATTCTGGTGGGTCACGACGCCCGCATCGGGGTGTTTCTCGAACGACTGATGCCCACGCGATATTGGTCACTGATCCGCGGGTTCACCGAATGACACTACTAGTGAATGTAGCCGTCGGCCTCGTGATGATGTTGGCTGCACTCGCCACGCTGACGTGGTTCGTGACTCGCGCGGTGGAGCGACGTATTCCACCTGTCGGCCGTTTCGTCGATGTTCCGGGCGTCCGCTTCCATGTCATCGACAAAGGGACCGCTCCCGAAGGCCAGCCGCCGATATTGATGCTGCACGGTCTTGCCGGGCAGGTGCATCACTTCAACTATTTCCTGGTCAACGCGCTCGCCGATTCCACCCGCGTCATCGCCATCGATCGGCCAGGCTCGGGCTACTCGACCCGTGCGCGCGACACGGCCATCCGCATCGATGCGCAAGCCGATGCGGTGGCGGCGTTGCTCTCGACGCTGCAGATCGATAGAGCCTTCGTGGTCGGCCATTCACTGGGCGGCGCACTTGCACTGACCCTCGCGCTGCGACATCCGCAGCGTGTTGCAGGACTCGCGCTGATCGCACCGTTGACGCGATTGCTCGACAACCCGCCTGCCGTGTTCCGTCCGCTCGCGGTACGCGGCTACCTGCTACGACGCCTGCTGGCGTGGACCTTGGTAACCCCCAGTTTTATCTGGCGCGGCCGTCGAGTGCTGCCCATGGTGTTTGGTCCCGAATCGCCCCCACCGGGGTATACGCTTAAGGCCGGCGGACTGCTGAGTCTGCGCCCCAGCCAGTTCATCGCCGCCGCCGAGGATCTTGAGGGCGTAGTGGCCAGTTACCAAGACATACCACGACGATTCGGCGAGCTCGCACAGCCGCCCAGGCCGATCGGCATGCTCTTCGGTCGTGAGGACCGCGTGCTAGACCACGATACTCACGTGGGTTCGCTGCAGACGGCGCTGCCCGGATTGCGGGTGGACTCAGTGAGTGGCGGACATATGTTGCCGCTGACGCAACCCACTCTCGTCGCACGGTTCATCAAGGAGCTCTGGCAAGCGAGTCGTACATGAGCCGTAGCCGTCTGACCGCGCTATATGTCCTAGCCCTAGTGGTCGGCGTGGGCAGCGCCTGGCTTTGGCTGACAAGAGTAGGCCCTTCCGGTGTAGACGCCGGCGTGTGGCGGGTGAACCTCCTGGCGGGCAGCCCCAACGCGGATGCCTACACCCGCGCTCGCGTCGCCATAGGGGCTCTGCTGGCACTCGATCGCCGCGAAACGCTGTACTACATCGCGAGGACCGATCAGCGTGGCGAGCCCTTGCGGGCTCAATGCCGTTATAGATTGACCGGGACTGCGCCGGCGGCCCGCTGGTGGAGCATCACCGCGTACGATAAAGACTTCTTCCTGTTCGAGAATTCCGCGAAGCGCTACAGCGTCAATGTCGAAACCGCACCCAGAGACGCTGCAGGATGGGTGGTGTTCGAAGTCGGCCCGGAGACGGTGACGGGCACACCCCCGGATTTACCGACGCGGGGCGAGGGAACGTTGCTGTTGACACTGCGGCTGTACAACCCCGCCCTCGCGCTGCAGCGCGATCCTGCGGCTCTTGCGGCACCCCGTATCGATGTGGTGGGGAGTTGTCGATGAACGCACCGACGCCTGCAAACCGCAAATCCCTACGCGGCCACCTCCTCGCGCTGCTGCTCGTGGCGGTCGCCGCTCATGCGCTCACGGTATGGGCCTTGCCACGGCTGATCATGGCAGAAGTCTTGCGTGTCACCCGCAACGAGGGCGCCACAAGTTCAGGCGCTGTGTTGCGCCCGCCCCCCGCCGATCACACGGCGCGCCGCATCGTGATGCCAAGTCCGGATCTGCTCTATGCCACCTGCAGTCTCGATCTGAGCGAGCAAGCCGCGAAGATCAGCGCCGACATCGACTATCCGCGCTACTGGTCGATTGCGCTCTACGCCGACAACTCGGACAACTTCATGGTGCGCAACGACCGCGAGCACGGCGCACGGGCGCTACGCTGGTTGATCGTTGCGTCCGATGCCAGCTACCCGGTCGCCGCGGCGCCGGATGTGGAAATCATCAAAGCACCGGGGAGCCGGGTTTTGCTGTTGCTGCGCATGCTTCTGCCCGAAGACGAAGCCGGTCGCGCTGCAGCCGAAGCCGCCCGGAAAACCCTACGCTGCGACTAGGTTTGCAGCCCCCACCAATCGGTATACTGCAACGCATGCGAGCTCTCGCTGCCTTGGCTCTGATCGCCGCCTCATCACTGGCCCATGCACCGGCCCATGCCGCGTCACTCGACGATATTCGGCAAAGCGGTGTGCTCAAGGTTTGCATCGTACCCAACTATGCGGGCATCAGCCTGCGCGACCCGCGCACGGGTCAACTGGGTGGATTCGACATCGACATGTCCAAACGACTCGCAGCCCAAATGCGCGCCCGCGCGCAGTACGTCGAGACCGATTACGTTGCCTTCCCCGAAGATTTGAGTGCAGGGCGCTGCCATATCGCCATGATGGGCATCTGGGTGACGCGCAGTCGGGCGCAACGCGCGGATTTTTCCCAACCCTATTTCAGCAGCGACGCGTTTGCCATCACGGCTCGCGGCAATCGGCGCCTGCAGAGCTGGGACGACGTGAATCGACCGCAGACGCTGATGGCGGTGGTCAATAGTCCCGAGTTGTTGTTTCGCGCACGGCAGATCGTGCCCAACGCGACGATCGCCCCCCTGACACCACTCCGTCAGTCCGGACGCGAGAGCCCGGCCGCAGAGGTCATGGCGGGTCGGGCCGATGTGTTCCTTGTCGATCGAGTCATGGCCAAGGGCTATGAACGTGGACATACCTGGGCGCGCGTGATCAGTCCGCCGCAGCGCATTGCACTCACCGAAATCGCCTACGCGGTTCCGAAGGGCGATGCCGAGTGGCTAAGCACAGTGAATGACTTCATCGCACGCAGCCGCGAGGATGGCAGCCTGCTAGCGCTTGCCAGGCAGCACGGCTTCGAGGCCTCGGTGAGGACGGACTGAACATGTCGGTGTTCTCACGCCATAGCCGGCCGCAACCGCTGCTGATTCGTGGGTTCTTCGTGCTTGCCCTCGTAGTCGGCTCGGCACTGACCTGGTTCGCCTATTACTTTTCGCAGCGTGCCGTCGACGAACGCACCGTGCAGCGCCACTGGGAGCATGTGCAACTGGACGCGGTCACGCTGGAGGATCACGCGAGCCGCTCGCTCGACACGGCTGTCAATCTGATGCGCCTCGCCGCCTCCTTGACGAAGCCCGAACTGCTCAGCGACGCCCTGCGCGGTTCGGCCACCTTGGTGGATCTGACCGCGGACTCGCCGGTCATGCGCAGCCTGTCGCTGGTTGATTCCTCAGGGCGAGTCCTGCTCAGTTCGGTACGACGAAACGTCGGTGTGCAACTGCCCCAAGAGGACGTCAAGCTGGACAGTCGCTGGACCGGTGTATTCGAGTTCCATTTCGGACGATCTTTCGCTTTGCGCGACCTTTACGAGTTCGAGGGCGATCGAACACCGGTCGATCTCGGCTTTCTGATCATCGAAGCTCCGGTCGAGATAGACGGTGCCTCCTACCATTGGATTGCCGCGGTCAATCTCGGGGTCTTCCTGAACTTGTGGGACCAACTCGGTCAGCCCGAGGTGTCGCAAATTCATATTGTGGGTGAGGACGGGCAGCTGCTCGCATCACAGGCGCCACAAACACAGGGACTACGTGACGCCCTCCCCAAAGTGCTGGCCAATCGAATCGATAACCCTCAGGCTGATTTCGCCGCGGGTGAGGATGAGCGCACGCTGGTCACCTATCGCAGCAGTGACCTGTACCCGCTGTCTATAGTGATCACAACAGAGCGGGACCGGCTGCTGCGTAGCGCCGGAAACGCACAAGCCCGTTTGCCCACAGTCATGCTCGTAGCGATCGTGGGCAATCTTTTGCTGATCGTTTTCTTGGCTGCCCTGTTTGCCACCTATCTTCGATATGAGCGCAGCCTGCAGGAGCTGGCCAATCAATCGCATGCGGTCGATCTGCACCTGATGGTGTCGGAGACCTCGGGCAACGGCACCATTCTTGGTGGCAACACGGCGTTCTTTGCAGCCAACGGCTACGCGCCAGAGGAACTGATCGGGCAAAGTTATCGTGTCCTGACCACCGAAATCCCTGGTCAAGGCTCTCTGGAGGCGGCTTTCGACACGCTGCGCACGGGCCGCGCTTGGCGCGGGACCTTGCAGAACCGCCGCAAGTCCGGCGATCTGTACTGGGTGAGTGCCACCATCGTGCCGTTTCCCGATGTCTGGGGCCGCACCGCACGTTACGTCACGCTCATGACCGATATCAGCGAATCGATCCTGTTGTCGGCGAAAGTCGCCAACGAACAACGCCTGCGAGAAGATCTCACGGCGCTCAATCAATCGCTTGTCACCGAAGCGACCACTGACCCGCTCACCGGCCGTCCGAACAAGCGCGCCTTCGATCTGTTCATGCCCAAGGCTGTCGCGATCTCCATGGATGACCAGAAGCCGCTTTCGGTGATGATGCTCGACATCGACCACTTCAAACAGATCAATGACAGCTACGGCCATCTTGCCGGAGACGCCGTATTGCGCGAAGTCGCCATTCGCTGGGAGCGTGAGATTCGCGGCTCCGACATGCTCGCCCGCGTAGGGGGCGAGGAGTTCTGCGTCGTGTTGCCAAGAACCACGACGGAGCAGACTCGTCGACTCGCCGAGAAACTCTGTCGTCTGACAGCAGCCGTCACCATCGATTTCGAAAACTCACCGGGCGAGATTCTCTCCATTCCGGTGACCGTGAGCATCGGTGTTGCCACGGCCGATCCTGCCGATGCGCTAGGCACGGAGCCACTGATGCATGCGGCGGATGAGGCGCTCTACGAGGCCAAACGCACCGGCCGCAATCGGGTGGTCGTGGCCGGCGGCCCGCCTCAGTCGAAGGACTGACGCAACTCCATCAGCACGGCATCCTCGCCATCGATGCGGATGAGCCCGCGTCGCGGGAACTCCAGATCGAGAATCACGTAGATGGCCAGCGCGATGATGCCGGCGAAGGCCAAGCGGTGCAGCCAGTTGGGATTTCGGCTGGCACCAATGGAATGACCGAACAACATCGAGCCGATCGCGCACAACACACCGAGCAGCAGGTAGATGGCGAGCGGCGGGTGATTGCGCGTGGCCGTGTCACGCGTGTTGACGATGTCGAACATGCTGTTTAAGGCGGGCAGCAGCACCTGTGCGGCGCCCGGCGACGCCTCGGCACTACGCACGCCCGCCACCGCCCTCTTCCAGATCTCGGCCTGCAGCACCGCGGCCGCCTCAAGGCGCGCATCGACGGCCACATCATTTTGGACGTCGGTATAGGCTGCAATACGCAGATCGGTATAGCGACGGAACAAATCCCGCACCGCCGGCTGATCCGCGGCAGGCAGCAGATCGATCCGCAGCCACGCCGTGCCGATGTCGTTGGCCTCTTCGGTGATGAGGTGCCGACGCTCCTCGAAACGCGTGGCGGCACCCGAGAACGTGAACGCAATCAGCAACCCAAGCAGCGCAAAGATCGCGCCCTCGGCCACGCTCAGACCCTCCGTCAGCGATTCCTTGTCGGTCTGATAGCGGCGCTGACCAATTCGACGACCGATCTCGACCGCCATCATCATGACGACGAACAAGCCGACCGCGATCACCGACCCCACGTCTCCGAGAGCGTTTTCCATCAGTAGATTGTACGCATGGGGAGAGTGGTGCCGGGAATAGGATTCGAACCTACGACCTACGCATTACGAATGCGCCGCTCTACCAACTGAGCTATCCCGGCAACCGATCCCGGGCGAACGCCGGGGGGCGCATCTTAAACGCGCCGCAAGCGAATGAAAAGTTCGACCCCAGCGTATTCCGTGCCCGGCGGGGGCGGCGGCAGCTTGTCGAAAATGACCTCTTGCGGAGCGAGATCGGTCAGGGCGCCGGTCTCAACGTCCTGGAAGTGATAGTGCGGTTCGGTGTTCGAATCGAACCACGCCCGATCTCCGTTCACAGCGAGCTGGCGGATGACGCCCTTCGCCGCAAACAGATTGAGGGTGTTGTAGACCGTTGCCTTCGACACCCGCTTGCCACCCTCGCGCAGGCGGCCAAGAATCTGCTCGGCGGTCAGGTGCTGTGGTGACGCCAGCAGGAGCGAGGCGATCCGCAGGCGCTGCGCCGTCGGCAACACCCCTTGGGCCTTCAATCGCTCAGCCAGATTAGCGGGCAAAGAGCTCATAAGCCGTTGATTATACACGCAGCTCGCGCGGCAGCCCGAAGATCACCTGTTCGATGCGCCCGGCACGTTCCTCCGGCATCTCCCCACCCCACTCCCGCAGACGTGAGATGACCTCTTTGACCAGCACCTCGGGGGCCGACGCACCAGCCGACACACCCACAGAGCGCTTGCCCTCGAACCACTCGGGATGCAGGTCGGCTGCCCCATCGACGAGATAGGCCGGCACGCCGGCGCGATGACCGAGCTCGACCAGCCGATTCGAGTTGGAACTCGTCTTCGAACCCACGACCACCAACACATCGCAGTCGCGCAGCAAATCCTTCACAGCGTCCTGACGATTCTGGGTTGCGTAGCAAATGTCTTCCTTCCGCGGGCTCGCCAAATCGGGGAAGCGTCGTTTGAGTACCTCGACGATCTCCGCCGTGTCATCGACCGATAACGTGGTCTGGGTCACGAAGGCGAGTTTTCGCGGATCGGCCACCGGCAATTGCTCGGCATCAGCCACTGACTCGACGAGACGGATCTGTCCCCCAAGGCTCGCATCGAAGCGTCCGAGGGTGCCCTCGACTTCAGGGTGCCCGTGATGACCGATGAGGATCACATCGCGTCCCTCGCGAGCATAGCGACGTACTTCCATATGAACTTTGGTGACGAGCGGACAGGTGGCGTCGAACACCGTCAAACCGCGTCGCTTGGCCTCCTCCTCCACCGCTTTGGAGACACCGTGTGCAGAGAAGATTACGGTCGAGCCATCGGGAACTTCATGCAATTCTTCGACGAATACCGCGCCCATGCCGCGCAGTCGCTCGACCACATAGCGATTGTGCACGACCTCATGACGCACGTGGATCGGCGCACCAAAGAGCGTTATGGCCCGCTCAACGATATCGATCGCACGGTCTACACCCGCACAAAAACCGCGAGGATTGGCGAGGATGATTTTCATCGGCGTCGCAGGTCGCGGATGGCATCGAGAATCAGCAGCGCTGCGCCGCAGGTGATGGCTGCATCGGCCACGTTGAAGGCCGGGAAATACGCGCCCTGCCAATGCAGGTGAATGAAGTCGACCACGTAACCGTGCTCTAGCCGGTCGATGAGATTGCCGATGGCACCCGAGAGCACGAGCGCGAGCGCCGCCGAGAGCAGCAAGTCGCGCTGCGCGTGCAACTGACGCATCCACACGATGATACCGACGCTCACCCCGGCCGCCAGCACCGACAGGAAGTGGCGTTGCCAACCACCCGCATCAGCGAGGAAGCTGAAGGCCGCACCCGGATTGTGCAGGCGCGTGATGTCGAGCCAGAAGAACACAGCCGTGAACTCACCGAGCAAGTAGCGCGCCTCGATCCACGCCTTGCTCGCCTGATCGGCGAGCACGAGCAGAAGCGACACGGGCAGCCAGCGCCAGGCACTGTCTTTCCAACGAACCGTCATGGCCTGCGTGGTCACGCGCGCACCCGCGTTTCGCCCTCACCGGCGACGTTGCTGACGCAGCGGGCGCAAAGCAAAGGGTGCTCGGCGTGCGAGCCGACATCCTCGCGACGATGCCAGCAGCGGACGCACTTCGGCGCGCCGGTCGCACGAACGGTGATGCTGCGCGCCGTGAGTTGAGGGTTTTCAACGACCCGGGCGGCTGAGGTGATGAGGAAAAAGCGCAGCTCATCACCGAGCGCCGCAAGTCGCGAGTACTCGGCGGGCGCACATTCGATGTCGACTTCGGCCTCTAGCGGCGCACCGATACTGCCCGCCTCTCGCAAGCGCTCGAGTTCGCGCGCCACCTCGGCCCTGAGGGCCAGCAGCGCATCCCAATCGATATCGCTCGCGGGAATCGAGGGTAACTCGTGCCAGGTCGCGTGAAACACCGAGCGTGCACGCTCCCCCGGCAGATACGACCAGATTTCTTCGGCCGTGAACGACAACACCGGCGCGAGCCAGCGCACCATCGCCTCGACGATATGCCACATTGCCGTCTGCGCCGAGCGCCGCGCGAGACTGCGCGTAGGCGTGGTGTACAGGCGATCCTTCAGCACATCGAGATAACAGCCACCGAGATCGACGACGCAAAAATGATGCACGCGCTGATACACGCCATGGAACTGGTAGGTGCGATAGGCCTCGATGATCTCAGCCTGCAACACAGCGGCGCGCTGCACGGCCCAACGATCAAGCGCCACCATCTGCGCCGGTGCGACGGCATCCGTCGATGGGTCAAAGCCATGCAGATTGCCGAGCAGGAAACGCGCTGTATTACGGATGCGCCGGTAGGCATCGGAGGTGCGCTTGAGGATTTCGTCCGAGACACTCATCTCGTTGGCGTAATCGGTGGTAGACACCCACAATCGAAGCACATCAGCCCCCAAGGTCTGCATGACCTTCTGCGGCGCGATCACGTTGCCCAGCGACTTCGACATCTTGCGACCCTTGTCATCGACCGTGAAGCCGTGGGTCAGCACGCCCTTGTACGGCGCACGCGCATACAGCGCCTCCGACATGAGCAACGAGGAGTGGAACCAGCCGCGGTGCTGATCGGAGCCTTCGAGATACAAATCGACAGGACCGGCAATTTCCGGACGGGCCGCCGCCACACACTCGAACGACAAACCCGAGTCTGCCCACACGTCCATCACATCGGTGACCTTGTC
>VEQP01000029.1 GCA_018883185.1 Nevskiaceae bacterium | reverse complement strand
TACCCATGTCCCGCCCGTCGGCGATCAAACCCGGGGGGGCGGCAAATCGTCGCTGCCGATCGAACAGGGCCTCACGTACCGCGGGCCAAGCGGCGACTCGCGAAGCACCCTGCCCCGTCCGCTCGTCGCGAACCGCTGCCGTGACCTCTTCGCCGCCGAGCAAGATGCGTTCGCCACCGTCTTGGGCCACCGTGAAAGACACGTTCATGGAACCGGCGAGTGCGGCATGCCCTGCGATGTCCTCGGCCGAGAGCCCTGCCTGTTGACCGGCTACCGCCACGAGACGATAAAGCGCGCCGCTGTCGAGCAGATGCCAACCGAGAGTTTGAGCGAGGCGCCGGCACACCGTGCCCTTGCCTGAGCCGGAAGGACCATCGACCGCCACCACCGCGACCGCGGCAGGGCGAGGGTCGGTCAAAACTCCTCCAACTCGAGGCCGCAGTCGCGCGCGAGTGCGGCGAAGCCCGGGAATGAGGTGGCGACGTTAGCCGTATCGAGAACCTCGATCGGTGCGGACGCGCGCAACGATGCCATCGCAAAAGCCATCGCGATCCGGTGATCCCCGCCACTGTCGACGGTCCCGCCCGAGAACACGGGTCCGGATGACTTCCGCCCCTCGATCAGCATGCCGTCGGGCAGGACGCGATGCCGAACACCGAGCGCCGTCAGGCCGCGCGACATCACGGCAATGCGGTCTGTCTCCTTGACGCGGAGTTCCTCGGCGCCGCGCAGAATGGACGGGCCTTCAGCGCAGGCTGCGGCGATGAAAAATGCCGGAAACTCGTCTATCGCTCGCGGCACGAGATCGAGTGGCACCTCGATGCCACGCAGCGAGGCCGGCCGAACGACCAAGTCAGCGACAGGTTCCGGGCCGTGAGTCGACAGCCCTTCGACGGCGATATCCGCACCCATCGCGCTCAGGATTTCGAGCAACCCGGTGCGCGTCGGATTCATGCCGACGTTGCGGAGCCGCAGCGTGCCCGATTTGGCGATGCTGCCACCCACCATGAAAAACGCCGCCGAGGAGAAATCTGCGGGCACGTCGATGCGCGTACCGCGCAGCCGCTGCACAGGCTTAATGGCGATCGTGCTGCCTTCTTGTCGCAGCGGCACACCGAACGCCTTTAACATACGCTCGGTGTGATCGCGCGAGGTCGATGGCTCGGTAATCCGTGTCTCGCCGCTCGCCCGCAACCCTGCGAGCAGCAGCGCCGATTTGACCTGTGCGCTCGCCATAGGGCTTTTGTAGGGAATTCCGCGCAGGCGATCCCAGCCGCGAACGATGACGGGCGGCGTTCCTTCGCGCGTTTCGATGCGCGCGCCCATCATGCGCAGCGGCAAGGCCACTCGCTCCATGGGACGATTCATCAACGAGGCATCGCCGACGAGCGTGGCTTCGAATTTTTGCCACGAGAGCAACCCGATCAGTAGACGCATCGCGGTGCCGGAATTGCCAAGATCGAGCGGCACGTTAGGCGCCTGCAAAGAAAACAACCCGCCGCCGCGGATGCGAACCGACTGTCCGCCATCCTGCTGGATGCGCACGCCCATGCCGCGCAGAGCCTCGACAGTGCGCAGACAATCTTCGCTATCGAGGAATCCTTCGATTTCGGTGAGGCCCTCGGCAATCGCCCCCATGAGCAACGCTCGATGCGAGATCGACTTGTCGCCAGGAACGGTCAATTCTCCCTCGACCGAGTCGACGGGTGAGACGCGCCAGCGAGCTGAAGATTCGAGTTCTGAGACGGGGCCGGACATAGACCGAACTAAGTTTACAGAACTGCGCGAGGATAGGAACCCAGAACTCGATAAAGGGAGGCCCGGGTCTTGAGCCGAGCCAGCGCCTTAGCGACCGGCGGGTCATCCCTGTGACCCTCGAGATCGATGAAAAACACGTAGTCCCATTTGCGCCGCTGGGAGGGTCGAGACTCGATCCGCGACAGACTCACTTTGTTGCGCGCCAGGGGCTCGAGCAGGCGGTGGAGTGCGCCGGGGGCCTCGGTGTGCCCCGTGGATACAAGCAAGGTGGTGCGGTCATGCCCGCTAGCCCCGAACATGCGCCGCCCGATCACCAGGAAGCGGGTCGTGTTGTCGGGACGATCCTCGATGTCGGCGCAAAGGATCGTCAAGCCATAAACCTCCGCAGCCGTCTCCCCGGCGATCGCCGCGGTGCCCTTTTCATCGCGGGCACGCCGCGCCGCCTCGGCGTTGCTTGATTCGGGGATCAGCTCAACATCCGGGAGATTTTCCTGGAGCCATTGCCGGCACTGGGCCAGCGATTGGGGGTGGCTACAGACCCGCTTGATCTCCCGCAGCGATTTCAACTTGCCCATGAGGTTCTGGCGAATGCGCAGCTCCACCTCGCCGCAGATGTGAAGTGGCGACGAAAGAAACCGATCGAGCGTGTGATTGACACTACCCTCGGTGGAGTTCTCGATGGGCACCACGCCGAAATCGGCGGTGCCCGCCTCAACTTCGCGAAAGACCTCATCGATCGTTGCGAGCGGCAGCGCGCGAGCCGAGTGACCAAAATGCTTGTAGACCGCCGCCTGCGAGAACGTGCCCTCAGGCCCTAGGAAGCCGATCTTGAGGGGCTCTTCCTGGGCAAGACACGCCGACATGATCTCGCGAAACAGACGCACGATTTCCTCATCGCGCAGCGCCGCACCCGACGCAGCCTTGACTGCGCCGGCGACTCCGTGCGCCTCGCCGGCCCGACCCGCCGCACGCGCCTGCGCGTTGCGCTCGAGTGCCATACGCAGCACCTGTGCTTCGCGCTCCGGACGATAGAAATCGACCAGCCGCCCCTGCTTGCTCTTTGAAATGCCAACCTGCCGCGCCAGAGCCGCCCGCTCGTTGAGCAGCGCATGCAATTGCCGATCGACCGCGTCGATCCGCCCGCGCAGGTCGTCGATGGGGGCCGCCGCCACTGTAGCGCCGCTAGGCACGCGCTTTCTCTTGCTGGTCTTGCTGCTGGCCACCCCTGCCCCCTTCACAACACTCGGGCCGAGAGTACGCCATCGATGGCGCGAATTCGACCCAGCAAAGCGGCATCGACCAAACCCTCGGCATCGATCAGCGTATAGGCGTACTCGCCGCGCGACTTGTTAAGTAGTTCCGCGATATTGAGGCCAGCCGCGGCCAAGAGCGTGGAGATCTGACCCACCATGTTCGGCACATTGCTATTGGCTACCGCAATTCGCGAGGCGCCCGGAACGCGCGGCAGCGTCGCCTCGGGAAAATTGACGCTATGCCGAATGTCGCCGTGCTCGAGGAAATGACGCAGCGTATCGGCGACCATGACCGCACAGTTATCCTCCGCCTCACCCGTCGAAGCGCCGAGGTGCGGTAGCACGATGGCCCGCGGATGCGCCTTGTACGCGTTGCTCGGGAAGTCGCAAATGTAGGCGTGGAGACCCCCACTGCCGAGGGCGTCGAGCACTGCCGTATCCTCAACGATGGCGCCCCGAGAAAAATTCAATACCACCGAGGGCTTCGGCATCAAACGCAAACGTGCCGCGTTGACGAGCCCACGGGTCGCCTCGACGAGCGGCGCGTGTACGCTGACGAACTGGCTACGGGAAAACAGATCATCGAGCGACAGCGCCTGCTCGATCGAGGACGAGAGCTGCCAGGCACGCTGCACGGTGATCTGCGGGTCATAGCCGATCACGCGCATGCCGAGCCGCTCCGCGGCATTGGCCACCTCGACGCCGATGGCGCCAAGTCCAATCACCCCTAGCGTCCGACCGGGCAACTCGAACCCTGCAAACGCCTTCTTACCGCGCTCAGTGGCCAGGTCGATCGCCGCATCGTCGCCCTCGAGCTTGCGCGCGAAGTCCCAAGCTTGGCAAATATTGCGCGCGGCGAGAAACAGCGCCGCAATCACCAATTCCTTGACGGCGTTGGCGTTCGCCCCCGGCGCATTGAAAACCGGGACTCCCCGTTTTGAGAGCGCGGCCACCGGCACGTTATTGACCCCGGCGCCCGCCCGCGCGACCGCGAGCAGCGTCGGCGGAATTGCCATGGCGTGCATGTCGGCCGAGCGCAGCAGGATGGCATCCGGGTCCACAAGCGTCGACGCCACCTCGTACCGATCGCGCGGTAAGCGCTCCAGGCCGCGAACGCTGATGTCGTTCAAAGTTTGGATGCGAAAACGCATGGCGGCTGCTCAGCCGTGGCGTTGCTGGAAATCGCGCATGAAGGCGACCAGCGCTTCGACACCCTGCAACGGCATAGCGTTGTAAATCGAGGCACGCATACCCCCGACCGAACGGTGCCCCTCGAGGTTCGCAAGACCCGCAGCCAGCGCTTCGCTGCAAAACGTTTTTTCGAGCGCCGGATTCGGAATGGTGAACGGCACGTTCATCCAAGAGCGTGCATTACGTGCCACGGGACTCTTGTAGTAACCCGACGCGTCGATGAAGTCGTACAACAAGCGGGCCTTACGCCCGTTACGCTCGCCGATCGCCGCAAGCCCGCCTTCGCGCTTCAGCCATTGGAAGACCAGTGCGGCGATATAGATGCCGAAAGTCGGCGGGGTATTAAGCATCGACCCCTCCTTCGCCATCACCGCGTAATCCCAGATGGGCGGTGTATCGGCCCGCGCTCGTCCGAGCAGGTCCTCGCGAACGATCACGAGCACAAGCCCCGAAGGTCCGATGTTTTTCTGCGCGCCGGCGTAGATGAGCCCGAACCGACTGACGTCGATGGGGCGCGATAAAATCGTCGAGGACATATCAGCCACGAGTGGCACTGCACCCGTGTTAGGAACGTAGTCGAACTCCACACCGCCGATGGTTTCGTTAGGCGTGTAGTGCACGTAGGTGGCTTCCGCACTCACCTGCCAACTATCCGCCGCGGGGACCGTGCTGTAGTGACTGCCCGCCTCGTCCGCGACCACATTGACCTTGCAGTACCGCGTCGCCTCGCCTAGAGCCTTCTTCGACCATGCACCCGTGTTCAGGTAGTCGACTACGGCACCGGGTGCAGTGAGATTGAGCGGAATCGCCGTGAACTGCCCGGTTGCCCCGCCCTGCAGAAACAGCACCTTGTAGTTCGATGGGATACCCATCAACTCTCGGAGGTCCCGTTCGGCCTGCTCGGCGAGGGCGATGAAGGGTTTACTGCGGTGACTGACTTCCATCACCGACATTCCGCTGCCCTGCCAATCGGTCATTTCGCGACTGGCTTGCTCGAGCACGGATAACGGCAGAGTCGCTGGACCCGCGGCAAAATTGAATACGCGCATGTGAAAATCCAACCTTAAACGATTACGGCGAAAACCAACGGGGGTTGCGACTAGTCCCGCAGCAACTAGTGAGGCAGCGGCTCACCCGAATCGGTTCGCGGGGCATCGCTTGGCAAACCTGCGGAACCCTCGCCCGTCTCGTCGATGGCCTCATCCGCCTCCCCGGCCAATAGACCGATGCCCTCGACGCCGGCGAGCCGCTCGCCTTCGTCAAGCCGAATCAACCGCACGCCTTGCGTGTTGCGGCCGACAATCGACACCTGCGCTACCGGAGTACGTACGAGCGTGCCACTCGAACTGATGAGCATGATTTCCTGATCGGTGCTCAACTGCAGGGCGGCCACCGTCGCTCCATTGCGTTCAGTGGTTTGCAGCGCGATGACGCCTTGGCCACCGCGGCCATGCAGCGGGAAGTCTTCGAGCGGTGTGAGCTTGCCGTAGCCGTTTTCCGAGGCCGTGAGAATCAGGCCCTCGCCAACCACGACAAGCGAGATGACCTCTTGCCCCTCGACAAGTTTGATGCCGCGAACGCCGGTTGCATCACGCCCCATCGGTCGAACTTCGGACTCGTTGAAACGAATGGCCTTGCCGCCATTTGAGCAGAGAATGACGTCACACGAGCCATCCGTGAGGCCCACCCCGACCAAGCGATCGCCATCGCGCAAATCCACCGCGATGATGCCGGAGGGGCGCGGCCGCGAATAGGCCGACAGCGGCGTCTTCTTAACCGTACCGTGACTCGTAGCCATGAAGACGAAATGCTCGTCGTCGAATTGTTTGACCGCGAGCACTGCGTTGATCTTCTCGCCCTCTTCGAGTGGCATGAGATTAACGAGCGGCTTGCCGCGCGCATTGCGCCCGGCTTGCGGCAACTCGAACACCCGCAGCCAGTAGACGCGGCCGCGATTCGAGAAACACAGCAGCGTATCGTGCGTGTGGGCGACGAAGAGCTTTTCGATGAAGTCCTCGTCTTTGACTGCGGTGGCCGCCTTGCCGCGACCGCCGCGCCGCTGGGTCTGGTACTCCGTGAGCGGCTGGCTCTTGGCGTATCCCGAGTGCGAGATGGTGACCACCACGTCCTGCGGTTCGATCAGATCCTCGGTGGCCAGATCAATGTGGTCACGATTGATCTCGGTGCGCCGGGTATCGCCGTACTCGTCGCGAATGGCGAGCAACTCCAAGCGCACCACTTCGGTGAGCCGCTCATCGCGGGCGAGGATATCGCTGAGATCGATGATCTCGCTCAACAGCGTGGCGTACTCACCGACGATCTTGTCCTGCTCTAGCCCCGTCAGACGATTAAGCCGCATATCGAGGATGGCCTGCGCCTGAACCTCGCTCAGCCGGTAACCACTGCCATCGCTCTGCAGCCCGACGGCCGCAGCGAGATCCTTCGGACGCGTGGAAACGTTGTTGGCGCGGGCAAGCATCTCGGGTACCGCACCCGAGGACCACGGTCGCTCGACGAGCGCGATTTTTGCCTCCGCCGGGGTCGGCGATCGTTTGATGAGCGCGATGACCTCGTCGATATTGGCGAGCGCCACAGCGAGCCCTTCGAGCACGTGGGCCCGATCGCGCGCCTTGGCGAGATCAAACACCGTACGCCGTGTCACCACCTCGCGCCGATGGCGGAGGAAGGCCTCGAGCATTTCCTTAAGCGATAACAGCCGCGGCTGACCATCGACCAGCGCGACCATATTGATGCCGAACACTGTCTCGAGCGGCGTCTGGGCGTAGAGGTTGTTGAGCACCACCTCCGCGTTCTCCCCGCGTCGCAACTCGATGACGATGCGCATGCCGTCTTTGTCGGACTCATCGCGCAGGCCGTCGTTGGCGATCCCCTCGATCTGCTTGTCGCGCACCAGATCGGCGATGCGTTCGATCAGACGCGCCTTGTTGACCTGGTAGGGCAACTCGGTGACCACAATGGCCTGCCGATCGCCGCGTCCGACTTCTTCGAAATGCGTCCGCGCGCGGATGGACAGCCGTCCACGCCCTGATTTGTAGGCGGAGACAATCTCCTGCGCACCGTTGATGATGCCTGCGGTCGGGAAATCGGGGCCCGGCACATGCTGCATCAGGCCGGCCAGTGTGATGTCGGGTTCGTCGATGACGGCAAGGCAGGCGTTGACCACCTCGGTCAGATTGTGCGGCGGAATGTTGGTGGCCATGCCCACCGCAATGCCGGAGGATCCGTTGACGAGCAGGTTCGGGATGCGCGAGGGCATCACCGCGGGTTCAGTCAAAGATTCGTCGTAGTTCGGGACGAAATCGACGGTTTCGCGGTCGATATCGGCCAGCAGCTCGCCGGCCATCTTCGACATGCGCACTTCGGTGTATCGCATGGCCGCCGGCATATCGCCGTCCACCGAGCCGAAGTTACCCTGGCCATCCACCAGCAGATAGCGCATCGAAAACGGCTGCGCCATGCGCACGATGGCGTCGTACACGGCCGAATCGCCGTGCGGGTGGTATTTACCGATGACGTCGCCAACGACGCGCGCTGATTTTTTGTAGGGTTTGTTGTGTTCGTTGCCGAGCTCACGCATCGCGTAAAGCACACGTCGATGCACGGGCTTGAGGCCGTCGCGAACATCCGGGAGGGCTCGACCGACGATTACGCTCATCGCGTAATCGAGGTAGGACTGGCGCATCTCGTCTTCGAGATTTACGGGCAGTACTTCGCGCGCGATTTCGCTCATTCGGCAGGCCGATTCCGCAGTCGAAATTGAAGGAGAAATAGTACCATACACACCCGCTCCCGGCCCGAGTCCCGATGCCATGTCGCATGCCACCACCGACCCTGCCGAACTCGCCAAATTCGATGCCATCGCCCATCGGTTCTGGGACGAGCTGGGCGAGTTTCGCCCGCTGCATATCCTTAACCCGGTGCGAGTGGCCTTCGTCGCCGAGCGCTGCCGCTTGGCCGATGCCAACGTCGCGGATGTCGGCTGCGGTGGCGGCCTGCTGGCTGAGAGCCTGGCGCGCGCCGCAGCGCGGGTGACAGCCATCGATCTCGCCCCGGCCATGATCGAGGTCGCACGCCTGCACGCCGCGGGTGCGGGCCTCAAGATCGACTATCGCCTGCAGTCGGTCGAGGCACTGGCCGCCGAATCTGCCGGACGATTTGATGTGGTCACCTGCATGGAGATGCTCGAACACTTGCCGGAACCCGCCGGCGCAGTCGACGCCCTCGCCCGCCTGTTGCGACCCGGCGGGTCGCTCTTCGTATCCACGATCAACCGCAATTTGCGCTCGTTTGCCGTCGCCATCGTAGGCGCTGAGTACCTGACCCGCCTCGTGCCCGCAGGAACTCACGAATACGAGCGGCTGATCAAACCTTCGGAGCTCGTGGCGTGGGCGCGAGGCGCGGGCCTTGAGGCGCAAGAGATCGCTGGACTCGAGTTCAACCCGGTGACCTCGCTCTGTAGGCTCACCTCCGACCCTTCAGTCAATTACCTCCTGCACCTGCGTAAGCCCGCAGTATCGTGATTGCACTCGATCGCGAGCTCGTGCAGCGCTTCGCGCCCGCGCTGCAGCGACCGACCCTTGCCGCGCTTTTCAGCATCGAACGCGAGATTCTGGACACGCTGCGCCCGAGCCTCGAGCACAGCGTAAGTCACGCCAAACTCGGCTGGTGGTCCGACGAGCTGGAGCGGCTCGCCTTGCGACGTCCTGCCCACCCATCTGCCGTGGCACTCGCCCGTGTTGCGTACGCCCAATCGCGCAGCGCCCCGGATTTGCGCGCCCTCGCGGAACACGCAAGCGTGGCATTGGCCTGCATCGCCTTCGTCGATCGCACGGAACTGCAGACTCACCTGCGACACTGGGCCCATAGCGTGTTTCGCGAACTTGCCACCTTGGGTGCGACGACAAGCTCTGCGGACCCACGCCACCTGCCCATTGCCGAGCGGCTGGCTGCACGCGCGGGCCCGGCCATACGCGAGGTCGAATTACTCTTTGCCTTCGAACGGCATGCCCGAGCCGGGCGTGTATACATCCCCATCGAACCCGATCAGGTGGCGATCTGGACGGCGCAACCTTTGGGCGATACGCAACGACGCCAACTGAACGAGCGCCTTGCCGAGCTCGAAGCGGAACTCGCTGCGGCGGTGGCCGAAGTGCCTGCGCCGGCGCGCGCAGGCCTGGCGAGCGCCATCGTCTGGGCTCGCCTCGCCGAGCGAACGGCCCGCCTGACCCGTGGCGCGGCCAGTTTGCGCGGCGAACTCGGGCGAATGGAACCGCTGCGTCGTACCATTCGCGCGTGGCAAGTCGCCGTCCGTGCCTTGCAGGGAGCCGCATGAACGACACCAGTTTCGATCCACGCCAGTTGCCGCTCGAGGCCGACGAGCTCGCAGGCCGAGTCATCGCCATCACCGGACCCACGAGCGGCATCGGCCGAGCGCTGGCTCTCGAGTGTGCACGCCGCGGTGCCGAGGTGCTGCTGCTCGGGCGCAACGTGAAAAAGCTCGAACTCGTATACGACGAGATCGTCGCGCTCCGCCGTGCCGATGGCGCTCCCGTGGCTGAGCCGCTTATCGCACCGCTCGATCTCGAAAAGGCCGTCGCCGGCGATTACGACGCCATCGCCTCGGCCATTGAACAGCGCTGGGGACGCCTCGATGGCCTCGTGCACAACGCAGGCCTGCTCGGCATCCTCTCGCCGCTTGAGCATTTCGATGTGCCGACCTGGGTCAAGGTCATGCACGTCAATGTCACGGCAATGTTCGCGTTGACTCAGGTACTACTGCCGGCGCTACGCGCCTCGAGCGATGCGTCGGTGATTTGCACGTCGAGTAGCGTGGGCCGCCGCGGTCGCGCGTATTGGGGCGCGTATTCGGTGTCGAAATTCGCACTCGAAGGCTTCGTGCAGGTGCTGGCAGACGAGCTCGAAAAGACGACCGTTCGCGTCAACTCCATCGACCCCGGTCGTTGTCGCACACCGATGCGGCGGCAAGCCTACCCGTCGGAGAATCCCGACACGCTGCCCGCCCCTGAGGCGATCGTGGGACCCTTCATCGCCCTGCTGGGGCCGCGCTCGCGCGGCGTCAGCGGTCGGGCGTTTTCGGCGCAATAGCGGCGCGCTTCGCGCCCCGCAGCAGCGAGGCCTCCTCGCCCGTGAGGGCGCGGAATTGGCCGCGATTCAGATCCCGCGTCAGCGCCAGCGGACCAAGCGCCGTGCGCTGCACGCGACTGACGAGCGCACCCTGCCGTTCAAACAATTGCCGCACATCTTTACCGCTCGCTCCCGTGATGCGAACGCGATACCAGCGGTTGCTGACGTCCGCGTCCTCCTCTGAGCCCTCTACGGACTCCACGGCGAGCGTGCGGCCATCATCGAGTTCGCCACGCAGGATGGCCGTCTGATGGGCTTCCTCCAGTGCACCGCGGACACGCACCAAAAACTCCACCGGCCACTCGCGCACAAGCCGCTGCAAGTGTGCCGCCAATGCGCCATCACTCGTCAGCAGTTCGAGACCACCGTCGATCCGCGGCATCGGCGACACCGCAAGAAAACGTTTGCCGGCGCGGCGCGGCAAGCGCGGCACCAATTCCTCGGCCAATAATTGACCGGTCGATCGGTGACACAGGAACACGGTGTCTTCGGCGCCGAGCTTGCTGGCATCGCGGCTGCGCCGCACGACACGCCCGTCGACGCGAATCTCGTCGCGTCCGCTGACGCGCTGACCGAGCACGGCCGGCACGCCATTGACGGTCACCCGACCTCGGGTAATCCAAGCCTCAGCCTCGCGGCGCGAGGCGAGTCCTGCCTGCGCCAGCACTTTTTGCAGACGCTCGCCCGGTGAGTCAGACGTAGACGGTTTCATCGCCAGGGCCGGGCAGCCCCTCGGGCAGTGGTTCGTTAGGAGGTTCGGCCGCAGCAGGCACAAGCACTGCGGACTCTTCGGCTAGCGGGCCGGACGCTTCGGCGAGCGCGGGCAGCGCAAGCTGCGGATTGATGTCGCTCATCGCCTTCAGCTCGGCGAGCGGCGGCAACTCCTCGATGCTACGCAGTCCAAAATAATCGAGAAACTCGCGGGTCGTACCGAGCAGTTCCGGATGACCCGGCACATCACGATGCCCAACCACGCGAACCCAATCGCGCTCCATAAGCGTCTTGAGGATGTTGGGATTAACCGCAACGCCACGCACCGACTCGATCTCGGCGCGCGTGATTGGCTGGCGGTATGCGATCAACGCCAGCGTCTCAAGCAGCGCGCGTGAGTACTTCTGCGCTCGTTCTGGCCACAAGCGACCGATCTCGCGGCCATATCCCGAACGAACCTGCACGCGCCAGCCACTGGCGGTTTCCTTCAATTCGATGCCGCGCTCGGCATACTCGGCCTCGAGTTGCTGCAAGCCCGCCACGATCTGCGCCTTCTCGGGTCGACCGTCCTCGTCGAACAACTGCGCGATATCGGCCACCTGCAGCGGCTTGCCGCCAGCCAGCAGTGCCGCTTCGATGACATTGCGAATGTGATGCTCACTCATGCGGGTTGATCGTCCTCATTATCGATGGCGAGACGCACCGGCGGATTGTGCGCGCCGCGAACGTGCAAGGGTCCGTAGGGCTCGGTCTGCACGAGATCCAACAAGCCTTCACGTACCAATTCAAGAATGGCCATAAAGGTCACGGTGACCCCCATGCGCCCCTCCTCGGCACGGAACAAGTGGAGAAATTCCACGAACCCGCCACCCTCGACGGCCGCAAGCACGTCGGTCATACGGGCGCGAACCGACAGACGCTCGCGCTGCACGTGATGGTGTTGGAACATTGCCGCTCGCACCACCACCTCGCGGAACGCCAGGATCATCTCCTGTAGCGTCACGGTCGGCACTTGGGTGACGGGGCGTCGGGCCGTGTTTTCGGCACGCGCGACCCACACATCGCGCTCGAGGCGCGGCAGGCGATCGACGCTTTCGGCCGCCTGCTTAAAGCGCTCGTACTCCTGCAGACGACGCACGAGATCCGCCCGCGGGTCGCTCTCCTCGGTGGGCGCCTCGCTCGAGCGTGGCAGCAACATGCGCGATTTGATCTCGGCGAGCGTAGCCGCCATGACCAGATACTCGCCCGCGAGTTCAAGCTGCATGTCCTGCATCAGCTCGATGTAGTTCATGTACTGACGGGTGATGTCCGCGAGCGGAATATCGAGAATGTCGAGGTTCTGCCGCCGGATCAGATACAACAGCAGATCGAGCGGCCCTTCGAACGCCTCGAGAAACACCTCCAGGGCCTGCGGCGGGATATACAAATCGCGCGGCAACTGCGTGACTGGCTCACCTTGCACCACGGCAAAGGGCATCTCCGCTTGCGCAGGGGCCAGCAAGTCAGCGGGCTCTTCAGACGCTTGCACCAATCGTAAATCGGCTTTAGCCATCGACTCAGTCCCCCCGCAGGTGCATGGCGCGACGAACCTCGTCCAGGGTCTCGCGGGCGGCATCGCGTGCCTTCTCGCAACCCTCGGTGAGGATGGCTCGCACGAGTTCAGGGTTGTTCTCGTACTCTTCGGCGCGCTTGCGCATGGTGGTTGATTCATCCACCACCCGATCGATCAACGGCTTCTTGCACTCGAGGCAGCCGATGCCGGCACTGCGGCAGCCCGCTGCGACCCAGTCTCGCGTGGCTTGGTCGGAGTAGACCTGATGAAGCGACCACACGGGGCACTTCTCCGGATCACCCACATCGGTGCGCCGAACGCGCGCCGGATCGGTCTGCATGGTCTTCAGTTTCTTGGCGACCGAGTCAGGATCTTCGCGCAGACCGATCGTGTTGCCGTAGGACTTCGACATCTTGCGTCCATCAAGGCCCGGTAGCTTCGGCGTCGGCGTCAATAACACCTGTGGCTCTGGCAGGATCGCCACGCTCGAGCCCTCGAGATAACCCAACAAACGCTCGCGATCAGCCACCGTGATACGGGTGTTTCCGGTGACGAGCGCGCGGGCCTTATCGAGTGACTCGGCGTCGCCGGTTTCCTGAAACTTCTTGCGCAGCTGCCGGTACAGGCTGCTGTTGCGCCCGCCGAGCTCGGCTACCGCCTTCTCGGCCTTGTTCTCGAAATCAACCTCGCGACCAAAGAGATGGTTGAATCGGCGAGCTACCTCACGCGTGATCTCGACATGAGCGACCTGATCCTCACCCACGGGCACGTAGCCCGGACGGTACAGGAGGATGTCGGCCGACTGCAGCAGCGGGTAGCCGAGAAACCCGTAAGTGGCGAGGTCCTTTTCGGCGAGCTCGGCCTGCTGGTCCTTGTACGTTGGGACGCGCTCCAGCCAGGAGAGCGGCGTAATCATCGACAGCAGCAAGTGCAGTTCGGCGTGCTCAGGCACTTGAGACTGCACGAACAGGGTGGCGACTCCCGGATTCAAACCGGCGGCCAGCCAGTCGATCACCATCTCGTGCGTGTATTCGGGCAGCTTGCTCGTGTCCTCGTAACCGGTCGTCAGCGCATGCCAGTCTGCGACGAAGAAAAAGCACGGGTATTGGTACTGCAGGTCAACCCAGTTGCGCAGCGCACCGTGGTAATTGCCAAGGTGCAACTGGCCGGTCGGACGCATGCCCGAGAGCACGCGATTTGACTGTGAAACATTACTCAATCGACGCAACCCTTTGTTTTATATGTAGTTATTGGATTTGGAGATGATTCGCTTCGGTCCCACCGACGCCGCCGCAGTATACCGAAGCCAGGCCTTGCGGACCTACCCTCAGAGCCCGAAGGGTTCGATGGAACCGCGGCCTTGGCGCACTACAACAGCGGGGTTGGCGGCGAGATCCACCACGGTCGTAGGCTCGAGACCGCAGGAGCCGCAGTCGAGCAAGGCGTCAAGGTCACGAGCGAGCCGATCCGCAATCTCGGCGCCGTCGTTCAACGGCAATTCGTCGCCGGGCAGCATCAGCGTCGAACTCATGATCGGCTCACCGAGTTCGGCGAGCAGCATCTGCGGAACTGGGTGATCCGGAACCCTTAAACCGATCGTGCGTCTTTTTTCGTGCTGCAGCCGACGAGGCGTCTCGCGGGTCGCTTCGAGGATGAAGGTGTAGGGCCCCGGCGTGCAGGCCTTCAGCAATCGAAACTGCCACGTGTCGACCTTGGCGTACCGGGAGATCTCGGTCAGATCGCGGCAAACCAGCGTGAAGTGATGGTGGCGGTCGGTCTGCCGCAGACGGCGAATCCGCTCCAGAGCATCCTTGTCGCCGATGTGACAACCGAACGCGTAACACGAATCGGTCGGGTAGGCGATCAAGCCACCCTCGCGCACGATGGCTGCAGCCTGACGAATCAGACGCAGTTGCGGATTGCGCGGATGTAGTTCGAAGTGTTGCATCGGCGCCGTATCATACGCGGCATGAGCGACACCCCACGCATCGACCGCCTGCGCAGCTGCCTTCAAGCGGCTCTCGAACCAGACCTGCTAGACATTCGTGACGACAGTGCGCTTCACGCCGGCCATGCGGGAGCCCGAGAGGGTGGCCATTTTCACGTGGTGATCCGCAGCGCGCGATTCGTCGGCCTCGCCCCCCTCGCCCGCCATCGCCTCGTCTATGCAGCGGTGGCCGCACTGATGGGGCGCGACGTTCACGCTCTGTCCATCGATGCCCGCTTGCCCTCATAATTCCTCTCTTCCTCTATGACCATGAGATTCGCCGAAATGAAAACCCTGCGTTTAGTGACCCTGGCCACGGCCAGCCTTCTGCTTGCCGCTTGTCAGGCCAAGACCGACGCCGCCGGCGCCGCAGCGGACGACCCGTCCAGCAAGCCCGTCGCCACAGTGGCCGGCAAGGCGATCACCCAAGGCATGTTCGACACTTACGTCAAAAGCGCGACGGGCCGTGCGGTCGCGGACCTTGAGCCCGAGTTGAAGCAGCGCGCACTCGATTCGCTGATCAGCATGCATGTGCTCTCCGCGCAGGCCGAGAAAGACGGTCTCGACAAGCAGGCCGACATGGCTGCGCGCCTGCAGCTCGACCGCATGAACATGCTGCAGCAGGCCTTGGCTGAAAAGTACCTGAAAGACAAGACACCGACCGAGCAGGAGCTGCGCGCCGAATACGACACGCAGGTCGCCCAGCTCTCGCGCAACGAGTACCGCGCGCGTCACATCCTCGTGCCCACGGAAATCGCGGCAACGCAGATCCTGGAGCGTTTGCGCAAGGGCGAGAAGTTCGAGACCCTGGCCAAAGATTCGCTTGACGCTTCGCGTGATCGCGGCGGTGATCTCGGCTGGTTCAGCCCGAGCAGCATGGTCAAGCCCTTTGCGGAAGCCGTGGTCGCCCTGAAGAAGGGCGAGACCATCGCCAAGCCGGTGCAGACGCAGTTCGGCTGGCACATCATCCGCGTCGATGACATCCGTGAAGTCCAGCCGCCGCCGTTCGAGCAGGTGAAGGAGCAGCTGAACCAGGCGGTACTCGCCAAGAAGCTGCGCACCTACAGCGACGAGCTCGCCAAGGCCGCCAAGGTCGAGAAGAAGCTCTGATCTAACCGCGAACGCGGCATAGACCAACGGCCGCCGACCTCAGGTCGGCGGCCGTTTTGTTTCCAGAATCTGCCGTAGCGCCGACTCGTCGAGGATCGGCACGCCGAGTTCGCTCGCCTTGCGCAACTTCGAGCCCGCGTCGCGCCCTGCCACAAGGTAACTGGTCTTCGACGACACACTGCCGCTCGCCTTGGCACCGAGCGCCCGCAACGCATCCTCCGCCGCTTCGCGCGACAAGGACTCCAGCGTCCCGGTCAACACGAAGGTCAACCCCGAGAGCGGCGCCTGCTCTGCAAGCACCTCCGTAGGCGCTGGCCAAGTGACGCCGGCCGCCTGCAGTCGCTTCACAACGTCGCGATTGGCGGAATCTGCAAAAAACTCCACCACCCGCGCGGCGATCACGGGCCCCACGTCAGGGGCCTGCTGCACGCGCTGCAGATCGGCTTGCATCAAGGTGTCGAGCGAGCCGAAATGCGCTGCCAGATTCGCTGCCGTCGCCTCGCCCACATCGCGAATGCCCAGCGCAAACAAAAAGCGCGCAAAAGTGGTGTGTTTTGCCCGCTCGATCGCCCGCAGCACCTTGTCGGCACTCTTCTCGCCCATGCGATCGAGGTTGGCCAGCGACTGCCGCGAGAGTGAGAAGACATCGGCCGGAGACTGCGCGAGGCCTGCATCCACCAACTGATCCACCAGTTTTTCGCCGAGCCCTTCGATGTCGAGCGCCCGACGCGCGGCGAAATGCCGCAAGCGTTCTTTGCGTTGCGCACTGCAGCGATATCCGCCGGTACAACGTGCCACCGCCTCATCGCCCTCGCGCTGTACGACCGACGCGCACACGGGACACACGGCCGGCAGCACGATCGACCGTGCCTCAGGGGGTCGACGCTCGAGGATGACACGGGCAACCTCCGGAATGACATCGCCCGCACGTCGCACGACTACGGTGTCGCCGATACGCACGTCCTTGCGCTGCACCTCGTCCATGTTGTGCAGCGTGGCATTGCTGACGGTGACGCCACCGACAAATACCGGTTCGAGCCTTGCCACAGGAGTCAGCGCACCGGTTCGTCCGACCTGAAACTCCACATCGCGGAGCCGCGTCAGCGCCTCCTCGGCGGCGAACTTGTGCGCCACCGCCCAGCGCGGTGCTCGAGCCACAAAACCGAGGCTCGTTTGCGCTGCAAGTTCGTCTACTTTGTAGACCACGCCGTCGATCTGATAGGCCAGCGACGCACGACGCGCACCGATCTCGCGGTAGTACTCAAGGCAGCCTTCCACACCCTCCACGAGGCGAATCTGCGGACAGACGCGAAGACCCCACTGCGCGAGCAGCGCAAGAACCTCGCTGTGGCGCGCAGGCAGATCAACACCCTCCTGAGCACCGAGACCATAAAAGAAAATATCGAGCGGACGGCCGGCAGTGACCTCAGGGTCGAGTTGGCGCAGGCTGCCCGCTGCCGCGTTACGCGGATTCACAAAGACCTTCTCGCCGCGGGCGGCTGCCTCGGCATTCAAGCGTTCGAACCCGGCCACCGGCATGAAGACTTCGCCTCGTGCCTCGAGCAGCGCCGGTGCGGCACCGCGCAATCGCAGCGGCATCGAGCGGATGGTGCGCACATTCGCCGTCACGTCCTCCCCGCTCGTGCCATCGCCGCGCGTCGCAGCGCGCACGAATAGGCCGTGCTCGAAGATCACCGAAACAGCAAGCCCATCAAGCTTAGGCTCGGCCGAGTAGCGTACGGGACCTTCACGACCCAGCCGCTCGCGAACCCGTCGATCAAAACCCTGCACATCATCGGCCGAGAACGCGTTGTCGAGCGAGAGCATCGGTACCCGATGACGTACTTCGGCGAACTCATCTGCGGGCGCGGTACCAACGCGTTGTGTCGGCGAGTCGCTCGTTACCCACTCGGGATGCGCCGCCTCCAGCTCGCGCAACGCCTGCATGAGCCGGTCGTACTCGGCATCCGGCACCTGCGGCTCATCGAGAATGTAATAGCGGTAGTTGTGCTGCTCGATCTCGCGCCGTAGTTGCGCAAGGCGCTGCTGCAACTCAGCCTCGGCGGCGGTTGCCGTGGCCATGGGTCAGCGTGGGTCGGCCGCTGCGGCCTCGCGCCGCATATCAGCCAGACGCGCCTCGGTTAAGGCCTCGCCGCGACCATCGAGCAACTCGCCCCGCAGGCGCCGCGCCAAGGTGTGACCGACAGTCAACAACTTGTCGACCGTATCCTTACCCGCCAAGGGCCCGGGCAAGACCGAAAAAAGATTCAGGCCCAGATAGAGACCCGAGTCCATGCTCGTCACATCGAAACTTCCCGGCCGAGTCAGGCTCGCGGCGCTGAGGATGACGCGCCCATCGCCATGCGCGCGGTGGAAAATTTCCATCTCGCCGTGCACGAAGCCCTCGCCGAGCAGCGCCTGCCGCAGGCTCGCACCCGTGAACCGCTCGCCGTTACGCGCAACGACGCGCACGCTGACGATGACGCGCTCCTGCTCGGGTGGCCACTCGACGCGCGGAGTTGTCCCCGCCTCGCTCGCTACCGCGGCCGGAGCGACCGCAGCAGGGATGACCGCAGCAGGGGCGACCGCAGGCACGGACGGCGCTGAGGTGACGCTTGCGCCATCGACCACGACGGAATCAACTGTAGGGACCCGTTCGATGGGCGCCGAGAGCACGGTCTCGACAACCGGAATGGTGCTGCCACGCGTATCGAGATTGCGAGCTGAGTCCAAATCAACGAGCGGTGGATCCGGAACGCGCTCGCGAACGGGCAACTCTGCCAGTCCCAATGTCGGCTCCCGACGTTCCTCACCGCGCCGCGATGGCTGCGGCCGCGTAGCAAACAACGGGTCTTCCAGCGCCGGAGAAGAGGCGTCGGCCGTCGGCTCACGGACTTGACCGAGCGGCCCAACTCGATGGGCCTCATCGGCGCGTCGCGCACGACGACGCTGCAGCCACTCCCAAAGGACAATGCCGAGCACGAGCAGCCCGCCGAGCAGCAGCAAGGCCAAACGCAAATCGCCACCGAGCGCCTGCATTACGGTGTCCATCGATCTCAGCTCGCTGCGAGGCGCACCGCCTCGTCGACATCGACCGCCACCAGACGTGACACGCCGGGCTCGTTCATCGTCACGCCGAGCAGTTGTGAGGCCAGCTCCATGGTGACCTTGTTGTGCGTAATGAAGATGAACTGCACATGCTTAGCCATCTCACGGACGATGTCGCAAAACCGCCCAACATTGTTTTCGTCAAGCGGCGCATCGACCTCGTCGAGCAGACAGAACGGCGCGGGATTCAAGTCGAAAATCGAGAAGACGAGCGCAACGGCCGTCAACGCTTTTTCGCCGCCCGAGAGCTGATTGATCGTCACGTTACGCTTACCCGGCGGGCGCGCCATCACCGATACCCCAGCTGCCAAAGGATCCTCGCCGACGAGTTCGAGATAGGCGTGACCACCACCGAATAGCCGCGGGAATTTTTCCTGCAGACCGGTGTTGATTTTATTGAAAGTATCCTCGAACCGAGTCCGTGTTTCTTTGTCGATCTTGTGCATCGCCTCTTCGAGCGTATCGAGGGCTGAAGTAAGATCGCCGTGCTGTCGATCCAGATACTCCTTACGCTCACTGTTCTCTTTCAATTCGTCGATGGCCGCAAGATTGACCTGACCCAGCCGCTCGATGTCAGCGCGAACCTCACCGAGCTGCGTCTCCCACGCGGGAACCTCGGCTTCCGCAACGAGGCCTTGCAGCACCTCGCCGAGCACGAACTGCGTGGCGGCGAACTGTTCGGCAATAGACTCTCGACGCACACGGGTCTCTTGGGCAGCGAGCTTCGCCTGCTCCATGGCCTCGCGGGCATCGCCGACGCGGCGCTCCGCGGTTTGACGCCGCTCATCGAGCGAGCGCAGCTCTGCATCGGCCTGCTCAAGGACCCGACGAGCCTGAGCCAAATCACCCTCGACCTCGAGGCGCCGCGATAAAAGACCATCGAGTGCGGCTTGCAACTCGAGGATCGGGGTCTCGCCGCCGGCGAGCTCCATCTCGAGTTGAGCCGCGCGGGACTGCAGCGTGCTCCTCTGTTCGGCGGCGCGCTGCAACCCGACACCCATGGATGACTGCGCGGTGCGGCGCCCTTCGGCCCGAACGAGCAGATCGCGCGCGGCAAGCTGTGCCGCCTGCGCAGCCGAACGGGTGCGTCCAAGCTCATCGCGCGCCTGCTCGCGTGCTGCGTCGAGTTCAGGTCGGCGTGCGTCAAGATCGCCCACGCGCACAAGACCACGTTCGAGCTCGCCTCGCGCCCGAGTGATAGCCTCCTCGGCGACGCCGATCTCGCGGGCCACCTCGGCTGACTCCTCCTCGAGGCGCTCGCGCCTGAGAGTCGACTCCTGCGCCCGCGCGCGTGAGGCTTCAAGCTGACCCAGCAAATCGGCATGCTGACGATGCGCTTGCTGGATACGGCCTTGCACTGTGTCCCGCGATCCCTCGGCAACCGACAACGCCGTCCGGGCGGCCAGCAACGCCGCCTCACACTCGCGCACCTGCGCTTCGGCTTGCGCGAATTCGCTGCGCAAGGTCTTCAGGCGCTGCTCGCGTTCGAGAACACCCGCGTGATCATCGCCACCGCGTGCTACGCGGATCCAACCGCGCCCCAGCCACTCGCCACTGCGCGTGACAACAGACTGGCCGGCCTGCAGCGATCGCCGCAACACCAGCGCCTCGCCGAGGCTCGCCGCGACGCGCACTGAGCCGAGCCACTCGCGAACCGAATCCGGCCCTGTCACCTTGCTAGCGAGACTGCCATCCGCCGCGAAACCACCACCGAGCGGCTGCGCGCCGATCGCATGTTCGAAGATCGCAACGTTCGCGCCTTCGATCCTACCCAAAGAGTCGGCCAACTCATCGAGACCCTCGACGCAAACCGCCTCGAGGTAATCACCGAGCACGGTTTCAACCGCCCGCTCATAGCCGGCTTCCACCACGATGGCTTCAGCCACACGAGGCCGCGAATGCAACCCGGCCGCACGCAACCACTCGCCCGCCCGGGCGTCGGCCTGGCCGAGGGCTGCGCGTTGCAGCGCCTCCACCGACATGACCTCGGCGCGCGCTTTTTCGCGATCCGAGCGCACGCCTTCAAGACGCTCTTCCGCGGCAAACTGCTCACCGCGCAGACGCTGCACATCGGCAAGCGCCGCAGCCAGAGCACGCGCCAACTCCTCGGCCGTACTGCGTGCCTGCGACTCGCGTTCGCCGAGCTCGAACAACTGACCCTGACTCTCCTGCGCGACCAACGCGTCGCGCTCGACATCAAGGCGATCGCGCTGCGTGCGAAGACGTCGCATTTGGTTTTCGAGCTGCTCGATGCGCGCTCGTTCGACCTGCACGGTCTGGTTCGCCGAACCTACATCGTGATTGAAGCGCTCCCACTGCTGCTGCCAGTGGGATTGGGCGGTTTCGGCTCCCTCTAGCGCCGCAGCAGCACTGCGCTCCGCTGCCTGTGCCTGCTCGAGTTCGGGGGCAAGGCGCGCAAGCTCCTCGCGGATCTGCACGAGTTCCTGTTCGTCACGCGCGATCTGCGCAGCGAGGGACTCCAGAGTCAGGCGAGATTGTTCGAGATCATTGCGCTTGCGATCGCGCGTCTCGCGTGCGAACTGGATCTGCTGCTCGGTGCGCGAGATGTCTGCGCCAACGGCGTAATAGCGACCTTGAATCTGCGAGACGACATCGGTCTGCTCACCGTGAAACTGGCGCTGGGTCTCGATCGCGGCCTCTGCGGAGCGCAGATCCGCGAGTTCCGCCTGCATGGCGAGCTCGCGCTCGCGCACGGCGGAATCGTGCACCTCGGCGCCGCTATCGAGATCCCGCAGGCGCAGGGCGAGCAATTCCGCCGTGAGTTTCCGCTCCTGCTCTTTGAGCGTCTGGTAGCGACGGGCGGTCGCCGCCTGCCGCTGCAGATGCCGGATCTGCTTGTCGATCTCGTCGCGCACGTCTTGCAGTCGCTCGAGGTTTTCGCGCGTGTCGGCGATGCGACTTTCCGTTTCCTTACGTCGTTCCTTGTACTTCGAGATGCCGGCGGCCTCCTCGACGAAGGCGCGCATGTCGTCGGATTTGGCTTCGATCAAGCGGGAGATCATGCCCTGCTCGATGATTGCGTAACTGCGCGAGCCGAGCCCCGTGCCGAGGAACAGCTGGGTGATGTCCTTACGTCGACAGCGCGCGCCATTGATGTAGTACGCACTCGACCCATCACGCGAAACTTCGCGACGCAGCGACACCTCGGCGAAGGCCGCGTAGTTGCCCGAGATCTTGCCGTCTGAATTGTCGAAGACGAGTTCGACCGAGGCCTTGCCCACCGGCTTGCGTGCGCTAGAGCCATTGAAAACGACATCGGCCATGGACTCGCCGCGCAGATGCTTGGCAGACAACTCGCCCATGACCCAGCGGACTGCGTCGATGACGTTGGATTTACCGCAACCATTGGGACCGACCACGCCGGTCAGGTTGCTGGGGAAGGAGACGGTGGTCGGATCCACGAAGGATTTGAAGCCGGCCAGCTTGATTTTGGTGAGACGCATCGCTTGGGAAATTCTCCACGGCGGAATCCCCGCCGACTCCCCGCTAGTGTAAATTATCCGGCCCTGTAACGCCCTCCTTGCGACACCTCACATGCCCTCCCAACCGACCACGCAACTCGACACATTCCCGAACCCCAAGCCCGAGATCGACTACACGATCCGCATGACCCTGCCCGAGTTCACCTGCCTGTGCCCGAAGACCGGTCAGCCCGACTTCGCCACACTGGAACTCGAGTACGTGCCAGACCAGCGTTGCGTCGAGTTGAAGTCGCTCAAGCTCTACATCTGGTCGTTCCGCGATCGCGGCGCGTTTCACGAAGCCGTCACCAACGAGATCGCCGATGCGCTGGCGGCCGTCACCGCGCCGCGCTACATGAAGCTCACGGCGCGTTTCAATGTCCGCGGTGGCGTCTACACGACGGTGGTGGCAACCCGACGGCAGGCGGGCTGGGTTCCGGAACCTGAAATTACCCTTCCCTGATCGCTTTTTTGCCGGTATCCTCGCGCGTCCCGCAGAGCGCCTTGTCGAAAAGAGGATCGCCTGATGTCGGCAAAGAAACCCGCAGCCAAGGCTGCCAAATCCCACAAATCCCCCGCGGCCGGACAGCGTCCGGTCGCATCGAACAAGCGTGTCGCCAAGCCTGCGGGCAAGGCGGTTGCACCCAAATCACCCGCGAAGAGCACCGTGAGCGCTGCAAAGAAAACCGACTCGAAAGCCGCCGCCAAGAACCCTGTGGCCACCAAGACAACCGCAACCAAGGCTCCACCCGCCGCCAAAACGGCCACGGTGGGCAAGTCTTCGGCCAAAGCCGACAAGACGCTGGCCGCCCCAACCAACGTCGCGGTGACGCCGGCTAAAGGGCCAGCCAAAACCCCTAACGAAGGCGTGGTAGCCACCTACGTGCGCGTCAATCCGCGACCGGTCCAGGCCCCGCAGGAGAACGACGACGGCGAGGATGGCAACCTGCTTTCCGGGCCGCGCAATGTCCAGCCCTACATCGTCAAGCGCGGCGAGCAGTACATGAGCCGCGAGCAGCTCGAGCACTTTCGCAACATCCTCGAGACTTGGAAGCAGGATCTGATGCGCGAAGTCGACCGTACCGTCTCGCACATGAAGGATGAAGCGGCCAACTTCCCCGACCCGAACGATCGCGCGACCCAGGAAGAAGAATTCAGCTTGGAGCTGCGCACCCGCGACCGTGAGCGAAAACTCATCCGCAAGATCGAGGAAGCGCTGCAGCGTATCGAAGATGGCTCCTACGGCTACTGCCTCGAGACGGGTGAAGAAATTGGCGTGAAGCGCCTCGAGGCCCGGCCCGTCGCAACGCTCAGCCTTGAGGCGCAAGAGCGTCGCGAACGGCGGGAAAAGCAGTACGGCGATCGCGACGACCGCTATCGCTGACGCCACGCCCATGGGGTTGGTGGGCCGCTTCGCACCCTCCCCCACGGGCGACCTGCATTACGGATCGCTGGTTGCGGCGGTAGGCAGTTGGCTCGACGCCAAATCCTCACCCGATGGCCGCTGGCTGTTACGCATCGATGACCTGGATACCGCGCGGGTCAGGGCCGACTCCGAGGCATCGATCCTCGCTACTTTGAAGGCCTGCGGGTTTGACTGGCCTTGCCCTATTTGGCGCCAAAGCACCCGACTCCAGCGGTATCACGAATCTCTCGAGCGGCTGCGTCAGCGCATCCCGCTATTTCGCTGCCAGTGCAGTCGACGGCAATTGGCGGCGGAAGGCGAAGCCTGCTGCGTCGGCCGTTGCCGCCAACTCCCATGCGATCCGCGCGACTCCGCTCTGCGTGCCGATCTCAGCGGGCTCGACCCCATGCTCATCTTCGATCGCAGTCTCGGTGAGGTTCGCTTCGACCCCGCCCGCCACAGCGATGTCATCGTATGCCGTCGCGATGGGGTGTTCGCGTATCAGTTCGCGGTCGTGATTGATGATGCTGATCAGGGTGTGACCGATGTCGTCCGGGGCGCCGACCTGCTTGACAGCACAGCTTGGCAACTTGGCCTGTCTCAGGCGCTAGGTCTGCCCGCGCCACGCTATATGCATTTACCCGTAGTCGTTGAGGCCGACGGGCAGAAACTCGCCAAGTCGCGCCACTCGGTCTGCGTGAGAGATGGGCATGTTGCAGGCCACCGCGTTGCCAGCGAACGGATCGCCACCCAACTTAGGCGGGTTCTCCAGGATCTGGGGCAACGGGCCTTACCCGCTGGCATTCATGATCCGCGAGAGATACTGCAGATTGCCGCCACAGTGTGGCAGCCCGAGAGGTTCAAAGGAAAGCGGGAGATTCGCCTCCCGCCCCAAGCCTGACCCGCGCCGCCCTACAAGGCGAGGACGCGGGTCCCGTCGCCGCGACTCAGCGCGGATCGATGTCCTTCATCGACAGACGCACGCGGCCCTGACGGTCGACCTCGAGAACTTTGACCTTGACCACATCGCCTTCCTTGAGGCTGTCGGAGACTCGCTCGACGCGCTCGTTGGAAATCTGCGAGATGTGCACGAGGCCATCGCGACCCGGCAGGATCGTGACGAACGCACCGAAGTCCATCAGACGCGCAACGCGGCCCTCGTAAACGCGACCGACTTCGACATCAGCCGTAATAAGTTCGATGCGCGCCTGCGCCTCGCGACCGGCAGTGCCATTGACCGAAGCGATCTTCACGGTACCGTCGTTTTCGATGTCGATGGTGGTACCCGTCTCTTCGGTGATCTGACGGATCACCGCACCACCCTTGCCGATCACATCGCGGATCTTCTCCGGATCGATCTTGAGAGTGATGATCGAAGGTGCCCACTCGGACATCTTTTCGCGCGGCATCGAGAGAACCTTGTTCATCTCACCGAGGATGTGCAGTCGTCCGGCCTTCGCCTGCTCGAGCGCGACCTTCATGATCTCGGGCGTGATGCCCTCGACTTTGATATCCATCTGCAAGGTGGTGACGCCGTCTTTGGTTCCAGCGACCTTGAAATCCATGTCGCCGAGATGGTCTTCGTCACCGAGAATGTCGGTGATGACCTTGTAGCGTTGACCTTCGAGCACAAGACCCATCGCAACGCCCGCGACCGGTGCCTTGAGCGGCACGCCAGCGTCCATCATGGCGAGTGAAGCGCCGCACACCGAGGCCATCGACGAGGAGCCATTGGACTCGAGAATTTCCGATACGACACGCACGACATAGGGGAACTTCTCCATGTCCGGCATCACGGCACTGACGCCGCGACGAGCGAGATTGCCGTGGCCGATTTCGCGGCGCTTCGGGCCAGACATCATGCCCGTCTCGCCGACCGAGAACGGCGGGAAGTTGTAGTGCAGCATGAACGGCTCGCGACGCTCGCCTTCGAGTGCATCGATGATCTGCGCATCGCGGCCGGTGCCCAGCGTGGTGACGACCAGTGCCTGCGTTTCACCGCGGGTGAAAAGCGCGGAACCGTGCGTCCGCGGCAACACGCCGACCTTGATGGTGATCGGACGCACTGTGGTTGAGTCACGACCATCGATGCGCGGCTCGCCATTGAGGATGCGCTCGCGAACGATGTTGCTCTCGAGTTTGAAGAGCTGACCGTCGACTTGCTCCGCCGTGAACTTCGGCGACTCACCGCCCGACAGCTGCGCCATGACGGCTTTCTTGATTTCGCCGACACGCCCATAACGGGCCTGCTTCTCGATGATGCGATACGCCTCGGCCAGCGAGTCGTGAGCTGCGGCCTTTACCGCTTGTTCGAGCTCGGCCGTGGCTGCACCCAACGACCACTCCCAACGCGGCTTGCCGCATTCCTTGACGAGTTCGTTGATGGCGTTGATCGCCACCTGCATCTGCTCGTGACCGAAAACCACTGAACCGAGCATCACCTCTTCCGAGAGGCAGTTGGCTTCCGACTCGACCATCATCACGCCATCACGCGTGCCGGCGACTACGAGGTTGAGCGCCGAGGTCTTGATATCTTTGGCGTCCGGGTTGAGGACATACTGACCGTCGCGATAACCGACGCGCGCCGCACCGATCGGACCATTGAACGGCACACCCGACAAAGCGAGCGCCGCCGAGGCGCCGACCATGGCCGGGATGTCTGCATCAATCTGCGGATCGAGCGAGACCACCGTCGCCACGACCTGCACTTCGTTGTAGAAACCATCGGGAAACAGCGGACGAATCGGCCGATCGATTAGCCGAGACGTCAAGGTCTCCTTCTCGGTCGGACGGCCCTCACGCTTGAAAAAGCCACCCGGGATGCGCCCTGCGGCGTAGGTCTTTTCCTGGTAGTTGACGGTGAGCGGGAAAAAATCGCGACCCGGCGCTGCGGACTTGGCCGCAACCGCTGTGCAAAGCACCACGGTGTCGCCCAAGCTCACGATGACGGCGGCGTTGGCCTGCCGTGCCACCTCGCCCGTCTCGAGCGTCATGGTGTGGGGTCCGTACTGGAAAGTTTTCTTGAATGCGGCCACGCGGGGAACCTCGAAAAAAAAGATGGAGAAACACAAAGGCCGCGCTCATCCGAGTCGCGGCCTTTGGGAAGGGACTGCTTAGCGACGCAGCCCGAGGCGTTCGACGACGTCCTGATACTTCTGCGGCTGACGAGCCTTGAGGTAGTCGAGGAGTTTGCGACGCTGGTTGACGAGTTTCACGAGGCCGCGACGCGAAGAGTGGTCACTGGCGTGCGAAGCGAAGTGCTGACCGAGTCCGCTGATGCGCTCGGAGAGCAAGGCGATCTGGACTTCGGGAGATCCGGTGTCCTGGGGCTGACGGCGGAACTGCGTGATCACTCCGCTTTTTTTCTCTGTACTGAGAGGCATTCTGAAAAACCCTATAAAAACTTGGTAGTTACGACCCTAATGAAGGCCGCGCATTCTACTCGCTGAGGGGTTGTGCGACAAGCCGTTTCGCCGCCAATCGGCCGGGGGCACAAAGTCGCCCAAGCCCGAGGAACCTGCCCTCGGGCCCGAGAACCCGTACCGTGATCTCGCCCGCCGCATCGGCTACGCCGGCTGGCGACGCGGCGCCCTCCGCCACCGATACGATCTGCCCCTGTTGCAGGCGGCGCGCTGCGTCCGCCGCCAGGTTTACGGCCGGCAAATGCCCTACCGCCTCGGCCGGGGCGATCAAAGGCAGTTCGGTCTTCGAGTCCAAGGCCGCTTGCAGGGCTTCGAGTGTCACCATCCGCTCGGCTGTAAAGGGTTGCACGCTCTGGCGACGCAGCAAATCGACGTGACCCACTGTCCCAAGCGCCGTGGCGATGTCCTCGGCCAGCACTCGGACGTAGGTGCCCTTGCCGCACTCGACCCGCAGTTCGAGGGCATCAGGCTCAAGGGTCAGTAAATCGAGACGCTGGATTCGGATCGCCCGAGGCTTGCGCTCCACCGTCACACCCGCCCGGGCGAGTTTGTAGAGTGGCTGGCCCGCCTGCTTGATGGCCGAATACATCGGCGGCACCTGCTGCGACTCGCCAAGGAAACTCCTCAACACCGCTTCGACAGCACCCCGTTCGAGTGGGGGCACCGCGGCCGTCGCGACCACCTCCCCCTCGACGTCCCCGGTACTGGTTCGACGCCCCAACCGGATCCGAAACTGATAGACCTTGTCACCATCGAGAATTTCGCCGGCGAGCTTGGTCGCCTCGCCGAGACAAATCGGCAACATCCCGGTGGCGAGCGGGTCGAGACTACCGACATGCCCCGCCTTGGTGGCACCGAGCAAACGGCGCACCCGCAGTCCTGCGGCCGTCGAGGACAAGCCGAGCGGCTTATCGAGCAGCAGCACCCCGTCGATCAATCGTGACTGCCCGCCGGACCCTTGCCCTGCACGGCCCGATCGATCAGCCGCGTCAGATGATCGGCGCGTTCGAGGGTTTCGTCGTATTCGAATTCGAGCCGCGGCGCATGCCGCAGCGACAAACGACGGCCCACCTCACCGCGCAAGAAGCCCGCGGCCCGATCGAGGCCGGCCTGCACCTCGGCAACCGGGTTCTTGGAGCCGAACGGCACAAACAGCACTTTCGCGGTGCTCATGTCGGGCGCCACCTTGACCGCCGTTACGGTGACGCTACCGACGCGGGGATCCTTGACCTCGCGCGAAATCAACTCCGCTAGAACCTTTTGCAGTTCCGCGCCGATGCGTTGCTGTCGCGCTGAGCTCGCCATGAGGGGGGAACGTCCGGGTTCGCCCCATCAGGCGATGGCCCGGGCAACCTCCACCCGCGAGTAGCACTCGATCTGATCGCCCACGCGCACGTCTTGATAGTTCTTCACGCCGATGCCGCACTCGGTGCCGGCACGCACTTCGCCCACGTCGTCCTTGAAGCGGCGCAGCGACTCCAGCGCCCCCTCGAAGATCACCACGTTGTCACGCAGCACGCGAATCGGGTTGTTGCGCTTGACCGAGCCCTCGATCACAAGGCAGCCCGCCACCACACCGAACTTGCTCGAGCGGAACACGTCGCGAACCTGTGCCGTGCCCACGATCTGTTCGCGAACTTCCGGTGCCAGCAAGCCGCTCATGCGCTGCTTGATGTCGTCGATGGCTTCGTAAATGATCGAGAAGTAGCGGATCTCGACGCCTGTTTCTTTGACGGCCTCGCGTGCCCCACCATCGGCTCGTGTGTTGAAACCGAGCACCATGGCCTTGGACGCCGCAGCCAATTGCACGTCCGAGGCGGTAATCCCGCCCACGCCGCTCGCCACGACCTTGACCTGCACCTCTTCGGTGGAGAGTTTGGTCAGGGCATCGCGCAACGCTTCGGCGCTACCCTGCACGTCCGCCTTGATGAGCACGCCGATGACGCCCGCCTTCTCCTCGGTCATCTGCGAGAACACATCGCCGACTGCCGCCGCCTGCTTGGCAAGCTTCACGTCGCGGAACTTGCCTTGACGGTACAAGGCCACTTCACGCGCCTTGCGCTCGCTCTCGACGGCCAAAATGTCGTCCCCGGCATTCGGCGCACCGGACAGACCCAGCACCAGTACCGGCATGGAGGGCTTGGCTTCTGTAACCGACTTGCCGCTCTCGTCAAACATAGCGCGCACGCGACCGAATTCCTGACCCGCAATGATCGGATCACCGAGTCGCAGTGTGCCCTTCTTGACGAGCACGGTAGCAACCGCGCCGCGACCCTTCTCCATGCTCGCTTCGATGATGAGACCCGAAGCGAGGCCACCCAGAGGCGCTGCAAGTTCGAGCACTTCGGACTGCAGCACGATCGCATCGAGCAGGGCATCGATGCCTTGACCCGTGTAGGCGGAGACGTTGACGAACATGGTCTGTCCGCCCCACTCCTCAGGGATTACCTCGTACTTGGACAGTTCCGTGCGAACCCGATCCGGATCCGCAGTGCCCTTATCGATCTTGTTAACGGCGACGACGATGGGCACTCCAGCCGCACGCGCATGCTGGATCGCCTCGATGGTCTGCGGCATGACGCCATCGTCTGCGGCCACCACGAGCACGACCACGTCAGTGGCCTTGGCGCCGCGGGCACGCATGGCGGTGAAGGCCGCGTGACCCGGCGTATCGAGGAACGTGACACCACCCTTCGGCGTTTGCACATGGTAAGCGCCGATGTGTTGCGTGATGCCACCGGCCTCGCCCGAGGCCACCTTCGTCTTGCGGATGTAGTCGAGCAGCGAGGTCTTGCCGTGATCGACGTGCCCCATGACGGTGACCACCGGCGCGCGCGGCACGATCTCCAGCGTCTCGCCCTCAGCAGCCAGCAAGTCGCTTTCGAGTTGGTTTTCCTTGAGGATCTTGGCCGTGTGCCCCATCTCCTCGACGACCAGCACCGCTGTGTCCTGATCGATTGGCTGATTGATGGTGGCCATCACGCCCATGTTCATCATGGCCTTGATGACCTCGGTCGCCTTGACCGCCATCTTTTGCGCCAGTTCCTGTGGCGTGATCGTCTCGCCAATCGCCACTTCACGCACGACAGGTGCGGTCGGTAACTCGAAGCCGTGCCGCACTTCCATGCCGAACGGCGCCTTGCGCTCGCGAACCTTCTTTTTCTTCTTCAGACGCGAACTGGCGTCGGTGCTGACGTGCAACTCCGCACGTCCGTACTTGGTACGCCGATCGCGATCGGCGACGGTGGCCGGCGCAACAGGCGCTGCAGGCTCAACTCGTCCGGGTCGATTACGTTGGGCTTTTTCGGCCTCAGCCTGCTCGCGCTCGCGTTGCTCCGCGGCACGTCGCGCCTCTTCCGCGGCCTTACGGGCAGCGGCTTCTTCCTCGACGCGGCGGCGGTTTTCCGCCTCCATCCGCTCGGCTTCGCGGCGTTCGTTTTCGATGCGCTCACGCTCGAGACGCGCGGCCTCTTCAGCCTCGCGGTTCTTGGCCTCGGCGTCTTCGACACCGCCCTTCGATTGCCCCTCGAGCACGTCGCGTTTGACATAGGTGCGCTTCACGCGCACCTCGACATTCACCGTGCGCGCACGGCCGGCGGCACCGGCGAGCTTGATCTCGCTCTGCTGCTTGCGCTGCAGAGTGATCTTGCGCGGCGCAGCAGTTGCGCCAGCGTCCTCGTTGGACTGGCCATGACTGCGACGCAGGTGCGTCAACAACTCGAGCTTCGCCTCATCGCTGATGCGGTCGGTGGGGCCGCTGACTTTGATGCCAGCCTGCTCAAGCTGCACGAGCAGCTTGTCGACCGGTACCTTGAGCACCTCGGCGAATTGGGCAACGGTTACATCTGCCATGTCTGATCCTTCGGGCCTCTCAGCCGTGACCGGGTGCGAACCAGTGCTCGCGCGCCTTCATGATGAGCTTGCCGGCTTCTTCAGCCGACAGTCCCTGGATGTCGAGCAGGTCGTCAACCGCCTGCTCGGCAAGATCCTCGCGCGTGCGCACGCCGCGCCGCGCCAACGCCAGCGCCAAGTCGGGCTGCATACCCTCGAGCAGCAGCAGATCATCGGCCGGCAATTGCGACTCGATGCTCTCCTCGCTGGCGATCGCCTGCGTCAGCAGTACGTCGCGGGCGCGACTGCGCAATTCCTTGACGATGTCCTCGTTGAACTCTTCGATCGCGTTGAGCTCAGCCTGCGGCACATAGGCGATTTCCTCGACCGTGGAAAACCCCTCCTGCACGAGAATCGTCGCCACGTCTTCGTCGACGTCGAGCTGCTTCATGAAATTCTCGACGAGCGAGCGCGCCTCGGACTCGCTCTTCGCCTCGGCGTCCGTCTCAGTCATCACGTTCAGCTCCCAACCGGTGAGCTGACTCGCCAGACGGATGTTCTGGCCACCGCGACCAATGGCCTGAGAGAGTTTGTCCTCGGCCACCGCAATGTCCATGCTGTGCGAGTCTTCGTCGACCACGATCGAGATGACTTCGGCCGGCGACATCGCGTTGATGACGAACTGAGCCGGGTTCTCGTCATGCGGGATGATGTCGACGCGCTCACCGGCGATTTCGTTGGACACCGCCTGCACGCGCGAACCGCGCATACCGACGCAGGCGCCTACGGGGTCGATGCGCGGATCGTTGCTGCGCACGGCGATCTTGGCGCGAATGCCAGGATCCCGGGCTGCGCCCAGAATCTGAATGAGACCCTGCCCCACCTCGGGCACCTCGAGCTTGAACAGCTCAATCAAAAATTCCGGCGCCGAACGAGTGAGGAACAGCTGCGGACCACGCGGCTCAGGGCGAACTTCCTTAAGGAAAGCCTTGATGCGATCCTGCGGCTTCACCTGTTCACGCACGATCATGTCTGTGCGCGACACGAAGCCCTCGGCATTGCCGCCGAGATCGACGTAAATCCCGTTGCGATCAACCCGCTTGACCACGCCGCTGACGAGTTGACCGACGCGATCCTTGTAAGCGTCGACCACCTGGGCTCGCTCGGCTTCGCGCACCTTCTGCACGATGACCTGCTTTGCCTGCTGCGCAGCGATACGGCCGAAGGCGACCGACTCGATCGGCTCCTCGACGAACCCACCGACCAGCGCAGCCGGGTTCACATCGAGCGCATCCTCAAGACGCAGCTCGCGATCGGGAACTTCCAGCTCTTTTGAATCGTCGGCAAATACTTTCCAGCGACGGAAGGTGTCGTAGTCACCGCTCTTGCGGTTAATCGCCACGCGCACGTCCCATTCCTCGCCGTGTTTCTTGCGAGTCGCCGATGCCAACGCGGCCTCGAGGGCCTCGAAGATCACTTCCTTGTCGACACCCTTCTCGTTTGAGACGGCATCGACGACCATCATGATTTCCTTGCTCATCGTCGTATCCCCTTCACGCCACCAGTCGCGCCTTGCCAATGTCGGCAAAGGCCACTTGCACTGTTTGTCCGTCGACCTCGAGTTCGGCCCCTCGATCCGACACCTTGGCGAGCGTCCCGGTATATCGGCGACGCCCGTCTCTCGGCACCTGCAACTCCACCCACACGCGTTGCCCGATGAAGCGCTCGAAGTGCGCGGGCTTGCGCAGCACCCGATCGAACCCGGGCGAGGACACCTCGAGGGTGTAAGCACCCGGGAGTGGATCCTCGACGTCGAGCCGCGCCGATACCTCGCGACTCACCTTCTCGCAGTCCTCGATCCCGATATGACCGCCGTGGCTCGCCGGCTGATCGAGATAGATGCGCAGCACGCCCGATCGCGGTGCCGATGCCCACTCGATGTCGACGAGTTCATAGCCGAGTTGCTCGATCAAAGGCTCGAGCATCCCGATCAACCGATCTCGTACTGCTGACGAAGTTGCCATTCGCTCACACCCCCCGCGCCGTCCGGGAACGAAAAAGGGCCCCGAGGGCCCCCGCTGACACATCCCGCCCCGGCCAGGGGCCCAAAAAAGAAAAGCCCCTCGGGGGGCTTAATCATCAAGCACATAGGCGCTTTTGCTTGAAAACAACTGCGCCCCCACACGGCCCGAGGAGCCGCGCGGGGGCGCAATCATAAAGGAATCCCGGCCGCGGTACAAACCCCGCCGACCGCCTTGCCTATAAGCTCTTTTTCGCCGGGGCGCCTAGCCAGCGAGCCAGCCAATCGTGGATCTCGCGGTAGAACAGCCGGCTATTCTCCCCCTTGAGGATCCAATGGTTCTCCTCGGGGTACACCACAAGCCGACTCGGCACCTGCTGCCGCTGCAGCGCGGTCCAATACTCCAGCGAATTGTTGAGCGGCACGCGGAAATCCTGCTCACCGATCGTCACCAGGGTGGGGGTCTTGAACTGCGCGGCGTAGCGAATCGGGTTCTGTTCGCGCCACACCGGGCCCTGCTCCCAGACCGGCCCGCCATTGTTGACCTCTCGGCCGTACACGGTGTCACTTGTACCCCATTGCGATTCGAGATTGACTAACCCGGCGTGGCTGATGAGGCACCGGTAACGCGTCGTCGTCGCCTGCAACCAGTTGGCCAGATGCCCACCATAGCTCGCGCCGCCCGCGCATTGCCGGCTGCTGTCGATGAAGGGGTTATCGCGAATAGCGACATCGGCCGCCTCGTTGATCTCATCGCCGGCGGTACGCAGGGGATCGCCCTGGATGGTCTGGGCGGCCGCCTCACCGAAACCGGTCGAACCGCTGTAGTTGGTGAGCAGCACCACGTAACCCGGGGCAGCGAGCAGATGGTAGTTCCAGCGCAGGAACCACTGGTCGCGGAACATGGTGTGCGGACCGCCATGGATGACGACGAACAGCGGGTATTTCTTGCTCGGATCGAAACCCGGCGGCAACACCATCATGTTGTGGATGGGGCGACCCTTTCGGCTGGTGAACCAAAAGTGCTTGACGGGCGACAGGTCGACACCCTGGAGCCGATCCACGTTGAACCGCGTCAATGGCGAGTGGGTCGCCCGGGCGGGATCGAGTCGTACCACCTCCGGCGGCCGCGTGGCGCTGTCGAAATTGGCGAGCAGCACGGCGGATTTAGCGCCTTGAGCAATCGCCAGATTGGAATACACCCCCTCCTTCATCTCGATCACGCGCTGCGCGCCTGCAGAGCCGCCGAGCGCTGCGGCAAACAGCGTCTCGTGCCC
>VEQP01000028.1 GCA_018883185.1 Nevskiaceae bacterium | reverse complement strand
ATGCTACTGCGTGCGGCGGCGGTGCGCTGGTCAGTGCCGGTGGAGGAACTCTCTACGGCCGATTCACGCGTCAAGCATGCGTCCAGTGGCCGCAGCGCAGGCTACGAGGAGCTCATCCAAGCGGCCATGCAGCTCGAACCGCCGCAGCGTCCGGCGCTCAAGGCGCCGGCGAACTACCGGATCGTCGGTACGCCGCGGAACCGCCTCGACGTGCCGGCGAAAGTCGATGGCTCTGCCGTGTATGCGGTCGACGTGCGTCTGCCCGGCATGCTGCACGCGGCGCTGATCGCAGCCCCGGTGTTCGGCGGACGCCTGGAGTCCGTTGACTCCGCCCCTGCTCTGGCGCGCGCCGGAGTCAAGCGAGTGGTCGAACTCGAGCAGGCCGTGGCGGTCGTGGCCGAGACCCGTTGGCAGGCTGAAACGGCGCTCGCAGCGCTTTCACCGCGCTTTGGGACCGCGGGTCATGAGTCGTTCACGAGCGCAGCCTGGTTTGACCAGCAGCAGCAGGCGCTGCGCACCGAACGCGGCGATAAAGATCATGTCGTTGGCGATGTCGACGCCGCCCTTGCAAACGGCGGGCGACGCATCGAGGCCGAGTACCGCGTGCCTTACCTCTATCACGCGACCATGGAACCGATGTGCGCCACGGTACGCATCGCGGATGGGCGCGCGGAGATCTGGACGGGCGTACAAGATCCGCTGCAGACGCGGCGGCGCGTCGCAAAAGTGAGCGGCATCAATGCTGAGCTCGTCACCGTGCATAACCACCCGAGTGGCGGCGGTTTCGGGCGCCGCATGCCGCTCGAAGGCGACTACGTCGAGCAGGCCACCCGCATAGCCATGGCGATGTCGCCAGTGCCGATCAAGCTGATGTGGAGTCGCGAGCAGGATGTGCGCCACGGCTTCTACCGTCCGGCCGTCAGCGCCCGCTTCCAGGGTGCCGTGAGTGCGGCGGGCGCGCCGCTCGCCTGGCGCGGCCGCTTCACGGGTCGTAGCGAAGGCGCTGCAGCGCGGCCGCTCTACGCGATACCCCACCAAGACATCCGCAGCGTGCCAATGGAAAGCCACGTGCCTGAGGGTCCGTGGCGCTCGGTCGCGTTCTCGCAGCACGGCTTCTTTGTAGAGGCTTTTTTTGACGAGCTTGCAAATGCCGCAGGCGTCGACCCACTGGAGTTCCGCCGGGCGCACCTCGGCGAGCAGCCTCGGCATCGTGCCGTGCTCGAGCGTATCAAGACGCTCTCCGCCTGGGCCACGACACCGCGCAGCAGCGTGGACGCTAACGCTGGCCTGCGGCGCGGCCGTGGCGTCGCGCTCATCGAGAGCTTCGGCAGCATCGTCGCGGAGGTCTGCGACGTCGCCGTTGCGTCCGATGGCGCGGTGCGCGTCGAACGCGTCGTGGCGGTGGTGGACTGCGGTATCGTGATCAACCCTGACACCGCCAAAGCGCAGATCGAGGGCGGCATCCTGTTCGGATTATCCGCAGCGCTCGCCGAAGAAATCACGCTGGCATCAGGCGCGGTGGTGCAGCAGAACTTCCACGACTATCCGTTGCTGCGGCTGAACGAAGCGCCGACTGTCGAGGTGGAATTCATTGCCTCGACCGCACCACCCGGCGGACTCGGCGAACCCGGCACGCCACCGATCGCTCCTGCACTCGTCAATGCCGTGTTTGCCGCTACGGGCGTACGTGTCCGTGCGCTGCCGCTCGCTGCGTCGACCGCGATGCTGCGCGCAACAGCACCCACCGCGGGGTAAGCCCCCCGGAAAACGGGCTATGATTCGAATCTTAGGGCCTGACGCCACCACAAGGAGCTCCGGGGAATGGCCGCTGCGACAACGCGAAACCTGACGATCCTGCTCACCGATATCGAGGACTTCACACCGAAGACCTCGCGCAAGACCCGGGCCGATATCCTGCGCATGCTCGAGGAGCACAAGAGCCTCGTATTGCCCGTTCTGGAGGGTAAGGGCGGCCGCCTCATCAAGACCATCGGCGACGCCTTTCTCGTGGTGTTCGATAGCCCCACCGATGCCGTACTTGCCGGCGTCGAGGTGCAGCGGCTGCTGCGCGAACACAACGCCCACAAACACGGCGATGACCGGTTAGACGTGCGGCTCGCCATCAACGCGGGCGAAGTGACCCTGGCCGACAACGACGTATTCGGTGAACCCGTCAATATCACTGCCCGCATCAATGGCATCGCTGAGGCGGGCGAGGTGTTCTTCACCGAAGCCGTGTACCTCGCGATGAACAAGATGGAAGTTCCCTCCAGCGAGGTCGGACTGCTGCAACTCAAGGGCATCGCCGAAAAGATCCGTGTCTACAAAGTCGTACCCGAAAAACGGGTTGGGGCAACCTCAGGCGATGCTGCCGAGAGCACAGGCACCGACGACTCGGCTACGCGTATCGCCTCAAGCACACGCTATGCCGACGCCTCCATCGATCGACCGGCAGGCGCCGCTGGTCCGAGCCTGCGCAACCCGCAGCGCCGTCGGCGCATCGCAGCTTTGCTGGTCGATGCAGCGTTTTGTGCGTTTTTCATTGGCGCCCTGTTCAGTGTCGACCCACCGATCGATGTCGAGTTGAGCGCAGACATCGATAACAGCTCCGCCACCGGGAACGACCCCGCCATCGACACCCGCCCTGCCCGGGACACCACCGCCTCACCGCCGCTTAGCGTGTCACCCACGGACAAGGTGATCATCGACGATAAGGGCGTCCGGGTGGGTGAGGACATCGCGATCGGCGAACAGGGCGTACGCATCGGCGATGCCGTCAAAATCGACGAACAAGGGGTCAACATCGACCCGAGCAAATTCGACCAAAAAACCGGCGATCAACTCGGGCGCGTCTTTGAGGCGTTCGCCAAAGAGCGTCAACGGGTCCAAGCGCTGGAAAGCCGCGAACTCATCTCGTTTTCGCTGTTTTGGTTCGTCTACTCGACGTTCTTCCTGAGCGTTTGGAGCGCGACGCCCGGCAAACGCCTCTTGGGAATACGCATCGTGCGTAGCGACGGCAATGCGCTGGACTGGAAGGTGTCGCTGATCCGCTCGCTGTTCTCCGTGATCTCCGGGAACTTTGGGATGCTCGGCTACATCTGGGGCTTTTTCAGCAAAGATCGCCGCACCTGGCACGATCGAATCGCGGCAACCCGCGCCGTCCGCGCGAAAGACTGACCGCAGATTTTTCGGATCACACCACCGCCGACTCCAGCATCCGCAGCGTGCCCGCGTCGGCATCGAGTTCAACCTCCACACCGAGCGGCAAGGTGAACTGGGTGCTGATGTGCCCGAGCATCGCGCCGTAGTACGCCGGCACCTTGAGCGGCAGCAGATGATCGGCAAGCACGTCGGGGATGGTGAGCGAACCGAAACCCTCGCCCGGATCGCACTTGCTGCAAGTTCCCCACACCACACCGCGCACGCGTTCGAGCACGCCGGCGAGTTTCAACTGCACGAGCATCCGATCGAGCCGATATGGCGCTTCCTGCACATCTTCGAGAAAAAGAATTGCATCGCTGAAGTCGGGCAGATAAGGCGAACCCACGATCGTGGTCAGCACCGTGAGATTGCCCCCGAGCAGGCGGCCACTCGCCTTGCCCGGATAGAGCGTGCGCGTGCGATGTTCGGTGGGCACGATCGCGCGGGTCGCCTGACGTGGGTTCGCGAACAAAGCCGCCTCGCCATCCCAGGTAATGCGCTTAAGCCACTCGATGTTGGTGCTGTTCCATTCGCTGGCGCCGTTCGGGCCATGAAACGTCACGAGCCCAGTGCGTGCATGCAGCGCCAGCAACAGAGCGGTGATGTCGCTATAGCCAATCAAGGGCTTTGGATTGCGCGCCACGGCATCGAAGTCGATGAGCGGCAGCAGGCGCGCGGCACCCCAGCCGCCGCGAATACAGTGGATCGCTCTGACCTCGGGATCGCGGAACATGGCGTTGAGATCGGCAGCCCGATCGGCATCGCGCCCCGCGAGATAGCCATAACGATCATTGACGTGGGCGCCGAGTTTGCCTTTGAGCCCCAACGCGGCGAGCGCTTCGAGTAGCACGTCAAGATCGAGCGGGTCCCAGTTGGCGCTTGAGGGGATCATCAAGCCGATGGTGTCGCCTGCACGGATACGCGGCGGCTTGAGGGCGGCCTTACGTGCCAGTGCACCGGGCGGTGTGGGCGCGGATCCGCTGCGCAGCGCGGCAGGCTTGGCCGCAGCACCACCCAGCAGAGGAACAAACGCCGCGAGTGCGGCGGCCTTGAGCACATCACGTCGAGAGTTCATGGCGAGGCAGTATACGGTCCTCGAGTTGCCAATGTCGGCGCCACAGCGGACTTCGCTTCAGCCCCTCGAACCAGAGCACCGAGGCAGCACCCGCCGCCATGGCCGGGAGGAGATCGCCTAGCGGTACGGCACCGAAGTCGAACAACTCGCGCACGGGTGGGATCGCCAGCGCTCCGACGAGAACCGCTACTCCGAATCCGGCGACCCAGACGAGTGCGGCGTTCGGTTGACGAAGCATGTGACCAATCGAATGGGTCCAGGATCGGTTCACCAAGATAAGCCCGATCACCGCAATCACCAGCGTCGCAAACGTCAGCGCTCGGGCAGTCTCCGCGCCCTGCGTGGGCAAGGCGGACAGAAACACGCCCGCGCAGACGATGAGCATGCTCACGCCCTGCAGCAAGGCCATCGCTACGAGCCGCCTGGAAAAGAGGTGGCTGCCGACAGGGCGCGGCGGCCTTCGCATCACCCCGCTCTCCTCGCGTTCGGCCTCGAAGATCAAGGCACAGGCCGGATCGATGATGAGTTCGAGAAACACGATATGCAGCGGCAGCAGCAATAGCGGCCACTGGCTGTCGAGCACCGGCAGCATGGAGAGCCCCGCGATCGGCACATGCACGGCGAGAATGAAGACGCTCGCCTTGCGGATGTTGTCGTAGATGCGTCGGCCCAAACGCATCGCGGTGACAATGGAGGCAAAGGAGTCATCAAGCAGCACCAGTGCTGCGGCCTCGCGCGCGACGTCCGTCCCCCGTCGCCCCATCGCAATGCCGATGTGAGCCGCCTTCAATGCCGGCGCGTCGTTGACGCCATCGCCGGTCATCGCAACGATATCGCCCCGCGCCTTGAGCGCTTCGATGATACGTAACTTCTGCTCAGGCAGCACACGGGCGAACACGTTCACGCGCGCGATGCGCTCGGCGAGCGTTGCCGCATCCTGTGCCCCGAGTTCCGCCCCCGTCATAACTACGATTTCGTCGCCAAATCCCGCAGCGCGCGCCGTGGCCCGCGCTGTGGCTGGATAGTCGCCCGTGATCATCACCACGCGGACTCCGGCCGCCTGACACTCGGCAACCGCCCGTGGCACTTCGGCACGCAGCGGATCGACGAAGGCCAGTAAGCCGAGCCAACGCCACCCTGCCTCGATCACTTCGCCCCGCAACTCCGCGACCGCCAGCACCCGTAGACCCTGCTCGGCGAAGCGCGCGACCTCGCTCTCGATGCGCACCCAATCGTCAGCGCCAACCGCGCAGAGCCGCGCGATCGCTTCGGGCGCCCCTTTAGCGGCCTGCCATCGATGCTGCGTACTCACCTCGCGCCAATGTCGGATCAACACCGGTCGCTGCGGTGAATGCGGCTCCTCGTGCATGAGCTCGGCAGACTCACGCCCCGCGCGCGCGCCGAGTCGCTCGGCAGCCTCGCCCACGGCGCGATCCATCGGGTCGTGCCCCGTGAGCCGGCTCGCCGCCGCTGCCACATAGAGCAGATGCAGTGCATCAGCCGGCAACTCGTCAAGCACGGCCAGTTCGTATTCACTCTGCGCGCAGTGCAGGCGAGTCAGCGCCATGCGGTTTTCGGTGAGCGTGCCGGTTTTATCCACGCACAGCACGGTGGCAGCGCCAAGCGCCTCGATCGCGGGCATGCGCCGTGTGAGCACTTGATGCCGACCGATTCGCCACGCGCCGAGTGCGAGAAACACGGTGAGCACCACCGGGAATTCTTCGGGAATCATCGACATCGCCATCGCGATCCCGGCGAGTCCGCCCTCGCGCCACGCCGCCATGTCAGCGCCGCGGGTCAGCGCATACGTCACACCAACGCCGATACAGGCCAGCAAGCCGGCAACCGCCAGCCACCGAACCACCCGACGGGTCTCGCACTGCAATGGCGTGGCCTCGGGCGTCACGCCACCGAGCGAGCGACTGATCGCAGCGAACTCCGTCGCCGCCCCGATGGCGATGACCTCACACAACCCATGCCCCGCCGTCACCAGCGTACCGCTGTACAGCGAGGGGTGATCCTCGCCCCCGGGCCGCTGCAGTATCGAGGCCTCGAGTGAGGCGCGCTTGCGCACGGGCACCGACTCCCCCGAGAGCAGCGACTCATCCACCATGAGCAAGGTCGACTGACGCAGCAGCGCATCGGCGGGCACGCGGTCGCCCTCGTTGAGCAGCACCAGATCGCCGATCACGAGCTCGCGCGCCGCGATGCGCCGCTCGATGCCATCACGCAGCACCAGCGCGCGCGGACTCGCAAGGCCGCCCAGCGCCTCGAGTGCCCGCTCCGTGCGCCGCTCCTGGACCACGGTCAAGGTCACGACGAACACGACACACACCAACAAAAGCGCGCCATCGGCGGGCTCTCCCATCAGCGCGTAGAGCAGTGCACCGGCCATCAACAGCCCGATCATGGGCTCGCTCAGCACCTCGATCAGCAGCCGGTACCAGCCCGGCGCTCGCGCTTCAGGCAAGGCGTTAGGGCCGTCGCGTGCAAGCCGCGCGGCGGCGTCGACGCTTGAAAGGCCGGCGGTCAGCGCATCGCTGCGCCCCATGTCCATAGGATCAGGAATCATCGCTCGCAAAGATGCGCCGCGGTTCGTCGTACAATCAAGCCTTATGCAACAGGAAGCCCAAAGAACCGCACTGATCATTGAGGATGACCCAACCTTCGGTGAGGTCATGCTCAGCGCCGTCCATCAGCTGTTTGGGGGCTGGCACTCCGTGCTCGTGCACTCGGGAGCTGAAGCCACCGAGTGGCTCGAGTCGGGCGCCCCCGCACCCTCGCTCGCCCTCGTCGATCTTGGCTTGCCAGACGTCAGCGGCATCGATGTCATCGGGCAGTTGCGGGCTCGCTTTCCAGAGATCCCGATCTTGGTGGTGTCGGTGATTTCAGCCGAGCGCAGCGTGCTCGCCGCGATCCGCGCCGGCGCGCGCGGCTACATCCTCAAAGATGAAAGCGTGGGCCAGATCGCCGAAGCACTGGAGCAAGCGCTACTTGGCAATTACCCGATCAGCCCGGCACTGGCGAGGTATCTCTTCAAGCTCGCGGGCGCCGCGGAGCTCACGGACGGGCTCGCCAATCTCACGCCAAAAGAACTCGAGTTGCTGCGCCATCTGGCGCGCGGCCGAACCTACGCCGAAGCCGGGCAAGAGATGGGGGTCGCGATCTCCACGGTGCAGACGCATATCCGCAATCTGTATCGCAAGCTCGATGTGCACTCACAAGTTCAAGCCGTCACCAAGGCGCAGGATCGCGGCTTGATCTAAGGCGCGCCCTGGCGACGCTGTGCCTCAGCGGCGCACGAGGTCGATGACTTCCGCAGCGTTCAGCGTGCTCGCACGCTGGCGAATGGCCGGTAAGTACTCCTGCTGCATTTGCCGCGCCGGCTGCAGCAGCTCCTGATAGGTCTGCTTGAGCAGCGCCGTGCTCATCACCCGCCCACCGGCGTAGTAGCGCTTGGCCAGATGCCCCAGTGCGTAGGTACTCGCAAACGAGAAGGCCATGCCGGTCGCTGCCCGCGACAGACCGCCGAGCGTCTTCCCCGCCGCCTTACCAATGAGTCCCCCAATGAGTTTGCGACCGATCTGCTCGACGTACTGCGAGGTCAGGCCGACGCCCACAGTCGCCAGGAATTCCTTGATGTGACCCTGATCGAGCTCGATGCCATGGGCCTTGCCGATGCGGTACACGAGCCGAACCTGCAGCGGAATGATCGCCATAGAAGCCCAAGACTGCGGCAACAGCTCGAGAGCCCCATTGAGGATCGAGGTGTTGAGGATCGTTTTGTCGATGTCCGCCGACGCAGCCGCGGCGGCGGCCGGCACGCCCGGTTGAGCCGGGGGACCGCCAGCGGCGGCAACGGCCGCATAGGCCGCGGCACCGCCGACGGCCGCAGCACCGGCAATGGCCGCAGACTGCGACTCGTGGGCACGGGTTTCGGTGTCTCCCTCCAGACCCAACTGACCGCGCAGCCCATCGAGAAAGGCCGCCTCCGCTGGGTTACGCAGTCCATCCGCTTCACAGACACACACGGCCAATTCATAGGCGAGTTGGCGATGCTCGAGCTCGCGCAGGCTTGCCACGGCTTGGGCCAGCGTGACGCGACGCAATAGCACGTCTTGGTAAACGCCAGCGAGCGCTGCGCCGGCAGTCGACCCGCCCGCTCCAGCCAAGGACTCCGCTGCCTCGCGAATGGAGTCGCGTTCGGCATCGGCCTTTTGACCATCGACGAGGGCCGCATGGATGAGGATGTTGAGGACTGCGCGTTGCTCGGCGGAGTTCATTAAGTTTCCGTAGGGCAGCTGATGACAGCCCGATAGACGCCCATCTGGCAGTAAAGTTCCATGCATGACTGTCTCTGCCACAAGTTCCGCGCCTCTCCCCCTCGCCCGCATCGCGCTCGCCCTCCTGCAAGCTGCGGCCCTGTGGGGCCTGCACCACTCGATCAGCGTCGGCAGTTGGCGGGCGACTGCGCCCGGCTGGCTGCTGCCCGCGTATTTGATCAGCGTGCTGCTGCCACTTACCCTGCTGGTGCTGGCCGAGCACTGGCGCACACGCACACTGTGGGTGGTCGCCGCAGCCCTGACGATGGTCTGCGTGCTCGCCGGCCACAACATCGCGGACGGCGTCCGTATCGACTCCGACGGCATCGACGAGCGCTACCCCGCAGCGTTCGCCGGTGCCTTGTTGCCGATCCTCATCGCCTGGCTTATTGCACTGCCATGGGTACGGGCGCGACTCGAAACAGGACAGTGGGTACCGCCCTACCCCGAACTTTTCCGCATCGTCTGGCGCACCTGCCTGAGCCTTGCGGAAGCCGCGCTGTTCACGCTGCTGTTTTGGGCGTTGCTCGCCCTTGGCGCGGCCCTGCTGGATACGCTCGGCATCACGCTAGTCAAAGAATGGATCACCGACCCGCGCTTCGCTTACCCCGCGAGCACCGTCGCGGTCGCGCTCGCCATCCACCTCATCGGCCGCACCGATCGCCTGATCGACGGCGTGCTGCAGCAATTGCTCGGCTTGATGCAGTGGCTGTTGCCCCTGGCAGCCCTGATCGTCGTCGTGTTCACGCTCGCCCTGCTACCACGCTTGCCTACCTTGTGGGTGGATGGGCAACGTGTGATGGACAGTGGCTGGTTGCTTTGGCTGGTCGCGGCCACCGTGCTGCTCTTCAACGCCGCCTTCAGCGATGGTGAACACCCGCCCGTGTATGGCCGCTGGCTTTCGCTTGCACTGCGGGCCGTGCCGCCGCTACTGGTGGTGGTGGCGGCGACCGCGCTCTTGTCGATTACCTTGCGGGTGCTCGATCTAGGTCTCACCGTGCCACGCTACTGGGCGCTGATCACCGCCACGTTTGCGTTGCTGTACTCGGTCGGCTACGCAGCGGCAGCCCTGCGACCCGGCCGCTGGCTCGCCGGCATCGCGTCCGTCAATGTCGCACTCGCCGTGGCTCTGGTGGCCGTTGTATTGCTCAGCCTCACGCCGCCCGCAAACCCGCTGCAGCTCGCAATCGGCAGCCAAACGGCCATGGCGCAAAGCCCGGATCTCGCGGCACGCGAGGGGGCTCGCGCATTTCTCGCCTTTGAAGGCAGCGAGGCGGAGCGCTATCGAGTCTGGCGCACGACGCTGCGCATCATGCCGGGCGGCAAGGTGGACGCTGCACTCGAGGCGCGGCTTAGGGAGGAATTCGAACGCGCGCCGAGGCTATTAGCCGGCCCAACGAGCGGGGCGCGGCCTGCCCTGCTGTGGCTCGACATGGACACAGACGGCGAGCGTGACGCCTTGCTGCTCACCGGTGCGAAAGACTATCGCCTGTTCGCACGCCGCGGCGCCGACTGGGTGCTGCACTCGGGCGGTTGGTTGAGGGAGATTCCGGAGCGTGGACGCCCGAGCACGTCGGCACCCCGCGAGGCGTTCGATACGGCGCTGAAAGACGGGGATTTCGGTACCCTGCCTCCGGTGGTGCAGGAGTTGCGCGCGGGCGCACACCGCTACCAACTGCAACCCGTTTTACGTTGAGGACCGACGCGCCATGGAAATCGACATCATCCTTGAACCCGACCTGACTCCTCGCCAAGTGGCTGAACTCGGGCAGAAGGCCGAGCAATACGGCGTGCGCGCCATCTGGTCATCCAACTATTTCGCGCACTGGGACTGCTTCCTCTCGCTCGTGCCGCTGGTGCAGGCCACATCGCGACTGCTGATCGGACCGCTCGCCGTTAGCCCCTTCGAGATGCACCCGTTGAAGATCGCCAACAGCCTGCTATCGCTCAATGAAATGTGCGGCGGACGGGCCGTCATCGCCATGGGCGCTGGCGAGGGCAACATCGACTGCATGGGCATCGAGCGCCCGGAAAAGCTCGTTCGTGCGACCCGAGAGGGCATCGAAATCGTCCGCGGCGCAGGCCGAGGCAAACTCGCCAAAGGGTTCAAGGGCGAGGATTTCGTCGTCAACCTGCCCTGCTCCTACAACTGGCTGAGCGCCCCGCAGCCACCGCTCGTTTATGGCACCGCCTATCGCGGGCAGATGATGCGCATGGAAGCCCGCGTCTGCGACGGCGTGTTCATCGGCTGCACGCCTCCGGAGGTCATGGCTAAAGCGATGTTGGACGTGCAGGAAGGCGCCGCTAAGCGCGAGCCCGGCATGGGTCCGCTGCACACCAATACGTTCTGGGCCTGGCACCTCAAGCGCAACCGTGCCGACGGCTACCGCGAATCGCGGCGCGAACTGCCCTGGCGGGCGATCAAGTTGCAGAAGGAGCTCATCATGCAGTGCCTCACCGAAGAGGAGGCACAGCTCGTACGCGACCACTACGACAAGTTCGTCGCCGCTTGGTTCGACCGCTCCGGCAACATACAGGGAATCCCCGAGGACATTCCGAATCGGTTGTGTGAGTACTTCACTTCGACCGGCGGCCTGGAGGATCTCGATCGGGAAATCGAGCGATTCAAGATGTTCGGCACCGCAGGGCTCACCGAGTGTGCGTTACGCCTGCACGACGACCCGATGGAAGCGCTCGACATCATTGGTCAGCACGTGATCCCCAAACTGCGCTGAAGCAGGCTCCGCGTATAGGGTCGTACGCTGCCGCGGCATACGACCAATCGAGTGGATCGCCTCGCGCATGCCGGAAGCGGTCAATTGTTGACCGTTCACGCCTCCGGCCGCGCGTGTGATGGACTCGTCCATCAACACGCCGCCAAGATCGTTTGCGCCCACTTGCAAGGCCTGCAGGGCGCCCTCGCGGCCGAGCTTCACCCACGATGCCTGCACGTTGCGCAGCACCGGCTCAAGGGCCAGCCGCGCCACCGCGTGCATCAGCATGGCCTCGCGCCAGCTCGGCCCGCTGCGCGCCAGTCCCTTGCGCCACAGCGGCGCTTCCATGTGCACGAATGGCAGCGGGACGAACTCGGTAAAGCCGCCGGTTTCGATCTGCAACGCCCGAATCGCCAGTAGATGTCGCGCCCAGTGCCGCGGCTCCTCCACGTGCCCGAACATGATTGTGGCGGTGCTGCGCAAGCCTGCAGCATGGGCATCGCGCATCACACCGAGCCACGCAGACGTGTTCAATTTGTCAGCGCAAATAATCGCGCGCACATCGTCGCTCAGAATCTCCGCGGCCGTGCCCGGCAGGCTGCGCAGACCCGCTGCAGCGAGCCTCTCGAGGTAAGCGCGAACCGAAAGCCCCAGCGTCTCGGCGCCATGCGTGATCTCGAGTGGTGAAAACGCGTGCACGTGAATCTGCGGGGCAGCCTCGCGGGCCGCCTGCAGGATCGACAGATACGTGTGACCGTCGAACGAGGGATGGATGCCGCCCTGCAGGCACACTTCGGTAGCACCGCGCGCAGCAGCCTCGGCCACACGCCGCGCGATCTCCTCGAGATCGAGTCGGTATCCGGGCCCACGCAGCGCACGCGCGCTACGCCCTTTGGCAAACGCGCAAAATCCGCAAGAGTACGTGCAGATATTCGTATAGTTGATGTTGCGATTGACGACGTAACTCACGGCATCGCCGCAGTGCCTGCGCCGCAAATCGTCCGCCGCGCGAACCACCGCATGGAACTCCGCACCGTCCGCGGCGAACAAGCGTTGCAAACCCTCCTCGCTCGGCGTGTCACCTTCAAGACACTGACGAAGCGTTGTAGCAATCGCCGCCGACACGGCACCACGCGGCGCCGCGCCCTGAGCCAAGGTCACGTAGCGCGCAAGCGGCGGATCGCCCGCGCCGGCATGCCACTCTCGCTCGGCTGCATAGCCCTCGCTATCACAGCGACGTCGCACCGCCGTGCGCAGCGCAGGGTCAACCCAGCGATCAAGATCTCTCGCGAAGGAGGGCACGAGAGGCAAACGCTGCACGAGCCATCGCCCTGCGGACTCGGTCTGTTCGGCTAGCGCGGCAAGGTGCGGCCAAGGCGCTTCCGGGTTGACATGATCCGGGGTCACCGGCGACACACCGCCCCAATCGTTGAGGCCCGCTGCAATCAAGGCAGGCAGTGACCCGGCGCTCAGATTCGGCGGCGCCTGAATCGACATCTGCGGGCCGAAGATCAATCGGGCCACCGCGATCGTCCATTGCAATTCTTCGAGTGCAGGCTCCGGGTGCTCTGCCATGCGCGTGCCGGGTTTGGCGCGGAAGTTCTGCACGATGACTTCTTGGATGTGGCCGTAGCGCTCGTGCAGCGCGCGTATCGCCAGCAGCGTATCGATGCGTTCGATTCGGGTTTCACCGATGCCGATCAGCAAACCCGTGGTGAAGGGGATCTGCAACTCTCCCGCATCAGCGATGGTCTGTAGACGAGCGGCGGGCCACTTGTCGGGCGAGCGATGATGCGGACCGCCCTTCTCACTCAGCCGATCCGCCACAGTTTCGAGCATGATGCCCATCGAGGCGGCCACAGGCCGCAAGGCGGCGAGTTCCATGCGACTCATCACGCCAGGATTCAGATGCGGCAGCAGACCCGTTTCAGTGAACACCCGCTGCGCCGCCTCACGCAGATAGTCGAGCGTGCTCGAATGGCCCATCTGCTCCAGCGCCTCGCGCGCCGAGCGATACCGCAGTTCGGGCTTGTCGCCGAGCGTAAACAACGCTTCATCACACCCTGCACTCGCACCGGCCCGGGCAATGCGCAGCACCTCGTCCATCGCGAGAAAGGCGCGTGCACCCCTCGCCGGCGGCGCCGCAAAAGTGCAGTAGTGACAGACATCGCGGCACAGGTGCGTGAGCGGAATGAATACCTTGCGGGAATAGCCGACCCGCAAGCCAAAACCCTCGAGAGTGAGTTCCGCGGCGCGAGCGAGCAAGGCAGGCAGGTCGTTCTCGTCGGCCAGCAACCGGGCGACCTCAGCGGGCATGGGCTCGGCGCCAAGATCCGTCGGCACGTCGACATCGTGCGACAGACCCGGCACCTCAATGCGCGCCACCTGCAAGCCCAAACGTCGCGCCGCATCGCCATGGGCAGCAGCGCTGCCGACGCCATACTGCGGCATCAAGCGGGTCGGCAGACGTAACCACAGCGCGTTGGTACCCTCACCGCGCCGATCAGGCACCACGGCGACCTCGACCTCGAGGGCGCGCTCGATCAGGCGGTCGATTTCCTCGGCCGTAACCTGTGGCGCATCGGCGGCCACCACCAACATCGCCGAGGCGCCCTCGGCCGCGAGCTGTGTCTGTGCCAGGCGCACGGCATCGTTGAGCCCGGTACCGTGATCGTGCAGCACGTCGATGCCTGCCGGGAGTGACAGCTGCTCATCGGGGGTGACAACGACGATACGCTCGACGCGCCGCGACGCACCGAGCGCCGCCAGCACCCGACGCAACATGGAGTGGACGAGCGCGGCCCGTCGCGGGGGCGAGAGCACACCGGCAAGGCGCGATTTTCCCTCGCCACGAATGCGCACCGGAACCACGGCAACGATCACGCGCGACTCCGAATGACTGCCCTCGCGCGCAACGTCGCTGCAAACTCCACGGCGATCGAGGCCACGCGTTCGCGATCAGCGAGCGTACTCATCAAGGTATCGGTGCATACCACCGGCACCGAGAGTCCACGCGCGTCAGTCGCATCCGCATGGTCGATCACCAAGCCGTCGATGAGCCCGGCATAGTGGGCAGCGATGCTCGCGGGCGAGGCCTGCACGCCGAGCTCCTGCATGATCTTGGCCGTTGGACCCTTGACGGCACGGCCGCCGATCAAGGGCGAGACCGCGATGATCGGCACCTGTGAGGCACGCAAGGCGGCGCTAAGTCCGGGAATGGCGAGAATCGGATCGATGCTGAGGTAGGGGTTCGAAGGGCACAGAATTACCGCCTGCAGCGCCTTGGAATGCAGCACGTTGAGCAGTTCTTCGGTAGGCCTGGCTTGAGCAGCCCCCGCAAAGCGCAGCGCGCGCACGGCAGGCGTGCAACGCAGACGGACAAAGTAATGCTGAAACTCGAGTTCCCCGGCATCGGTGTCGAGCAAGGTCGCCACCGGCGAGTCACTCATCGGCAATAAGCGGCTGCGCACGCCGAAACGCTGCGCGAACTCCGCCGTCAGCGCCGTCAAACGCTCGCCGGCTGCAAGGCGCCGCGTGCGCTCGACGTGCAACACGAGGTCGCGATCGCCGAGTAGAAACCAGTCAGGACCACCCTGCCGGCGCAACTCGTCCATGAAACAGAAGGACTCATCGGCGCGGCCCCAGCCTTGCCCGGTGTGCACCACCCCGCCGAGGGTGTAGAGCAGCGTGTCGAGATCGGGGCAAATACGCAGGCCCAAATGGGTGAAGTCATCGCCTGTATTGACGAGTACCGCAAGTTCACCCGCAGGCAACACGCGCTCGAGCCCGAGTGCGAGCTTGGCGCCACCGACACCACCCGAGATCGCCAGCACTGTGTTTGCGGGAGTCAACGAAACAAATCCTCTGCCGTCGCCCGAACGAGACTCTGACCATCGGTCAGCGGCGCCGAAAAGTCCAGCCCGCGGACGTGCACCACGGGGGTACCCTCGGTCGTTTCCCCCATCACGAGGCCGGCGCCCGCCGCGACCGCATCGCCGAGAGCGATCTGCGTCGTTTGCATCACCCGGCCATGTCGATCGACAGTCCCGCGCTGATCGAGCATGGCCGGAAAACCCGCCACACCGAGGGCCACATTCACCGTGCCCTGTCGCCACGGCCGACCGAAACTGTCGCTGACGATCACGCCGACATCGATCGGCGCAAACGCCGCCCGCAACGCTTGCGCTGACGCATCGCAATCGAGCGGCAGCAACAGCACCGTATCCTCCGCGTTCGGCAGATTGGAGCGATCGATGCCGGCATTCGCCATGACGAAACCGCTGCGATGCCGCGTGATCAGGATGTCGGGCACCGCGCGCACCACGGCCGATGACTCGGCCAGCACCAGCTCGACGAAGCGCGGATCCTTGCGCACGGTCATCGCCAACTCGATGGCTGCAGGCGACGGGGTGACCTCGGCGAGGCGGCGCTGCCGCCCCTCAGCCTTGGAGATGATTTTTTGCGCGACCACCAGCACATCGCGCGGCTGCAACTCGATGTCCGCAGCCCGCAAGGCCGTGCGGATCAGACGCGGCAAGTCGGCACCGGGCTCGACCTCGGGCAGGCCCGGCAGCGCGCGAAACGCGACCGGCGCGGGCATTCAGCCCGCCGCGGGTGGGGTCAAGGAGCCGGTGATGCGCACCCCTGCGCCGTCAACCGCATAGGTTTTGTTGAGAAAGATCAACACAGAGGTCAAGGCTTCAGCCGCGGCGGAATTAACAAGCGCGCCGCCATGCAAGCCGCGCAAGCCGCACTGGCTTACGAGCCGTAGCACCTGCTCGCGCGCGGCGCGCTCATCACCGAACACGAGCACATCGCATTCGACCTCGGCATCGGTGGCAAGCTTATGCGCGGCCACATTATGAAACGCGGACACCACCGTCACGCCCTCCCCGAGCAAACGCTGCGCCCGCACCGCCGCGCTGCCCTCAGCCGGCAACTGCACGCGCATCACCTTGGGCGGCATCAACGGCACGGTCGTATCGACGACGATTTTGCCGCGACACGCCGGCGCGATCTCCGCGAGTGTTGTCTCTTGCGAGTTGAACGGCACGGTGACGATGACGATCGCCGCAGTCGCCGCCGCCTCGGCATTGCCCAACCCTTGAACGGGCCGACCTATTTCGGCTTGCAGAGCGGCCGCCGCCGCTGCAGCCTTCGCCGGATCGCGAGAACCCAGAATGACGGACTCACCCGCTTTGGCGAGCCGACGAGCAATGGCAGCGCCGAGTGCACCGGTGCCGCCGATCAGAGCGATTGAATTCATGGCCGTATTCTACCGGTAGCCCGCGATCGCCATCACGAGATCGGCGACATTCGTCGCTGTGGCCTCGGTGCGGAACAGATCGCCGGCGAGTGCGAGCGCCTGGTGTGAATCGTCGTCCGCGAGCAGAGCCACGGGATCACCTCCGGCAGCGCGGATGCGAGTCCACGTCCCTCCATCGGCAAAACCACCGGCCGCATCAGTCGGTCCATCCCGCCCATCGGTGCCGGCCGCCAGCACGCAGACCGCCGGAACGCCATCGATGCGCTCGGCCAGCTGCAAAGCGAAGTGCTGAGCGCGGCCACCACGGCCCTGCCCGCGCAACGTGACGACCGGTTCGCCGCCCGCCAGCCACAGCACGGGACGAGCGCCCGCGTCGCTGCCCAGCTCGCGCTCCGCGTTAAGGCGGCGCGCCAACTCTGCCGCGTGCACCGTAGTTGAGTCGTAGAACGTACGGCCGAGCGCGTGCACCGTGATGGCGCGACGCTGCGCTTCGCGATGCACTGCCTGCAAGGCATCATCAAGCGAGGCGATCACCGCGTAGGGAGACGATGCAGCAGCCGGCAAGCCAGCCTGTGTCGGTGCGAGCGCTTGCTGTTGCAGCAGCGCCTGCACGCGGCGCGGCAACCGCGGCCACACGCCGCGTACCGTCAAGCGTTCCACGATTCGATGTGGCTCTTGCATGCAATCCACGGTAGGCGCCGAGCCGATCACGGTCGGATCGTCACTGCGCACGTCGGAAATCGCCACGGTCACGAACTGCGCCGGCGCGAGCCGCCGCGCCAAGCCACCGCCCTTGATCGCCGAGAGTGCGCGACGCAGTGTATTGAGCTCCTCGATGGGCGCACCCGCGCGCATCGTCAGTTCCGTGGCGAGTTGTTTGTCGGCGAGCGTGAGCCCCGCGGCGGGCACGGCGCAAAGCGCCGAAGCACCGCCACTCAACAGCACGATGTAGCGATCGGTGGCTTGTGGCGTACCGATGAACTCGATGAGGGCCTGCCCTGCCAGACCGCTGGCGGCACCCGGCAACGGATGATCACCGACGCAGACGGTGAACTGTGCGGAGAGCTGCCTCGCACGCGCCTCCGCCACAGCGGGCACGATCAGCAAGGCATCGTCGGGCTGATGCGCTGCGCCGAGACTGGCGAGCACGCCTTCGACCATGGGCGCCGCGACTTTGCCGATGCCGATCAGGCGCAACCGCCCTCCTTCGCCGCGCGCCGGCAGCGGCAGACGAAGGGCACGCCCTCCCCGCTCGAAACACCACTGGTCCTCGCGTACCGTCGCGTAGGTCGCAAGCACGTGCGCCCCATCGACGCTATCGACGGCTACGCGATACAACTCGCGCAACAGGGCTCGTGCCTCAGCCGTATCCCCGATCTTCACTGCAGACACCGTTGCCAGAGCTGATCCCAGGCCTCCGGCTGCCACGCGGTATCGGCGGCGCAGAGCACTTCGAGTCGATTGTCGCGACGCCACGCCGAGGGTTCGACCGACAGCGACTCACCCACGCGTTGCACCAACAGCCATTCGTCCTCGCTGACGCGAACCACGGCCTTGATGCGCTCGACTTGACCCAGTTCAGGGGCCCACTGCTCAAGCGTCGAACCGAGCGCCGCCAAGAGTCGGACGCGCGAGAAAGCCTGCCGTCGCGGGAACGTCCAGCGCGCGCCGTGGCGTCGAACCGCGAAGTACGACTGTCGCTCGCCACCCTGGGACAACGCGACCGCGCCGGCTGCAACTTCGGACTCCTCACCCTCACCATGCGCGTGACCATGAGCGCTGACCGAGCGCTGGTTCTCGACAAAAACCGGCGGCGCGAATGACCGCGGTGTCGATGTCGGCTGCCAAACCGCTGCGGGAATCTCACCGCGGAGACTGTGGGCAAGCCTGAGTTTGGGCGGGTACAAGCCTGCGGCAAAGTGCGCAAACTGCTGCGCCGTCTCGGTCGAGGCCAGATCGGCTTTCGACAACACCAGCACATCGGCGATGTCGACCGCCGCCTGTAATTCGTCGTGGGCGGAACCCTCGACCAAGCCCGCCAGGCGCTCGGGATCCACCATCGCCACCACGGTTTCTAGTTGCAGCTGCCCTGTCGACTCATGCGCCAGCAGCTCCTCGACGATGCCGGTCGGATGGCCAATGCCGGAGGGCTCGACGAGAATCCGTGCGGGCCGCACCTCGTCAATGAGTTCGCGCAGTGTTCGGCGAAAGTCCGCTTCACCCGTGCAGCAAAGACAACCGCCCGGCACCAAACGCACGTCATACGCGCCGCGAGCCGCGGCTGCGACCGTGAGCGCATCGATGCCGGCATCGGTGAATTCGTTGAGCAATACCACCCAGTTTTCTTCGGGTGGCTTGGCGGCGAGCAACGCAGCGATCGCGGTGGTCTTGCCGCAACCCAAAGGTCCGGTCAGGACGCGTACCGGGATCGGCTTCACCGCTGCGGAATCACTCCATCAAAGGTGCAGAGCGCCGAGTAGAGCTCGGGTCGTCGATCACGAAACACATACCAATTGGCGCGCTGCTGCGCGAGAAGCTCGAGATCAAAGCTTGCGACCAGCACGGCGTCGGCGTCCTGCGGCGCCTCGGCGACCTTGGCACCACTGGCATCGGCGATGAACGATGAGCCGTAGAAACGCAGGTACAGTCCCTCGGGGTCTTGCAACGAGCGCTCCACGCCCCAGCGGTTCGAGGCGATGAGCGGCATCACGTTGGCCGCAGCATGCCCCTGCTGCGTGCGCTGCCAATGCTCGCGCGAGTCGACGTTCGGCGCCGGCGGCGGCTCGCTGCCGATGGCGGTCGGATAGAGCAGCAGCTCCGCGCCCATGAGCGCCATCGCGCGCGCGCATTCCGGGAACCACTGATCCCAGCAAATGCCCACACCGATGCGCCCGTAGCGCGTCGACCAGACCCGAAAGCCGGTGTCGCCCGGACTGAAGTAATGCTTTTCCTGATAGCCCGGGCCGTTCGGGATGTGCGACTTGCGGTACACGCCGAGCACGCGTCCATCGGCATCGATAATGGCGATGCTGTTGAAGCAGACCTGTCCCGCGCGCTCGAAAAAACTCACCGGCAACACGACGCCGAGTTCACGCGCCACGTCGGCGAAGCGGCGCACGGCAGGATTCTCATCGAGAGTCGTGGCGAGTGCGAAATGCCGCGCATCCTGTTCGATACAGAAGTACGGCGTCTCGAAAAGCTCCTGCAGCAGGATGATCTGCGCACCCTTCGCTGCAGCCTCGCGGATCATGCGCTCCGCGTTGCGCAGATTGGCAGCGGCATCCCAACTACAGGCAAATTGCGTGGCGGCGACCGTCACAGGCCGCGCGGCGCGGTGCAAGTGTGTCGGTGTGCTCACGTTGCGACTCCCCCTTTGGCGTTCTGTTCAGCCAGCAATGCGGTGATTCGAATGGCAGTCTCGAGTGCCAGCAGACCATCTTCGCCACTGACCACTGGCGCGCGCCCTTCGCGGATGCAGCCGAGGAAGGCGCGGATCTCCTCACGCAACGCATCGGCCTGCTCGAAACTGCGCTCATCGATGTGCACCGGCAACTGCCCGGGTTCGAGTGCTCCGTCACGTTTGGCGATGGTAGTGAGAATGCGCTGCTGCAGATCGATGGAAAGATAGGCATCGTCACGAAACACACGCAGTTTGCGTTCGGTCTTCATGCTGACGCGACTCGCCGTGACGTTGGCCACGCAGCCCCCCGCAAAGCGCAGACGCGCATTGGCGATATCCACGGCACCGGAAAACACGGAGGTACCGACCGCATCGATCGATTCGATCGGTCGACCGACGATGCTTTGCACGATATCGATGTCGTGGATCATCAGATCAAGCACGACGTTCACGTCGGTGCCGCGCTCTTTGAAAGGCGCGAGCCGCTGACACTCAATGAACCGTGCCCCGTGCAGCGCCTGCTCGGCCGCTACGACCGCCGGGTTGAATCGTTCCAGATGCCCGACTTGCAACACCCGGCCCGCCGCCGCCGCCACGGCAATCAGCTCGCGCGCCTCGGCGACCGTCTCCGTGATCGGTTTTTCGACGAGCACGTGGGCGCCCGCCTGCAGGAAATCCCGACTGATCGCAAAGTGCGCCGGGGTGGTCGTGACCACGCTGACTGCATCGACCTTGCCGAGCAACTCGCGGTGGTCGGCGTAAGCGCTCGTGCCGAGCTCGCGCGCCAAGGCCTCGCGCGCCTCGGGTCGCGGATCAACCACACCGACCAGCGTGCAACCTGAGCCGGCCGCAGCCTCGGCCGCGTACTTCTGCGCGTGGAATCGACCGAGGTATCCGGCGCCAATCACCGCTGTCCGAAGCGTCTGCATGGCTTATTATGCGCGCAAATGACCCGCAAAGACTTGCCCGTGAACCTGCTGCTCGCGCGCGAAACGCGCATCCTGCTGTGGTCGCTGGCGGCTGGCGCGTTTGCCGCACCGCCGCTCATCTGGCTGACCGGCCGCGCGCTGCTCGGGCCCTACGCCAACGGCGGTCTGTTCGCCCTCTGGGGCGATTTCGCGCAGCAGATCGTCGCAGGCTCGCTGGCCGCGTGGATCGTATTGCTCGGGCCGTTCGTGCTGCTGAGCGCAGCGCGCCTAGCCGTTGCAGTCGGTCAGCGACTCTGACCCTGCAGGCTGCGGTCGCGCGCCGCGCGAAACTCGCTCTGCGGATACCACTGCGGGAAGCGACGCTCGTTGGCGATCTGTCGACCGATATCGAAGAGCAGATTGAGATCCTCTAGCCCGCCGCGCAGGTCCGTGCCGGGCCGGAACTCATCCGAGGGCTTGTGATAATCCTTTAGCGTGAATTCAGCGTTGCGGGCCTTAGCCCACTCCGCGCCCTTCTCGCGATCTTCGACGCCGAGCTTGATGTAAAGCGCCGGCACGCCGACTTTAGCGAAGTTGAAATGGTCGGAACGGAAAAAGAAGCCGTTCTCCGGCGTGGGCTCGGGCTGGACGACGCGATCCTGTCGCCGCGCGGCTCTCACGAGATAGTCCTCGAGTTCCGAGGCACCGTACCCGACTACCGTCACATCCTTGGTCGGCCCACCCCAGCTGATCGCATCCATGTTGAATGCCGCCACAGTCCGATTGAGCGGGTACACGGGGTTGGCGACGTAATACGCCGAGCCCAGCAGCCCGCTCTCCTCCAGCGTCACGGCGAGAAACACGATCGTACGCTCCGGTCGGGGGCGCAACTCGCTGTAGGCCTTGGCGAGGGTGAGCAAACCAGAGGTCCCCGTCGCATTGTCTAGGGCGCCGTTAAAGATCGTGTCGCCGGAGCGCCCAAAGGCCCGACCGAGGTGATCCCAGTGAGCCATGTAAAACACGTACTCATCCGGGTGCTTGCTCCCGGGCAGGCGCGCGATCACGTTCGGTGAGTTTGATCGACGAATGGCATTGCTCAGCGAGCCGCTCGCGCGCTGCGCCAACTCGATCGGCTTGAATCCAGGGCGACTCGCCGCCTGCAGCATCTGCTCGTAGCTGAGCCCGTTCTGGCGTAACAGTGCATCGCCTGCTGCGCGCGTAATCCAGCCCTCGATGGCGGCGCGTCCGGCGTTGCCGTCTGCCGCGACGGTGTCGAGCTGCGGACCACTCCAGCTGTTTTGCACGGTATCCCAGGGGTAGGCCGCGGGCACATCGTCGTGGATGATCAAGGCACCGGCCGCGCCCTGACGCATCGCTTCCTCGAACTTGTAGGTCCAGCGACCGTAGTAGGTCATGGCCCGACCGCGGAACAGTTGCGGATCGTTGGTGGCGAAGCCCGGGTCGTTGATCAGGATCACCGCGGTCTTGCCGCGCATGTCGACGCCGGCGTAATCGTTCCAGCCAAGCTCGGGCGCTACCACGCCATGACCCACGAACACGAGCGGACTGTCGGCGAGAGCGATCTGCGGCACCAGCCGCTTGGTCCAGATGACCATGTCCTGCATGTACTTCAAATCGATGCTGCCGAGTTGCAAGCGAGCGTCGCTGCCCGCCGTGATTTCGACGATCGGCACCTGCTGCAGGAACGAATCGCCATTGCCGGGCTCAAGGCCCAGTTTTTTGAATTCGTCCACCAGGTACTCGACCGTTTTACGCTCACCCGCAGTGCCGGGCTTGCGACCCTCGAATTCGTCGGCGGAAAGCGTGGCAATGTGGCGGGCGTACTCTTCGGCCGAAATCAGCGGGGCCTGCACAGCGCCGAGGCCAGCACAGCCGGCAACCACCGCCACGAGGCACAGCAACAGCACTTTTTGGAGGCGTAGCATCAGCATCTCCCGAGCTCTTTGGAAACCACTCAACCCTGCTCGCTCGGCCAGTACCACCAGCCGATGAACGCGAGCAGCAGGAACAAAACGACTTGCGGATACCGGCGCCAGCCCTGCTCGCGCAACTCTCCGTAGAACCCGAGCCCGGCAATCACCGCGAGCACCGCAGAGCCTGCGAGCGTGCGCAGCAACGGGGGGAACTCCTCGCCAATACGGCTGGCGTATTCGGGCAGGAACAGGAAGACGACGAGGGTCAACCCCAGTGCGACGGTGATCGAAACCGTCGAACCGAGAATGACACCGAGCAACATGGCCAACGGGCGCATGCAACGCCTCCCTGCTAAAGCTGTCGCGCAGATATTTTGCTGCCTAGCGGCCCGGCACACTTGAAGCCCGGGGGCGCGCGATCTACGCTGGCAGGCGAGTTTATCAGTAAGAGCGTATCCATGAGTCCATCTCCTCGCCGTTCCAGCCCCATGCTCGCCGTCTCGGCGATCGCCATCGGGTTGCTGGCTATCGGAGGCTCGTCCCGGCTCACAGCCAACACTTCGGTGTTGCCGCCGGGGGCGCTGGCACCGAGCGCGCGTGAGCGGATGATTGCCCGGCAGGTCGGCTCGCTACTCGAGGATGCTCACTACAGCCGCCTCAAGATCGACGATGCGATTTCGCCGCGCGTGATGGACAAGTTCCTCGACGGCATGGATGGACAGCGCAGTTATTTTCTGGCCAGCGATATCGCCGAGTTCGAAGCCTATCGCTTGCGCTTCGACGACATGATCCGCACGGGCGACATCGAACCGGCCTACGCCATGTTTGCGCGCTATCAGCAGCGCAACCGCGAGCGGGTGCAATACGCGCTCTCGCTGCTCGACACGGAACCGGACTTCAGTCTCGATGAGCAGTTCGAGTTCGACCGCGAGGGCGCTGCATGGCCGGCGAGCAAAGCTGAACTCGATGAGCTCTGGCGCAAGCGCGTGAAGAACGATGCCATTTCCCTGATGCTTGCCGGCAAGAGTTGGACGGAAATCCGCGACGTGCTGCGCACCCGATACGATCGGGTGCTGAAGCGCGCCGAGCAGATCAAGCCCGAAGAAGTGTTCGAGTTGTTCCTCAACGCTTACGCGCGCACATTTGATCCTCACTCCAATTATTTCTCGCCGCGCAACTCCGAGGAATACAAGATCCAGATGAGCCTCAATTACGAGGGCATCGGCGCATCGCTGCAGACCGTGGATGACTACGTCACCATCATGAACCTGATCGAGGGCGGCCCTGCCGCTGCAGCCGGCACACTGTCGGTGAACGATCGGATTACCGCGGTCGGGCAAGGCAAGGAAGGCGCGCTGACCGATGTCATCGGCTGGCGGATCGACGATGTCGTACAGCTCATTCGCGGCAAGGGCGGCACCGTCGTGCGCCTGCAGATTCTGCCGGTCAGCGCCGCTCCGGGCAGCCCGGAAAAGGTCGTGGAGTTCACCCGCGGCAAGGTCACTCTCGAAGCGCAGGCCGCGCGCAAGGAACTCAAGATCATCAAGCGCGGTGATCGCGAGCACCGCATCGGCGTCATTAATGTCCCGGGGTTTTACTCAGACTACGACGCGCAGCGGGCGGGCGATGAGAACTACCGCAGCACGACGCGCGATGTGCGCCGCCTGATCGACGAACTCAAGGCCGAAAAGATAGACGGCCTCGTCATGGATCTGCGCGGCAATGGCGGCGGCTTCCTGCCCGAAGCGCAGTCGCTGACGGGGCTGTTCGTCGATCGGGGCCCTGTCGTACAGGTCCAATTCTCGAACGGCGAAAAAGAAGTGCTCGACGACCCCGATAGCGGCATCGCCTACGACGGCCCGCTCGTGGTGCTCATCGATCGCTTCAGCGCTTCCGCCTCGGAAATCTTCGCCGGTGCAATCCAAGACTATCGACGCGGCGTCGTGGTCGGTCAGCGCAGCTTCGGCAAGGGCACGGTACAAAACCTCGTGCCGCTGTCGCGGTGGAGTGCCCGCCCGGTCAACGGGCAGTTGACCGTGACCATCGGTAAGTTCTATCGCATCACGGGCGAGAGCACGCAGCATCGGGGCGTTGAGCCGGACGTCACCCTCGCCTCGCCCATCAATCTCGAAGACGTCGGCGAGAGCTCCCTCGATGACGCCCTGCCCTGGGATCGCATTCAGGGAGCCAGCTTTAGCCCTGTCGATGGCGCCGGTGTGGTGCTCTCAAAGCTCGTCGATGAAGAGAATCGTCGGCAGCAGCGCGATCCGGACTACCGTTGGCTGGTCAACGATATCGCTGCCCTCAACGCTCAGCGCGAGCGGCGCAGCCTGTCGCTCAATCTCGAGGCGCGCAAGGCGGAGCGAACGCGACTGGAGGCGGAGCGCCTCGCGCGCGAGAACTCACGACGCGTCGAACGTGCGCAGCCAACAGTCGCCAGCGTGGGTGATCTCGACTCGAGCAAGCAACCGGACGTCGTGCTCGATCAAGCTGCGGAAGTGATGACCGACATGGTCACGCTGTCGCGTACACCGATACAGGGCCCGAAGAAACCCGCAGCGCCTGCGAAGTCTGTGACCGCGCAGCGCAAAGCGGGCTAAGCCCCGCACTGACTCTGGAGACTAACTCGGGCGATCGGGTCAAAACCGATAGCCGCGCTCGAGACAGTATTCGAGCCACTTGTTCAGCATGACGTTGCGCGCCCAGCGCTCGTCAAGATCTTGGTCGAGGCCGCGGCGCCAGTCGCACAGACGCGGGTGAGCATGGCTCTGTGCCCAGGCATGCGCTTCGGCAAGACGCGCATCGTGATAGACCCTCAACTGCAGATCGGGCAGCGACGTGACCTCGCCCGCCTCGCCGGCGAATCGGTAGGTGAGCTCGATCATGGTGGTGTACACAGACTGCTCGGTGACCCGCAGGATGAGATCACAGTCGCCATCCACCGTCGCGCGGCACTCCCCGACCGGCAAGGCGCGCGGGTTCCCGGTCAAACGCAACAGCCGCCGGTAATTGCTTTCGTAGACGCCCATGAGCGCGACAAAACTGCGTGGCCGCGCCCGCCAGCTGACCGGCAGCAATTCTTCGACAGTCAAGGGCGTATTCATCAGGGTCGGATCCGTCGTTCAACACCCGTGGCTTCCAGGATGCGTACCGAGATTTCCTCGATCGAACACTCGGTGGTGTCGAGCGTGGGAATGCCGTTTCGTTGGAAGATGGACTCGGCGGCTCTGGTTTCGAATTGTACCTGCTGCGGCGAGGCGTAGCGGCTGTTTGGCCGGCGTTCCTGCCGAATCTGTTGCAGGCGCGTTGAAGCGATACGCAGTCCGAAGAGCTTACCCTTGAACGACTGCAGACCCGGTGGCAGCCGGGTCGACTCCAGATCATCGTCCGTGAGCGGATAATTGGCCGCATACACCCCGTACTGCATGGCCAGATACAGACAGGTCGGCGTCTTGCCCGAGCGCGACACACCCACAAGAATCACATCCGCCCGACCGTAGTCGCGATTGGAACCATCGTCGTTGGCGAGCGCGTAGTTGGTGGCGTCGATGCGGGCGGCATAGCCGACCGCATCGGCAATGCCGTGGGCGCGTCCCGCGCTGTGCGAGGAGGCCGTGCCGAGTTCCCGCTCGAGCGGACCGACGAAGGCTTCGAAGAAATCGAGGAACAGCGCGTTGCTGCCCTTGATGACCTCCCGCAGTTCATCCTGCACGAGGGTGCCGAAAATCACCGGCCGCTGCCCGGTTTCGAGGGCGGCGGCGTTAATGCGCCGTACGGCCTCTTCCGCCTTGTCAATCGTCGACACAAATGGCAAAGTCACGGCCCGAAATTGCAGCCCCTCGAATTGCGTCATGAGGCTGTGACCCATGGTCTCGGCCGTCACTCCAGTCTGGTCAGACACGAAAAACACCGTTCTTCCCGTCACCTCAGCCCTCCTCGGCAGCGCTGCCCCGCACAACCCCGAGTGTTCCACAAAATCCAGCCAGGAAATACCGTGAACGAACTCGTACTGCCCTTCGAACGCGTGACCATGAACGACGTGGAAGTCGTCGGCGGCAAGAATGCCTCCATCGGCGAAATGATCGGCGCGCTCAGCAAGCTCGGGGTCAAGGTGCCAGGTGGTTTTGCGACCACGGCAAGCGCCTATCGCCAGCTGCTGGCGCAAGGGGGGCTCGATGAGCGCATCCGGCAGCTACTCGCCGATCTCGACGTCGACGATGTGGTGCGTCTGGCCGAAGTGGGTGCGCAAATTCGCGGCTGGATCTTGGAGACGCCACTGCAACCAGAGCTCGAGCGAGCCGTACTTGAGGGCTATCGGCGCTTCGGACCCGATGCCGCCGTCGCCGTCCGCTCCTCGGCAACGGCCGAAGATCTGCCCGAGGCCTCCTTCGCCGGCCAGCAGGAAACCTTCCTCAACGTGCAAGGCGAGGCTGCGGTGCTCGAGGCAATGCGTCACGTATTCGCCTCGCTCTTCAACGATCGCGCGATTGCGTATCGGGTGCATCAAGGCTTCGATCACTCCCAGGTCGCCCTGTCGGCAGGCATCCAGCAGATGGTGCGCTCGGACCGCGGTGCGAGCGGCGTGATGTTCACGCTCGACACCGACTCGGGTTTTCGCGACGTCGTGTTCATCACCGCCTCATACGGTCTCGGCGAGACCGTGGTGCAAGGTGCCGTCAACCCGGATGAGTTCTATCTCTACAAACCCGCCGTTCGCGCTGGCCGGCGCTCGGTGCTGCGACGCAATCTCGGCGCCAAGGCGATCAAGATGGTCTACGGCGAACCCGGCTCGACGGAGCGCGTGCGCACGGTCGCGGTGCCGCCGGCTGATCGACAGCGCTTCTGCCTCAATGATGACGATCTCGTGGCACTCGCACAGCAGGCGCTCATCATCGAAGAGCACTATGGCAAGCCCATGGACATCGAGTGGGGCAAAGACGGCGTCACGGGCGAGTTGTTCATCTTGCAGGCGCGCCCGGAAACCGTACAAAGCCGCAGCGGCCGTACCATTCAGCGCTACACGCTACGCAAGCGTTCGACCGTGCTCGCGGAAGGACGCAGCATCGGCCAGCGCATCGGCGCGGGACCCGCACGCATTATTTCCGACGTGGCGCACATGGCCCGCGTGCAACCGGGTGATGTGCTGGTCGCGGATATGACCGACCCCGACTGGGAACCGGTGATGAAGCGCGCTTCGGCCATCGTCACCAACCGCGGCGGGCGCACCTGTCACGCGGCGATCATCGCGCGCGAGCTTGGCATCCCGGCCGTGGTCGGCTGTGGCGATGCCACGAAGGTCTTGCGCGAAGGCCAGAGCATCACGGTGTCCTGCGCAGAGGGCGACACCGGTTACGTCTACGATGGCGCGCTCGATTTCGAGCACCGCGAAATCGAACTCGACGCGCTACCGAAGTCGCCCGTCAAGATCATGATGAACGTCGGCAATCCGGATCGCGCCTTCGATTTCGCCAGCATCCCGAATCGTGGCGTCGGACTCGCGCGCCTTGAGTTCATCATCAATCGCATGATCGGCGTGCACCCGCGCGCACTGCTCGAGTTCGACCGCCTCGACGCCCCGCTGCGCGATGAAATCCGTACGCAGATGGCCGGCTACGCCGATCCGGTCGGTTTCTACGTCGACAAACTCGCCGAGGGCATCTCGCAGATTGCGGCCGCGTTCGCGCCGGAGCCGGTGATCGTGCGGCTCTCGGACTTCAAATCCAACGAATACGCAAACCTCATCGGCGGTCGACTCTACGAACCGACCGAAGAGAATCCGATGATCGGCTTCCGCGGTGCGGCACGCTACATAGATAAGAGTTTTCGGCCCTGCTTCGAACTCGAATGTCGCGCCGTACGCATCGTGCGCGAGCAGATGGGGCTCGACAACGTTTGGGTCATGGTGCCCTTCGTACGCACTTTGCGCGAAGCGTCGGAAGTCACGACGCTGCTTGCCGAGCATGGCCTCGCGCGCGACAGCAATGGGCTGAAGGTCATCATGATGTGCGAACTGCCGAGCAATGCCGTACTCGCAGACCAGTTCCTCGAATACTTTGATGGCATGTCGATCGGTTCGAACGACATGACCCAGTTGACGCTCGGCGTTGATCGCGACTCCGGCATCGTCGCTCAGCATTTCGACGAGCGCGATCCGGCGGTCAAGGCGATGCTATCCATGGCCATCACCGCCTGCCGCAAGGCAGGTAAGTACGTCGGGATCTGCGGCCAAGGTCCTTCGGATCACCCGGACCTCGCACGCTGGCTCGTCGAGCAAGGCATCGACAGTCTGTCGCTGAACCCAGACACCGTAATCGAAACCTGGCTGATGCTGGCGGCCGAGGCCAAGCCGCCGAATTAAATCGTCGCGCGCCCCGCAAGAAACGGACAAACGCCCAGATCGACGTTGCCCCCCGAGAGGATGATGCCGACGGCATCTCCCGAGTCACCCAATCGACCTTCGAGCAGTGCCGCAACCGGCACGGCGGAGGACGGCTCGATCAGCAGACAACACTCTTCGAGCATGACGCGCATCGCCGTCACGATCGCGGCCTCACTCACCGTCAGCACGTCATCGACGTGTCGTTGAAACAGCTCGAACGGCAGCGCACCGATAGAACCGCGCAGACCGTCAGCCAGCGTGGGCGGCGGCGTAGCGAAGCCGACGCGTGTGCCAGTGCGAAAGGATCGTGCGGCATCATCGGCGAGCTCGGGCTCGACGCCGATGACGCGGCACTTCCGCGCCATGGCGCGTGCGGCGAGCGCAGACCCGCCTAGCAAGCCACCGCCGCCGACCGGCGCGCTCAGCACATCGAGCTGCGATACTTCTGCAAGCAACTCGAGCGCCGCCGTGCCCTGTCCGGCAATCACCCGTGCATCATCGAATGGGTGCACAAGTTCCGCGCCGCGCTCGGCAATGAGTCGCGCGGTGGCGGCTTCGCGCGCTGCAAGACCTGGCTCGCAAAGCAGCGGTTCAACGCCCTGCGCCCGAATGTTGGCAAGTTTCGCAGCGGAGGTATCGCGAGGTACGACTACGCAGCATTCCCAGCCGAGTTCTCGCGCGGCGCGCGCAAGCGCGGCACCGTGATTGCCGGAGGAATGCGTTGCGACGAGTCCCGGCGCAGCACCCTCGGCCTGTCGATGCAACAAGGCGTTGAGCGCGCCGCGGTACTTGAATGCGCCCACGTGTTGCAGGTTCTCGCACTTGAGGAACACGCGCCGCCCGGTGCGCGCATCAAGCCGCGCCGAGCGCCACACCGGCGTACGCAGCACGCGTCCTTGCAGCCGATCGGCCGCGGCCGCCACCTCCCGGAAGGTGGGTAACGTACGGACGGAGTCCTCGACACTCAACACGCGCCGCGGACCCCCGGCACGAAAAAATGCTCGCGATAGAACTGCAGCTCGCGTACCGACTCGCGAATGTCATCGAGTGCGAGGTGCGTGCCTTCCTTGTTGAAACCCGCCGCGAGCTGCGGGGCCCAGCGGCGCGCGAGCTCCTTGACCGTACTGACATCGAGATTTCGGTAATGAAAAAACGTTTCCAGTTGCGGCATCAGTCGCGCCATGAAGCGCCGATCCTGGCAGATGCTGTTACCGCACATTGGCGAAGCACCGGGCTCGACATGCTGCGCGAGAAAATCGAGCGTGGCCCTCTCTGCTTCAGCAAGCGTGACGGTACTGCCGCGCACCCGCGCCAGCAGACCCGAGGAGCCGTGCTGGCGCTGGTTCCACTCATCCATCGTGGCGAGCGTAGCCTCGTCCTGATGAATGGCGAGTACCGGCCCTTCGGCGATCAGTCGCAACTGGGAATCGGTGACTAAGGTCGCAATCTCGATGATGGTGTCCGACTGTGGCTTCAGACCGGTCATCTCGAGGTCGATCCAGATCAGGGCATCACGACTTGGCATGCGAGCATCCATGTCTCGGGCGTTGTGGCCGAGTCTAGCAGAGGCTAGAGTGTTTCCCCCGAGGAGGACTGCGCGTTGTCTTTTGAAGCCCAGGTGATCGCTGCCTACGGCCGGCACCTGCAAGTGCGGGACGCGAGCGGTACGTGTCATGACGCACGCCCGTTCGGTCGCAAGATGCATTGCGTCTGCGGCGACTGGGTACGCTGCGAAAGCGATGCCGCGCATGGCGAAGTGCATGTCCTAGACATTCTTCCTAGGACCAGCATGCTGTCGCGCTCGACCTTGCGGGGCGATGGCGAACCGGTGGTAGCCAACCTCAGTCTGGTGGTCGTCGTCTTCGCACCACTCCCCTCGCCTGATCTGTTCATCGTCGATCGTTATCTGTGCGCAGCAAGTTCCGCGGGCCTGCGCGCACTGGTAGTGCTCAACAAGGTTGACCTGATTGAGGGTATGCCGGCGACCGAACTGACCGCGAGTTTTCGCGATGCAGGCTATCCGGTGCTGCACTGCAGCACGACACGCGGCGAGGACCTCGGAGCACTGCGCGAAGCGCTGCACGAGGAAACGGCTGTATTCGTCGGTCAGTCGGGTGTTGGCAAGTCGTCGCTCATCGGCGCGTTGGTGCCGCAGGCGCAGCTCGTGACCGGCGAACTCGACCGTGATGCGGAAGGACGCCACACGACCACAAGTTCGAGGCTCTACGATTTGCCGGGTGGCGGGCAGCTGATCGACTCGCCGGGCGTGCGCGACTTCGCTCCCGCTATCGACATGCTCGAGGCGCGTAGCCTCGGATTTCCGGAGGTCGATCGCCTTGGCGTCGCCTGTCGCTTCCAGGACTGCCAGCACCTGCGGGAGCCGGCCTGCGCCGTACGCGAAGCGGCCGAGACCGGTTCGTTCGATGCGCGTCGATACGAGAGTTATCGGCGTCTACGCCGGCTGTACGCGCAGCTGCGCGAGGCCCGGGGCCCGGGCCGCAACACCGGCGGACGAAATCAGAGAGAGTGACGACCGGCGAGTGCGTGCGCAAGCGTACCGCCGTCGATGTATTCGAGCTCGCCACCGACCGGTACACCATGCGCAATGCGCGTGGCACGCAGCCCTCGAGCGCGAGCGAGTTCCGACAAGAAATGCGCTGTAGCCTCACCCTCCACCGTCGGATTTGTCGCCAGAATTAGCTCGCGCACCCCACCCTCCTCGAGCAAGGCCTCGAGCGCCGGCACGCCGAGCTGCTCGGGCCCGACGCCATCGAGCGGCGAGAGGTGTCCCATCAGCACGAAGTACCGTCCGCGATAACCCGCCGATTGCTCGATCGCCACGACATCGGCGGGCGATTCCACCACGCATAGCAGCCCCGCATCGCGCTGCGGCGAGCTGCACACGAAACAGCTTTCGGTCTCGGTGAACATTCGACAGCGGGTACAGCGCCCAATTCGAGAGAGGGCTACGGTCAGACTGTCAGCGAGCACGCGCGCGCCATCACGCCCGTCCTGCAACAAATGAAATGCCATGCGCTGGGCAGTCTTCGGTCCTACACCCGGCAGGGTGCGCAGCGCATCGATCAGTCGCGACAGCGACGGCGGGTGTTTCATGCCGAAAAAACGCCGATCAGAACGGCATCTTCATGCCGGGCGGCAGCCGCAGCCCCGACATCAATTCGGACATGCGCTGCTGGCTCTGTGTCTCGACCCGCCGCACCGCATCGTTGATGGCGGCAGCGATGAGATCCTCAAGCATCTCCCGATCCTCGCCAATGACAGCCGGTTCGATCTGCACACGCTTCACTTCATGCTTGCCGGTCATTGTGACCTTGACCATGCCGCCGCCAGATTCGCCGGTCACTTCCATGCGACCGATCTCCTCCTGCGCCTTCTGCATGTTGCGCTGCAGGGCCTCGGCCTGCTTCATCATGTTGCCAATATTCGCCATGTCGCAGTGTCCTCAAACAGGTTTCACGGAATCCGGGTTCAGCGTCGCGCCGAATTTTTCTTTGAAGCCGCGCACTGTCGAATCGTCCTCAAGCGTGCGGCGCGCAGCATCGAGCCCCTCCGAAACGGCGCGCTGCTCGGCGCGAGCAGGACTGTCGACGGGAGACGACCCGAGTTCCACCTCGACCCGCAGCGATTCGCCGAGGTGGCGACTAAGGGCCTGCGCAAGCTTGTCGATGAGCGCCGAGGTACGCAGCAAAGATTGCGACGGATCGAGCGTCAGGCGCACGAGGTTGCCGCTACGCGAACTAAACACGCAATTCGCGGCAAGCTGCCGCGCTGCGCCACCGACTTCGAGTGCCGCCAGCGTCTCGGCCCAACGCGCCGGATCGACGCCGGGTGCGGCAGACGCGCCCTCGGGCGCAACAGCAGACGCCGATGACTGCGGCACGCCGTTCGCGCTGCTCGGCGCCGAAGCGATGGGGCTCGCGGCGGTGCTCCGCGGTGTCGCAGCGCCGACCCGCACCTGCGCCGGGACAGCTGCCGCCGCCGAACCCTCCGGCGTCGCATTCGGTCGGAAGGCAATCATGCGCAGCACCGTCATCTCGAATCCGGTGCGCGGATCGGGTGCCCACACCAGATCACGTCGTCCAAGGATCGCGGTCTGATAAAACAACTGCACGTCTTCCGGCGACAGCTGCGCCGCCAACTCGGCGAGCAGTTCCACAGGGTGTAACTCGTCCCCCTCGTACGCGGGCATCGTCTGCTTCAGCGCCACGCGCACGAGCAATGTGGCGAGCGCATCGAGCACATCGCCGTAGTCAGGAGCCCATTCATCGAGGGAGGCTACGAACTCCAAGAGCGCCGCGGGCTCAAGCTGCGCGAGCAGCCGCGCCAACTGCGCCACTTGCTTGCGATCGACGGTCGCGAGCATGGTTCGCGCTTCAGCCTCGGCGACTTTGCCACCACCGAAGGCCAGCAATTGATCGAGCAGCGAGAGACCATCGCGCATGCTGCCATCGGCAGCCTCCGCGACAAGGCGCACGGCAGCGGCATCGTATGGCACGCCTTCGGCGTCGAGCACGGTCTTGATGCGCTCAGCGATCAGGCTCACTGAGAGCCGCTTGAGGTTGAACTGCAAGCAACGCGACAGCACCGTCACCGGCAATTTCTGCGGATCAGTGGTCGCCAGCAGGAACTTGACGTGCGGCGGCGGCTCTTCGAGAGTCTTCAATAGCGCATTGAACGAGTGCGTCGAGAGCATGTGCACTTCGTCGATGAGGTAGACCTTGTAGCGCCCGCGGGTGGGCGCGTACTGCACGTTATCGAGCAACTCGCGGGTGTCGTCGACCTTGGTGCGCGAGGCCGCATCGACCTCGATCAGATCGACGAAGCGCCCCTCGTCAATCTCGCGGCAGGTCGCACACTCGCCGCAGGGCGTCGGGCCGAGGCCGGTCTCGCAGTTCAGGCATTTGGCGAGAATGCGCGCGATGGTGGTCTTGCCAACCCCGCGGGTTCCAGTGAACAGGAAGGCGTGGTGCACCCGGTTGGTCGCGAGGGCATTGGAGAGGGCCTGCAGCACATGCTCCTGCCCGGTGAGTTCCTCGAACCGTCGGGGCCGCCACTTGCGCGCGAGTGCGGTGTAACTCACCGGAGCCCCCGTGGAAGGCCCGGCCAGACCTGCGAAAGGGAGGCGGCCCGCACCAGCTGGACTCCGGCACCCGACCGTACCGCGACCGTTGCTCCCTTCCGGGCCTGGCGGGATTGACGGCTGGTCGTCGCGAAGGAACCGATGCGGGACGCCATAGGACTGGCCCTATTCAGGATATGGCGGAGAGGGTGGGATTCGAACCCACGAACACCTTGCGATGTTACTTGACTTCCAATCAAGCGCCTTCGACCGCTCGGCCACCTCTCCGATTCAAGCGGCAGCGGATGATATCAAGCCTGCGGGCGCTTGGGCGGAGCCGGGTTGAATTTGGGTGGGGTGTCGATGCATGGGGCGTCCGCGGGTCGCGGCGCCTCGGGCGTCTGCAGCGGCGGAATCGTCAGTGCGGCCCGGGTGTCCGGGGGGTCGAGACCAGCCGGAATCTTCAGCGGCGGGTTGTCCACTGCACCGGCGAAGTCGCCCGGTTTGGCACAGCTGACCTTGAACAATGAGCCGCAGCCGGCGACCGACAAAACCAGGGACAGGCAGAGCAAGAGACGGAGATAACGCATACGCAATTCTACCCGCTGAGACCGCCACGTTCCATTGCCGAGCGAACCCGGCTGTGGAAGCGACTCGAGAGCGCCGTCAGCGGCAAGCGGATGCCCTCTTCCATCAACCCCATGCGCGCGAGCACCCACTTGACCGGAATCGGATTGGCCTCGACGAAGAGGTTTTCGTGCAAGCCTGCCAGCCGCGCATCAATGCGACCCGCGCGCGTGGCGTCACCCTCGAGGGCCGCGGCAATCATGTCCGCCATCTCGCGCGGCGCAACGTTGGCCGTCACCGAAATCACGCCCTTGGCGCCTGCGAGCACCGCCTCGCGACAGCTGGCGTCGTCGCCCGAGAGCAGCGCGATCGAAGGCGCAAGACGCAGCAGCTCCCGAACGCGCTCGATGTCGCCCACCGCCTCCTTCAGCGCCACGATATTGGGCACCGTGGCCAACCGGGCGACCGTGGGCGGCAGCAGGTCCACGGCGGTGCGCCCAGGCACGTTGTAGAGCAGGATTGGGACGCTCGAGGCCTCTGCGGCGGCCGTGTAGTGCCGAACCAAACCGTCTTGCGTGGGCTTGACGTAGGCGGGTGTCACGATCAGCAGGCCATCGACGCCGAGCGCGCTCAGCCAGCGCACGCGGGCGACCGTCTCGGCGGTGCTGCTCGTACCGGCACCGGCAATGACTTTCATGCGGCCGGCGACGTGCTCCAAGGCCGTGCTCGTCAGCTCGCGCAGCTCTGATTCGAGGAGGGTCGCCGACTCACCCGTGGTGCCGCCGACGATGATGCCCGTCGTGCCGTTGTCGAGATGGAAGTCGAGCAGTCTGAGCCACGCGGCGCGGTCGATCTCGCCGTTTGCGAGCATGGGAGTGACGATCGCCACCAAACTGCCAGAGAACATGTCCACCGCCAAAGCCGAGAGATCTAACGGATGGTACGGGGCCACAGCGAACTCGTGCAACCGGTTAGCGATCCCCGGCCCTTAGGGCTAAACTCGGCCCACGGATGAAACAGCACATTGCCATATCGGCCATCGGGCCCGAC
>VEQP01000009.1 GCA_018883185.1 Nevskiaceae bacterium | reverse complement strand
GCGCAAGCCAACCACGGCTTGCGGCTCGTGCTGCACGGGTTGGTCCTGCGACCACGGTGAGTAGTGCGAGCACCGCCATAATGGCCTTGTTACTCGAGGCCGTGCGTGCGACACGCAGGCCGCGATCGATCCACGGCGCGCTGTTCACCACCGACGCCGCATCCTCGCTGATCTGATCACGCAGGGCCGCACTGCGGTCGAGCAGTTGTCTGCGACGGATGACGATCGGATCCTCGCCGCTCATGCGCCATCACCGCTGGCACGGCGCTGCAGCGCCTCGCGATCGCGCCGCAGCTCATCGAGCGTTCCCGCCAGCAGTCGCGGTTGCCCTCGCAGGCGGCGCACGACCTGCCAGAGGGCCACGGCCGTGATGGCGAGAAACACGCCTGTGACGATGGTCGCGGCCAACAAGCGATGCTCGCTCCACAGGGCGATGACCACCGTTATGGCGAGCAGCAACAAACTGAGCGCACCGAAAACAAGGGCGATGAACGCATAGAGCAGGATGAGTACGGCCCGTTTGACCTCACCCGACAGCTCGGTCGTCAGCAACTCCAAACGGACCTGCAGCAACTCCAGCAGGTGAGCGAGCAACGATCGAAGTGAATCGAACATCGGCGCGCTCAGCGACGGCTGATCAGGATGCCGACCAACAAGCCGACCCCTGCCGCGATACCAACCGCCTGCCAAGGGTGCTCGCGGACGTAGCCGTCCGCATCCCGCGCAGCCTCCTTGGCGCGCGTCAAAACCTCCTCCTCGAGTGTGCCGAGTTGCTCGCGAGCCGAGCGCAGCGAGTCGCTCGCGCGCGCACGCACTTCGCTGACCCGATCGCCGGCCAAATCCGCCGTTTCACGGAGCAATGCTTCGGCGTCCTCGACGACACGACGCAAATCTTCGATGACTCGATCAGTGTGCACGGTGCTCATGCTTCGTCCCCTTCGTTGGCCTCGCCCACTCAGTAGACCAGTAATTCGGAAATCTGTTCAAGCCATGCCCGCTCGTCGGCTTCAGCGAGCTGCTGGAGGTCGCCCGGCAAGGCTGCGGCATCATCGACCCACTCGCGTAGCACCGGACCGCCATTGATGACATCGATGGCCAGCCGATCGAGCTCGTACTCGTATGGAAAATCACGCCACAGTGGATACTCGGGCCACAGCCGTCGAATCGCCTTGAAGGCCAACGCCTGCAGGCGCCACGGCTGAAAACGTCGGTGATCGTAGGCGACATCGTCCGTGTGGATCTGAATGCCGTGACACAATTTGCCGACGTGCTTGTGGAAGGTGGGCTCGAACCAGCACTCGCGCAGCCGACACCCCATCAACCACTCCGGCGCGAGGCGCTGCATCTCGAGCAGCACCCGCCCCGCGTCGATGTCGGGTGCGCCGAACAATTCGAGAGGTCGCGTCGTGCCGCGCCCCTCGGAGAGCGTTGTACCTTCAAGCATCACAGTGCCCGCATAGGCGCGGGCCATCCACACGTTGGGTGCGTTGGGACTCGGATTGACCCAACTGCGCACACCCGCGGGCCAGCCGTAGTCAGGCGCGGCATCATCCCAGCGCGCCATTCGCACCACCTGCAGCTCCACCGCGAGTGAATATTCACGAACGAACCAGCCTGCCATCTCGCCGAGCGTGAGGCCATGACGCATAGGCATGACGCCGGCGCCGACGAAACTCTCCTGACCCTTACGCAGCGACAAACCCTCGATCGGCCGACCCGCGGGATTCGGCCGGTCGAGCACCCATACGGCCTTGCCGAGCCTCGCCGCCGCCTCGAGTACGTAGAGCAGCGTGGTGATGAATGTGTAAATCCGACAGCCGAGATCCTGCAGGTCTACGAGGATCACATCGCAGTGCGCGAGCATCTCGTCGGTCGGTCGACGCACCCGCCCGTACAGGCTGTACACCCGAATGCCGTGGCGCGGATCATAGAAATCCGCAGACTCCACCATGTTGTCCTGCTTGTCGCCGCGCAAACCATGCTGCGGCCCAAAAGCCGCCGTCAGCTGCAAGCCCGGCACCTGCGCGAGCGCATCGAGGCTGTGTTGCCACTGCGCCGTCATCGAGGCTGGATGGGCGAGCAAGCCGAGCCGCCGCCCCCGCAACTGTGCCTGCAAAGTGGCATCGGCCAGCAGCACGTCGATACCAAAGTGGGCGCGGGTCATACGATCACCACAGCACGCTAAAGCCATTACGATCGTGGAACTCGGGTTGCGCGCGAGGATGACTGACCGCCCAGTACTCGAGCGCGGTGGCAGCCGTGGTGTCGCCGCCGGGCGAGGGACTCATGCACCGTTCGACCACACAGGTGAACGCGAGCTGCCATTCGCGTAGCGGCTCGGTGGCAAAGCCCGCGAAAGCGGCCCACGGCACCTCCGCGCAGAGTTCGGCGCGCCCTGCTTCGAGAGAAAAATCGATCTGGGGCGGCGGACCCTGCCACGTCAGATCGCCAAGACTCTCGCGGTAATCCGCGAATCGATACGCCGCCCAATGTCCGGAGGGCGAGAAATTGAATTCGATGTAACCGGGTGAACCCGTCTCGCCGATGAACCACTCGCCGCAAGTGTGGTGCCATAGATAATCGCGCCGTTCGCCGCGCAGCCCGTGCTCGCCGGGCCGCCCGTGCTCGCCGTGCAAGCTGCGACCGGCGGGCTCAGGCCAGAGGATCTCCGCCGAGGATCCCAGCCACAGATAACGCAGTTGCACACCCTGCTCGCTTGGCGTCAGGCTGACTTCGAGGCGGCGACTCGACGTATCCACCCCGTGCTGATGAGTAAGCGGATGCGGCTCCAGCGACACCTGCAGGGATCGCTGTTTGCGTGGAATCCGCCCGTGCGACCCGCTACCGGGCGACGAATTCTCATGCAGCGAGCTCACGGGCATCGCCCCGCCACCACCGGCACGTGCCACACGCCGTAGCACTGCGGATCGCTCACGGCAGCGATGATGGCATCGAACATCGCCCTAACCTCCGTTTGCGACAACTGGCCTGCCGCAGCCAGCGGCTCGACGTAACCGTCACGCCACGCGGTGAAAATTCCAACCAGATATTCGCGCGGCACCCGCTCGGTGTCGATGGTGAGGTACTGCACACTCGTGTGCGTGAAGCCGAGCGAGCGCAACATCGGCAAGGTCGATCGACCAATCCGCGCGTCCGTGCCAGTGCTATGCGTGTAGGGGACGACCGCCTCATGCCACAGTCGATCGGGGTCGATGCCGTTACGCGTCGGGAAATGCAGCATGCCGTAATCTTCCGACAGCACATGCAACCAGCCGCCCGGCTTGAGTACCCGCCGAAGCTCGGCCAGCAATCGCTCGGGCTGGGGCAGCAACTGGGTCACATGCCGACATACGACGAGATCGAAACTCGCGTCGGCGAATTGCAGGGCGAAACCATCACCCTGCTCGAACTGCGGCATACGCCCCAAGGGCGGTGCCGGCTGACGCCGTGCAACCGCGAGCAACTCCGGCATCACGTCGACACCGCAGACCCGCCCCGCGCCCGGAAACATTGCAGCCAAGCGCAATGTCGCCTCGCCTGTGCCGCAGCCTACGTCGAGGATGCAGGCATCGACTGGCAAGGCGTAGCGGGCGAAAAGCTTTGACTCCTGCGGCCAGATGGCCTCGATCTGGAAGCGCAGCGTCCGCAGCATCGACTCATCGGCCATCTGCGCCGCTTGGGGATTTCGTTCGATGGAAGTGTTCATGATCCTCGCAAATGATAGGGGAACGGTGGGACAATTGGGGCCTCCCATGAGCGCCGTACCCACCGAACTGCCGCTGTTCGCTCCGCCCGAGAGCGCGGAACCGCGTATTCGCGAGATCCCGTACAACTACACCTCGTTCTCCGACCGCGAAATCGTCATTCGATTGCTCGGTGCGGAGAGTTGGGCGCTGCTCGATGAGCTGCGCGGGGAGCGCCGAACGGGGCGCTCGGCGCGCATGCTGTACGAAGTATTGGGTGATATCTGGGCAGTACAGCGCAACCCGTATCTGCAAGACGATCTGCTCGATAACCCGCGTCGCCGCAAACTGTTGCTCGCCGCCCTGGACCACCGACTGGGTGAAATCGACAAGCGCCGCGAGACTACCGAGCTCGCCGCCGACGCCGAGCGTGATCGCAAAGTCGGCCTGCTGCTCGAAGCTGCACGGGGCGCCGTCACCTCATTCGGCGCCGAGTTCGAGCGCACGGCGCGACTACGCCGTCGTGCGCGGCGTCTGCTTGGCCGTCATACGCGGGCCGATGCCATACGCTTCGATGCCTATGCCCGCGTCTCGCACGTTACCGATGCTACGGACTGGCGCGTCGAATATCCCTTCGTCGTGATTTGCCCCGATGCCGAGGACGAGATTCCGGGGCTCGTGCGTGCCTGCATCGATCTCGGTCTCAGCATCATTCCGCGCGGCGGTGGCACCGGTTACACGGGCGGTGCCATTCCGCTCACGCCCTTGTCCGCCGTCATCAACACAGAAAAGCTCGAGCGTGTGTCGGAGGTCGAGCACCTGGCCCTACCCGGGGTCGGCGAACCGGGTGCCGAACGCACCGTGCCCACCGTTTATTCGGAAGCCGGTGTCGTCACCAAGCGTGTCGCCGATGCCGCCGAGCGCGCTGGCTTCGTGTTTGCGGTCGACCCCACATCCATCGATGCTTCCTGCATCGGCGGCAACGTGGCCATGAACGCCGGCGGCAAGAAGGCCGTGCTCTGGGGCACCGCCGTCGACAACCTCGCCTGGTGGCGGATGGTCGACCCCGAAGGCAATTGGCTCGAGGTCGAACGCGTCGGCCATAACCTCGGCAAGATCCACGATGCGCCACAGGTGGAATGGCGCCTCAGTTGGAAGGACGGTCGGATGCCGGCCGAACGGGCCACGGTGCTGCGCACCGAGACGCTGCGCATGCCGGGCGCCCTGTTCCGCAAGGCGGGCCTTGGCAAGGACGTGACCGACAAATTCCTGGGGGGTCTGCCGGGCGTTCAAAAGGAAGGCTGCGATGGGCTGATCACCGCGGCACGCTGGATCGTGCACCGCATGCCGAAACACATGCGCACAGTCTGCCTCGAATACTTTGGCCAGGCCCGCGACGCCATCCCCTCGATCGTCGAGATCATCGACCAGCTCGAGACGGCCGATCGTGCGAGCGGGGTGAAGCTGGCCGGTCTCGAGCATCTCGATGAGCGCTACCTCAAGGCTGTGGGCTACGTCACCAAGAGCAAGCGAGCGGCGCTACCGAAGATGGTGCTGATCGGCGACATCGTCGGCGATGACGAGTCGGCCGTAGCGCTTGCCACCTCCGAAACCGTGCGCGTGGCCAATCTTCGCGGGGGCGAGGGCTTCATTGCCGTCGGGCCCGAGGCACGCAAGAAGTTCTGGCTCGATCGCGCCCGCACGGCGGCGATCGCCAAGCACACCAACGCGTTTAAGATCAACGAAGACGTCGTCATCCCCTTGCCACGGCTCGGCGATTACACCGACGCCATCGAACGCATCAATATCGAGTTGTCGATCGCCAATAAATTGCGCCTCGCCGATGCACTCGAAGAGTACTTACGCGGGGAACTGAAGCCCGGCAAAACAGGTGACGCTGAGCTCGACGCCCTCTCGCGTGCCGAAATTTTAGGCGACCGCCCGGCACGGGCACGAGCCTTGATCGTCGATGTGCGCCGCCAGTGGAAGGATCTGCTCAATCGGCTTGATGCGCCCGCGGCCGAGCCCGATGGGCGAATCCTAGGGCGCAACGTCTTCCAGCTGCTGCAAGATCGAACTCTGCGGGTGTCCTGGAAAAAGGAACTGCGCGATCCGCTCGCGGCGATTTTCGCGGGCGATGCTTACGCCCCCATCCGCCACGAACTGCAGGGCATCCACCAGCGTGTGCTCAAGGGCCGCGTTTGGGTGGCGCTGCACATGCACGCGGGCGATGGCAACGTGCACACCAACATTCCGGTCAACTCCGACGATTACCTCATGCTGCAGGAGGCGAACGCCGCCGTCGCGCGCATCATGCAGATTGCGCGTGATCTCGGCGGCGTGATTTCCGGCGAGCACGGCATCGGCATCACCAAGCTCGAGTTTCTGACGCCCGAGGAAACCGCCGACTTGCGCGCCTACAAGCAGCGCATCGATCCGGAGGGGCGATTCAACAAGGGCAAGCTGCTGCCCGGTGGCGATCTGCGCTTCGCGTACACGCCGAGCTTCAACCTGCTCGGCCACGAATCGCTGATCATGCAGCAGTCCGACATCGGTACGATCTCCACCGCGATCAAAGACTGTTTGCGTTGCGGCAAATGCAAGCCAGTCTGTGCAACCCATGTACCGCGCGCCAATTTGCTCTACAGCCCGCGTAACAAGATCCTTGCGACCTCGCTGTTGATCGAGGCCTTCCTGTACGAAGAGCAAACGCGGCGCGGCGTATCGCTGCGCCATTGGGACGAGTTCAGCGACGTCGCCGATCACTGCACGGTATGCCACAAGTGCGAGTCGCCCTGCCCGGTCGACATCGACTTCGGCGATGTGTCCATGGCCATGCGCGATCTGCTGCGGCGTATGGGCAAGAAGCGCTTCAACCCGGGCACGGCCGCATCGATGCTGTTTCTCAACGCCACGCGCCCCGAGACCATCAAGCTGGTGCGCAAGGGCATGATCGACTGGGGCTTCAAGGCGCAACGCCTCGCCCATGGGTTTTTAAAGGCCTTCGCAAAACCCCAGCTCAAGGCACCCCCGGCCACCACGGGTAAGGCACCCGTTCGAGAGCAAGTGGTGCATTTCGTCAATCGCCGCATGCCGGCAGGACTACCTAAGAAAACGGCGCGCGCACTGCTCGATATTGAAGATCGCAACTACGTGCCCGTCATCCGCGACCCGCGGCACACCAGCGTGGACGCCGAAGCCGTGTTTTATTTTCCGGGCTGCGGCTCGGAGCGCCTGTTCTCGCAGGTGGGCCTCGCCACTCAGGCGATGCTCTGGCACGTTGGGGTACAGACGGTGCTGCCTCCGGGCTATTTGTGCTGCGGCTATCCCCAGCGTGGCTCCGGTGATTTCGATAAGGCCGAGAAGATGATAACCGACAATAGGGTGCTCTTCCATCGCGTCGCCAATACGCTCAACTACCTCGACATCAAGACGGTCGTCGTCAGCTGCGGAACCTGCTACGACCAACTGCAAGGATACGAATTCGACAAGATCTTCCCGGGCTGCCGCATCGTCGACATCCACGAATTTCTCATGGAGAAAGGCGTGCGTCTCGATGGCGTGACCGGAGTACGCTATCTCTACCACGACCCCTGCCACTCGCCGATGAAGCAACACGAGCCGCTGAAGGTGGTCAATCAACTCATGAACGCCGAGGCCAACGGCAAGATCGTCAAGAACGACCGTTGCTGCGGCGAGAGCGGCACCTTTGCGATCTCGCGCCCCGACGTCTCCACGCAGGTGCGGTTCCGCAAGGCGCAAGAAATGCAAAAGGGAGCCACCGCTGCGCGAGCTGACGGTTTCGAGGGGCAGGTCAAGGTGCTCACCTCCTGTCCCTCCTGCCTGCAAGGTCTCAAGCGCTACGAAGATGAGACCGAACTTGATGCGGACTACATCGTGGTGGAAATCGCCAAGCACCTGCTGGGCGAGCATTGGATGCGCGACTACGTGGCGCGTGCCAACGACGGCGGTATCGAGCGCGTACTGGTTTGATCCGTTAAAGCGCTTTGCGGAACGTCAGATTGATTCTGACGCCAGCGCCGAAGAGATCCTGCTCCGGCGAGCCGACGGCGTGGTAGCCCTTTCGCGCAGCGCCACCCCACACCAGCACATCACCTGGCTCGAGGCGGACCCTGGTGGGCGACCCCGACCTCCGGGTACCGTACCAAAGAAATGTCGCCGCTGCGCCGAGCGTCACGGACACGATTGGCTGCGAAAAGTCGCGTTCGTCGGCGTCACGGTGCGCACCCATGCGCGCGCCTGACTCGTACCTATTCACGAGGCAGGTGTCGGGCGCAAAGAATTCGCCGAAACCGGCAGCAGATGCCGAGCGGCGCGCCAACACCGCAAATGCATCGGGCATCAACGGCCAAGGCCGGCCTGTGAGCGGGTCGAGTGGTTCGTAGCGATACCCGCTCGAATCGCTGTACCAGCCGCAGGCGCCGCAACTCGTCATCGCGGCCGACATCGGCCGACCGCCGGGTGTTTTGAGGTGCCTAAACGGCGCGGCGGCCGAGACAAGCTCGACCGCCGCGTTGAGATCATCGGTGGACGCCGCAAAGCCATGCAACAGCACGACCTGCGGCGCCACCTCAAGTGGCGCTGATTCGATCAGAAGCCGACCGTCACCCGCCCGTAGATGAAGCGGCCCGAACGACCGAAGGGCGAGAAGTTCGAGAACGACGTCGCACCGGTGGTGTTGAGGCCCGGCGGCAGCGGATCCGGATACTCATCGAGCAGGTTGTCGGCACCGATCGCGACCTTGACCTTGTCGTTGAAGGCGTAACGGCCTTCCAGATCGAGCAGAGTCTTAGCCGTGAGCACGAAGTCAGGTGCCGTCGCCGTCGGCGCGTTCTGCGGGCTGAGCGCGTCACCGTAGCGCGTGGCACGCAGCGTGGCACCGAAGCCGTTCATGGCCCAGTTCACCGCGAGCGTGAACTTGTTCTCCGGATTGCCTTGTTCGAAGGTCAGACGGTTGCCGCGATCGAACAGAATCGGCGCCGGGCTGAGCGCAGACAACTGCGGTGTAGCCGGAACCCGCGTGACATCCGTGGAAGTGAAGTTCGCCGTGGCCGTGAAGTCGAACTTGCCGAGCGACTCCGTGACCACGGGGTAACTCGCCACAACATCGACACCCGTCGTCTCGGTATCCACACCATTGATGAAGAAGCGACCGCCACCGATGCCGATGAAACCTCGCGAGGTCAGGAAGTTGCGCACGGCATCCGAGGTCAGGTTCTCCGACAACACGATTCGATCGATGATATTGATGCGATACGCATCAATGGTCAGCGACAAATCGCCCGTCTGCACCACCGCACCGATCGAGTAGTTAGCGGACTCTTCTGCATCGAGCGGCTGTGCGCCGAGTGCTGCAGCCACCGAGTCCGTTGCCGGGAAGGTGGTGATGTCGAACGGCACACCGTTGATGAAGTTGGTTGAGGTTGTAGCGAAGTACTGCTGCTGCAGCGAAGGAGCGCGGAAGCCCGTCGACACCGAGGCACGCAGCGCGAACGCATCCGAGAAGTCGTAGCGCAGCGCGACCTTGCCCGAAGCGTTGCTGCCGAAGTCCGAGTAGTCCTCAAGACGCAGCGCCGCCGAGTACAGCAACTTGTCGGTCACGTTGGCTTCGAGATCGACGTACACACCGAACGCGCGGCGGTTTTCATTGACCTGGTTAGCCGGACGGAAGCCCGGAAACACCTGCGAACCCGAAGGCGCCGGGCAACCGCCCGCCGCGACGTTGGCGGGCAACGTCGCGCTCGCACCCGTGCAGCCCGGCGTGTTGAGCGGGATGCGTGCCCCGCCATTGCGGTAGGAATCAGGCTCACCGGCCGTGATCGAGTAGGCCTCACGACGCGCCTCGAGACCCATTGCGACGTTGAGCGGCGAGGCAAAGCCCGCCACGTCGAAGCCGCGCACGCCGCCGACGTTCAGCACGAGCTGGTCGTAGGCATACCCACCCGCGTTGAATTCCGTCTTGCTTGCCGCGCCGAGCGAGCGGTTCAGCGTGTTCTTGATGGTGAACTTCATGTCGTTGCGCCCGTAGCCGAGCGACAAGTCCATATCCCAATCCGCGGCATCCCAACGCACGCCGGTCGAGGCGGCGAAGTCCGTGACGTCCGGAGCAATCAGGGGCAGGAAACCATCCGGATAGATCGAGGCTACGTTACGACCCGACGGATCGTTGGCCAGTCGGGAAAAGCCCGCGGAGAGGGCAGAACGCTGCTGCCAGCTCGCGTTGGCATAAACCTCGTTGCCACTCGCCAGTTCGCTGCCGGCATTGACGAAGATGGTCTTCTGTGAAATCTCCGGCTCGCCATACCACTGACTGAAACGATTGAATGTGGCTTCACGAGGATCGAAGGCACCGGTCGATGTGCGGGCATATTGCGAGCGCGCATCCCAGCCGCCACGCTCAGTGCGCTCCTGGTCCTTGAACTCGCCCGTCACGGTCAAAAAGCCGCTGTCGCCCAGCGAGAAGCCCTTCCACACCGACACCGTCAGCGTCTCGCCGTCAGAGCGGCTGCGCTTGAGTACGGCCGGAGCCGACCAAGTCGCGCCTGTCGGGGGCGTGCCCGTGAGATTTTCGTAGGTCGTATCGCGCCAGCCGTAGCTGATGCTCGCTTCACCGCCCTCGCGATCCTCACGCAGGCGCAGGTTGATCACGCCGGCGATGGCATCCGAACCGTATTGCGCCGAAGCACCGTCACGCAGCACTTCGATGGCACGAACGGCAGCATTAGGAATCGTGTTGAGGTCAGTGGCAGCAGCGCCGCGACCGATGGTGCCGTTGACGTTGACGAGAGCCGCCGTGTGCCGGCGCTTACCGTTAACGAGCACCAAAGTCTGGTCCGGAGCGAGACTACGCAGCGTCGCCGGGCGCACGGTGTCCGTACCGTCCGCCAGACCCGGGCGCGGGAAGTTGAACGACGGCAAGGCGACCGACAGCGCCTGATTGATTTCGGTGACGCCGAGATTGCTCAGCGCTTCATTGCTCACGACGTCGACCGGCACGGCAGTGTCGAGCACTGACCGATTGGCGACGCGGGTGCCGGTGACGACCACTTGCTCGAGTGCATCGGCGCCCGAGGTATTCGCTTCCTGCGCGACTGCGGCCTGGGCCAAGGCGGCAGCGACGACCAGAGCAACCAGATTGTTGCGCATGTACAACTCCTTGAAAAACGACGGAATTCGTCGGTCTGCGGGCTTTTTACCGTAAAAAAGGCCCGCCCACAACATACTGATTGTTTTATCGACACAACAAATACTCATGAACGCCCACTAAATTGAATCAATTTCCACCCAATACATCGGATACCATGAGTTCCTTTGTTCCGAATCGGTACGATGCCGCGAAAATTCAATAAAAATTAGGCAGTTAATCGACGCCAGGTTGACCGCCAACCTAATATAGTTCCTGCCATTTCGGATTAAACCGTGTTATCGAACCCATTGATCAACGATCGAGCGACCGAAGCCGAGGCGATGGTGTTGTTGATCGATGCCAACGCCGCCTCGCTCGAATTCATGGCGCGTGCGCTCTCGCAACGCGGCACCCACGTACTGACGGGGGACGGCGGTGGTGGCGTCGAGGCCACGCTGGAACTGCTGCGCGGCCAACCCCAAGTCGGCGTTCTGGTGATCGACCCCACCAGCCTCGTCGGCTACAGCGGTTCGCAAACCCCGGACTTCGTGCAGCGCGCGGCGGCCGTTCGTCAGGATTTACAGGTCATTCTGGTGGCCGAACCCCCGGAGTTCTCGCGTTTCACGGACACGCTCGTGCTCGAGGTGGCCGACCTGCTGCCGAAGCCCCTTGCGCGCGGCACACTGCTGCGCGCCGTATTCGAAGCCCAGCGGCGCCACGCTTCGAATCGAGAGCGACAGGGCGAATCGGTGGTGGTCCGCATGCCGGAGCGGCCTGGCTTGCCACGTCGCCAGCCAGCCCGAGACATCAGCCCGGACTTGCGTACCCTGCAGTTGCTCGCCGATATCGACGAATTCCGTTGTAGCGCCTTGGGCGACGTTTTCGAGGCCGATGCCACCTGGAGCATGTTGTCAGAGCTGCTGCGCGCCCAGTTGCTGCGTCGGCAGATCTCCGTGACGAGCCTTTGCCTCGCCTCGCGCAGCCCGGTCACCACAGCGCTGCGCCGTATCGAACGACTGCAGGCCGCGGGCCTCGTGAGCTTCAACCTCGACCCCAAGGACCGGCGTCGCAAATACATTGAGCTGACGGCCGCCGGCAGCGCCCGGGTGACCGAGGTCATCCGGGGCGTCGCCCGCCGATTGGGGGACGAGTCGCCGGGGCCGTGACGGGGGCCGCGATTGCGGCTTTTTTGCCTAAAATGTGGTTAAAATCCAATCTGAACGATAAGTCAGCCCGTCCGGCCGGATGCCGATCTCGGGAACAATTTACAGAGGGGCTTTTCACATGAAGTCATATTCACCCGTCGCCCTCGCAGTCGCAGTCGCCGTTATGGCCGGCTCAGCGACCGCGCAGGACGTCACCGCGCTCGAGGAAATCGTCGTCACGGCGACCAAGCGCGAGCAAACCTTGCAGGATGTGCCGGTCGCCGTCACGGTCACGCCGGTCGAAACCATCCAGAAGGCATCGATCCAAGACATCACCGATCTCGCGAGCATCGTCACCTCGCTGCGCGTCACCACGCTGCAGACCTCGACGCAAACCAACTTCGTGATCCGCGGCTTCGGCAACGGCGCCAACAACCCGGGCATCGAGCCCTCGGTTGGCGTGTTCATCGATGGCGTGTATCGCTCGCGCTCAGCGGGCGCCATCGGCGATCTCATCGACGTGTCGCGCGTTGAAGTACTGCGCGGTCCGCAGAGCACGCTGTTCGGCCAGAATGCCTCAGCCGGTGTGATCAGCGTCGTCACGCAGAAGCCGCAGTTCACTTGGAGCGGCATGGTCGAAGGCACGCTCGGCAACTACAACCAGCAGATTTTGAAGAGCAAGGTCACGGGTCCGATCAGCGACACGCTGGCCTTCAGCCTCACTTCCACGCTCAACAAGCGTGATGGCTACTTCCGCGAGCTCGTCAGCAACACGTACATCAACGATCGTGATCGTTCCGACGTGCGCGGCCAGTTGCTGTGGAAGGCCTCCGATGCACTCGAGGTGCGCGTGATCGCCGACCTCAGCAACATTGACGAAGTGTGTTGCGGCGTCTCGAACTTGGTGAACGGCCCGACCGGCGCGGTGATCCAGTCGCCCATCGTCAATGGTCGGATTTATCCGGGCGTCGCTAATGCGGCCGGAGCCCCGTTTGACCGCGCGGCCTACCTCAATAAACTCCCGCGCAATATCGTCAAGAACAGCGGCTTCTCGCTGCATCTCGACTGGGATCTCGGTGACTTCAACCTCGCCTCGATCACGGCTTCGCGTAATCAGAAAACGAGCTTCGATTACGACTTCGACTTCACGAGCGGCAGCCTTGGCGAGTACAACGTCAACACCGGTGACATCGATACCCTGACGCAGGAACTGCGCCTCTCGTATGACGCCGGCGGCGCCATCCGCGGGTTGCTGGGCGCGTTCTACTTCGACGAAAAAGTGAAGTACGACAACACCATCCTGCTCGGCTCGGCCTTCCGGAACTACGCGGGTGTGCTGACCAACCCCACCAACCCGACGGCAGGTCTACAGACTTTCCCGAGTCTCGAGCGCGCCATCGGCGTTCCTGTGGGTACGTTCTTCGCGAACAATACCGGCACAACGATCAACACCAAGCAGGACAACGACGCCTACAACCTCTTTGGCCAACTGGACTTTGATATCAATGATCGCGTCACGCTGACCGCAGGCGTCGCCTACACCAATACAAAAAAGGACGTGAACTTCGCCACCAAGCAAACCGAGGCCTTCTCGGGCGTGGATCTGGTGCAACTTGGTTTCGCGCAGATTTTCGGTGCGCTGACCGGTGGTCGTGCGCCGACACCGGCGAACTTTGCGGCCTTCCCGCAGCAGGCATCGCTCGCCGACACGGCGAGCGTCCGCGCCTGCGTGGCAGGGCAGCCGGCGTTCCCTGCCGGGCCGCTCTGCAACTCGGCACTCGGTCTCTACGCGCTGCAGTTCCTCTCACCGGTGACGCCGTTTGCCGAAAGCTCGGCTGACAGCAAGACCACCTACACCGTGCGCCTCGCGTTCGAAGCCACCGATAACCTTAACGTTTACGGTGGTATCTCGACCGGCTTCAAGGCCACTTCCTGGAACCTGTCGCGTGACAGCAAGCCGTTCGCACCGGCTACCCCGGCCCGTTCGCCGCTCGGTGGCGCGGTCAACCCGTGGTACCCGCGTTACGGCACGCGCTACGCGCGCCCGGAAGAGTCGACCGTCAAGGAAATCGGTATCAAGGGTCGCTGGGAACGAGTTGCTATCAACTTCGCGCTGTTCGATCAGGAGATCAAGGACTTCCAGTCCAACATCTTCCTCGGCACGGGCTTCGTGCTCGGCAACGCCGGCAAGCAGACGACGCAGGGTTTCGAACTCGAAACGCAGTTCAAGCTCAGCAACGCCTGGCAGCTCGACTTCTCGACGACCTACCTCGATCCGAAGTACGACTCGTACCCGAATGCCCAGGGTCCGAACGGCACGCAGGATCTGAGCGGCACGCGTCCGGCAGGCATCCACGAGTGGAGCGTGTCGACCGGTCTGACCTACAACTGGAGTGTGGGCGCGGTCGATGGCTTTGCCCGAGCCGACTACCTCTACGAGAGCAAGGTGCAGGCGGTGGACAACATGCCCTCCAGCATCGCCTCGCGTCAGGTGAACACGCTGAATGCGAGCGTGGGCTTTGCGCGTGATGGTTGGGACTTCATGCTCTGGGGTCGCAACCTGACAGACGACAACTATCTGCTCAGCGCCTTCCCGGCGGTGGCTCAGACGGGCAGCTTCTCCGGCTACCCGAACCAGCCGCGCACCTACGGCGTGACGATCCGCAAGAACTTCTAAGTTCTAAGGATCCGGCGAACCAAAGGGCGGTTGTGCCAGTCACAACCGCCCTTTTTCTTTCTGAGCCCTTCGACCTTAGCCCCTCGAAAGGGAGTCAGCGTTTATAGGGCTGCGTGCCGCCGTCGGCCGACTTGAGTTCGAGTCCGTCGGGACGGGTCACCGCGTCGAGCAGAGCGGCTGTCTCGGCATCCGGCTCACCGTCGTATTTCTCTGGCCGGTACTTCATTTGGAATGCCGCCATCACCCGACGGGTGGCGTCGTCCAGATCACCGTGGCGTGCGACCTCAAAGCCGTGCTGCGCAAGTTTTTCTTGGAACCAACTCACCTCGGGTAATGCCGCCACATAGCGACCCATCGCCTCGCGCACTACGGCCTCACGCGGCCACGGAATCAGCCCCTCTGCCGCAAGCCGCGCCCAGGGAAACCGCGGGCCGGGATCGGTCTTGCGCTGCGGCGCGATATCGCTGTGCCCCAAGATGCGATGCGGCGCAATCTCGTGGCGCTGCGCGATATCGCGTACCAAAGCGATGACGGCATCGATCTGCGCAGCGGGGTACTGCTGATAGGCCACACCGGGGCTCGCGTCATCGCCAAGATTAACGATTTCGATGCCGATCGAACTGGAGTTGAGATTGGTGTCTCCCTGCCAGTAACTGCGACCCGCATGCCATGCCCTGCGATCCTCGTCGACGAGGCGATAGATAACGGGCGGCTCCACATCGACGAGGTAGTGACTCGACACATTCCCCTCGGTCAGCACCTGCAGGGATCGCGGGAAACTCAGTTGGGTGAAGTGAATGACAAGGTAGCGCACCCGACTCTCGTGGTTGCGGCTGCGATGGCTCGTGTCGATGACGGGGACGGTGGGCTTCATGGTGGTACAAGAGGCGAGCACGAGCGCCGGAATGAGTATGATGGGCAGAACCCAGCCGGGTCGGTCATGTATCGGGAGTGGCATTATGGATCGAACCAAACTGGCCTTGCTGGCCACCCTCATCGTACTGGCGGTCAACGCCGCCGCCAACATTGTGCCGCTTGGGGGCCTCAACACGGGCCAACTATCAGCCCTCTATCCTACGGGCTTCACCCCGCCGGGATACGTCTTCGGCATCTGGTCGATCATTTACTTGGGGCTGATTGCCTTCAGCATCGCGGCGTTCCGGGCGGTGCCGCGCACTCGTGCCCGTATCGAGCGGATCATCGGTCCTTACCTGCTCAACGCGGTGGGCAACAGCGCGTGGATCTTCGTGTGGCATTACCGCATGGTGCTCGCCAGCGTCATCGTGATGCTGTTCATCCTCGGTACGCTGATTGTGATCTTTTGGCGGCTCAAAACCCTGCAGCGCCCCACCTGGAGCGAATTTCTGGTGGTCGACGGCGTCTTCAGCCTGTATTTCGGCTGGATCACCACAGCCACGCTCGTCAACTTCGCGACCTTGTTTTTCGACTGGGGGTTCTATCCCTTCGGCAATTCCATGGATGGCTGGGCGCTGATCTCGGTGTGTACGGCGATCGCCGTGTACGTGTGGATGGGTGCCGTCACACGCGATGTGGTTTATTGCGCGGTGTTTCTCTGGGCCGCTACCGGCATCTTCATGGGTGGACCCTCGATCAGCGAACCCGTGAAACTCGCAGCGATCACCGGTGTCGCCATGGTCGCCCTCTGCATGCTCTGGGCGTTGTTCAACCCGCGCCGTTCAGCCACGCTTCGAGGGCCTTGAGCGGCGCCTCGTCGGGCTCGTTGAAGATCTCGTGGTAGAGCCCGTCGAAACACTGTGAACTGACGAAGCGAGTCGGCGCGGCGGCGGCGAAGGCCCGGCTGCCGCGCGGACTGACGAGCCGGTCGTCACCGGCATAGAGCAGCGCCGTGCGCAGCGTCCACCCGGGCGCTGCCTCGATGACCCGCTCGCCTTCGCTCGCCACGAAGCCACCCAAACGAGCGCAGATCCGATTGTGCACGAGCGGATCGTTCTGGTACGCGGAAACGACGACATCATCGTGCGAGAGATAACGCGGCTGCAGTCCGTTGCCAAGGGTGAGATTCGGCCAATATCGCGGCAGCCATCGCACCGCGACGCGCTGCCAAGCCGCCATATCCACAGCCAGGGCCGGCGAGGACAGCACCAGGCCTTGCACCGGCAAAAGGCCGCGCTCTGCTGCGGAAGCCACCACGAGACCACCGAGGCTGTGCCCTAACACGACGAGCGGCTGGCCTTCCGGTAGCGACTCGCGAGTGCGAGTAGCGATCTCGGCCAGATGCTCAATGAGCTGCAGATCGCGCGCGAGGTGCCCGCGCCGGCCGCTCGAGGCTCCGTGACCATACTGATCGTAGGCACGAACGGCGTAACCCCGGGCGTTCAACCACACGGCGAGCCGCGCATAGCGCAAGGCGTGCTCGCCGAGACCATGCACGATGAGCAGAAGACCGCGCGCTGCAGGGACGGCCCAATCGAAACAGGCAATCTGCTCGCCATCGGCGGTGGTCAGCGTGGAGCGCAGTGGTGAGGTCATGTTGCGAGACTACCAAAAGAAAAGGCCCGCCGAAGCGGGCCTTTTCAGTAGGGTCGAAACCCGAGGTCTGCGATCAGAACCGGTAGTTCAGGGTCGCAAACGCGCGGCGGCCGAGCACATCGTAGTTGCTGATCGCCACAGCATTGCCGATGCGGGTCGCACCCGAGCCGGTCGACAGCACCGGCGGCTCCTTGTCGAACACGTTCACGACGCCGACGATGGCTTCCCACTTGTCCGCGCGATAGCGCAGCGACATGTCGTGGTAGAAGGCCATTTCGGTGGTCTGGTCGTACTTCGCGGCCACGCAGGTCGTCGCCGTCGAAGTCAAGCAGCTCGCGAATCCGCGCCAGCCGAAGGTGTCACCCCCAAAGAAATCATCGTTGGACGCCTTGGCGAAACCATCGATATTCCAGTTGAAGGTCCAGGGGCCACGCTCGAAGTTGAAGTCGATGTTCGACACCCAACGGTTGTTGTAGATAGTGCTGCGACTATCGACGACCGGGAAGGTCTCGAAGGTCTGCGACTGATCAACGTTGAAGTAGGTCACGAGCGCGCTGATCCGCACCTGCGTCTTGCCGAAGCGCTTGTTGAAGCGCACGGTCCAGTCGGTGCCTTCCACCGTCTGGTTGGCAATGTTGACGTAGGAGTTGCGGATGTTGTCGATCTTGCCATAGCTCGGCGAGGCCTTGTTCAGGTCACGCTGGAACAACGAGCAGAACGGGTCGTTCGGGAAGTCGCGCGATCCGTAGCAGGAACCGACGATATTACCCGCGCCAAACTGCGAGACCTGATTGTTGATCTCGATGCGCCACCAGTCGACGGCTGCACTGACAGGCAGCGACTCCGGCGTCCAGATCAGGCCCACCGTGGTGTTGTCCGAGGTCTCGGCGTCGAGAATGCCCTTACCGCCACCGGTGATGGCAAGCGCAGACGAGTTCAGGTTGTTCCAGTTCTCAGGCAGGCCAATGCCGCTCGGGCCGCAGTTCTTGACGATCTGCTGGTTCGAGCTGAGGTTCCACTGGATGCAAGGATCCACCGAACCCTGACCGATGAAGCCCGTCTGGTTGGCGAGGTACAGTTCGAAGAGCGCCGGGGCACGGAACGAGGTGCCGTAGGCGCCACGCAGACGGAGCGAATCGATGAACTGCCAGTTCAAGCTCACCTTGTAGGTGCTGTCCGAACCGTAGCTCTCGTAATCCGTCCAGCGGTACGAGCCGTTGAAGGTCAGTCGCTTAATACCCGGGATATCACGCAGCAGCGGAACTTCAAACTCCGTGTACGCTTCCTTCACCGTGTCGTCGCCCTTAGTCTGGCCGGCCGAAGTGGAACCCCACAGATTGCCGTTGCGGGCGTTGAAGCCCGGCAGGTCATTGATGGAGTCCTTACGGGCCTCGATACCGACCACCGCGCTGACTGCACCGGCAGGCAGATCGAAGACATTGCCGGTGATCGACGCACCGAGCAGGTTCTGCGTGTAGCTCGTCTTGCCGATGTCGCGAGCGAACAGGAACGCCTTCTCGGCATCCGAGAAGTTGCCCGTGGTAATGGTCGAGGGGCTGAACCAGTTGACAGGCTGGCAGGTCACCGGGCCCGAGATGGTGATCGCAGCGGCATTACAGGCTGAGGCGCCCGTGGTCGCATTGACGCGATCGTTATAAATGATGTCGTTGACGTAGGTCGCGTCCGACTCGGCACGCTGGATGTACGCATCGTAGCTCCAGCCATCGAGGAAGCCGCTCGACCACTCTCCCGTGATACCCACGACCGCACGCTTGAACTCCACCTCCTGCTCCTGGTTGGTCGGGACGGTGACGATCGAACGAGCAATTTCGCCAAACGGGTTGGACGGGTTCGCTGCTGCGACGTTGGGGAAGATCTGGCGCCAGCTCTTCTGCGCGGACTCGCGCTTGTTGTACAGCGCTTCACCGTACACCTTGGCGGCGTCGCTGAACGTGTACGAGCCTTCCGCAAACACCGAGTTACGCTCCACCGGCGAGATGAAGGTACGGCTGAGGAAGCGCTTCGGATCGTTCGGCACGATCGCCTGCGAATCACGCCAGGCCTGCAGGGCTTGCGCGGGCGTCAGGGTCGGACGGGCGGCAACCACTTGAGCGTAGGTCAGACCGACCCGCTTCCAGCCTGCGAGGTCAAGACCGAAGGCGCCGCCACCGGCGACGGCCGTCGAGTCGGGCACGAAACGACCACCGCGCTGGAGGCGATCGATGACCGCATCGAGCAGGTTGAAGCACTTCGACTGGCCCGTGGCCGGGTCGATGATGTCGAGCGACTGACCCGCCGTCGGGTAGAAGATCGAGTTCGGGTTCTGCGTGACGTTCGTCAACCCGTCTTGGGCGCAGCTGAGGAAGTCGCGGTCACCGACCAACATCGGCTCACGGTTGTAGTACTCGTACGACACCGAGAAGTTGGCGTTGTCCCAGACCTTGCCCCACGAAGCCGAGAACAGCTGCGTCTCGCCGCCACCCTCGAACACCGAGTTGGCCGAGGCGCTCAGGCGCCCCTCGTCGAGGTTTTTGTTGGTGATGAGGTTGACGACACCTGCGATGGCGTCCGAACCGTACACCGACGACGCACCGTCCTTGAGGATCTCGGTACGCTGCACGATCGAGGTCGGGATGACGTTGAGGTCGACGGAAGCCAGCTGACCGCGAGCGCCGGCGGGCGAGAGGCGACGACCGTTGAGCAGCAGCAGGGTGCGCGAGGAGCCGATACCGCGCAATGCGACCGTGTTCGCGCCCGGACCATTCTCGGTCACGAAGCCCGTGGTCTGATCGTTGATCTGTTGCGAACCTGCCGCAAGCGTGTTCGTTTGCAGGATCTCAGAGGTGCTGAGCAGACCTTCGAGCGAAGTCTCTTCGCTGGTGATGATCAGCACCGGTGAGCTCGAAGTGAACTCCGTGCGCTTGATGCGCGAACCGGTGACGACCACTTCTTCGATGGCCGACTCCGACGACGAGCTAGCCTGAGTGGTGCTTCCCGAGGCCTGCGGCGCAGCGAGCGCAGCGCTCTGAGCCACTGCAGCGGCAACAAATGCCGAAATCAAGGCAGCGCGATTGACGCGTGTCATGGTGTTAATTCCTTCCCTGTTGTTTGCGTTAAAACCGCTTGGACAAGCGGAAACAGGGCTTGCGCCCGGAACCCCTCACCCAGAGGTGGCAATTGTTACCACGTCATGTCGGATTTGCCAACCCAAATCCGTTGTAATTTCGCCACAACGTGGCTATGCCGGTCCGGTCAGGGAATCGCGTCGAAGGACGGCACGGCCGTCGGCGTCGCAGTACCCACGGCAGAGAGGGTGGTGTTGCCCAACTGCTTGCTGGTGTTATCGCCCCAGGTGTAGGTCGTGCCGTCAGCCGCGATCGCGGCAGAGAACGAGCGGCCGCCCGTATCGATGGCGATCCCGGTGCTCAACACAGCGACCGCACCGAAGGTATTGCGTGCCGTGCTACCGCCATCACCCAGCGAGCCGGCTTCATTCGCGCCCGCCGAGCGAGCGAGGCCGTCGCCACCTAGCGCAATCGAGGTGCGATCCGCCGTGGCCGCATCGACCACTTCGCGTAGCACGCCGGCAGGCACCCCGGCGTCGAGGGCAGAACCCAAACCCAATTGACCATCGCCGTTCTCGCCCCAGGCGTAAAGCGAGCGACGCGTTGAGATCGCGAACGATTGATCGCCGCCCGCACGCACCCGGGCGATCCCCGACAGCGCCGTGGTCACCGGCACCCGACTCGGCTTGAAACTGCCGTCACCGAGCTGACCCGAGGCATTGGCACCCCAAGCGCGCACCGTTCCATCGCTGCGCAGGGCCAGCGTGTGATCTTTGCCTGCGGCCACGCCGACAACGCCGTCGAGACCCGTGACTGCGACCGGCGAAGCCTTCGCTTCGCGGCCACCATCACCCAGCTGCCCGAAGGTGTTGGCGCCCCAGGTATAGACGGCCCCGCCGCTCAATACCGCGACCGAATGCACGCGCCCTGCAGCAATAGCGATGGCCGCGGCCGGCAAAGTCACTTTGACCGGAATGGCTCGCGTCGCCACATCACCCTGCCCCAGCTGCCCGGCATCGTTAAGGCCCCAGGCATACACATCGCCGTTATCGAGCAGCACGAGGGCGTGCGAGCCACCGACCGCGATTTGCCGCGCCGTGCGCCCGGCGGGCAAGGTAACTGTCCCGATGGTGTCGCTCGGCAAGGTCACCGTGCCGTCGCCGCGCTGGCCGTCGGTGTTGTAGCCCCAGCTGGCGAGCGTGCCGTTGGAGCGGCGAATAAGGGTGAAGCTGCCCGATGCAGAGCCCGGCTTCGAGACCGCGACTTGCGCCGCAGCCACCGGCAAAGCCGACACTGTGCCCGCCACCACACGCACCACGGCCGCGCTGCTCGTCACGGCACCGAGGCTGTTGTTGACGGCGACGGTAAACGAGGCGTTGTCATCGCCCGCGGCCGCAGCAGCGAGGCGATACACGCTAGAGGTCGCGCCTTCGATGTCGACGCCGTTGCGCTTCCATTGGTACTTGAGGTTGCCGCCCGTCGCGTTGACGGCGAGCGAGAGAGAGTCGCCCGCCACGACGGTTTGGCTGACGGGCTGCACAGTAATGACCGGCGCGGCCGAGACCGTCAGCGTCACGGGATTCGACGCCACGAAACCGCCCGGATTAACCACGTACACCACGAACACGGCCCCATCGTCGGCGGCCGTCGGTGAACTCACGCTGTAGGTCGCCGTAGTGGCGCCAGAGATCGCCACTTCGTCACGAAACCACTGATACGCCAGTTGTTCACCGCCGCCGACAACTGTGAAGCTTGCGGCCGTCCCGACCGTGACGCTGGTCGACACCGGCTGCGTGGTGATCGACGGGCCGGGCTTGACGGTGAGAGTGGCCTGCGAGCTCGTCACTGAACCCGCGGCATTGGTGATGGTCACGGAGAACTTTGCACCGTCGTCTGCGGCTGTCAGCACCGCGGTGGTGTAGGTGGACGACGTTGCCCCGGCAATGGCCGAGCCGTTGCGGAACCATTGGAATGTGAACGGCGGCTTGCCTGAGCCACCGAAGTCGAACTTCGCAGTCTGCCCGACGAACGCGACGCGATCCTTGGGCTGCTCGGTGAGCGTCGGCGCCTCCGGGCCCGCACTCGACAGACACGCCGTCAGCAGCAGAGCCGTAACCAAACACCCGAGCACGAGCCGGGCACGACGCAACGCGGTAAACAGGTTCATCCCGCGATTCTAGCCGAAGTACGGCTTGAGAGCCCCCAAGGCGCCGATGGTGAACAACAGCACCCACAGGACCACGAGCGCCCAAGTCGCGCGCCGCATCAGCAATGCGAACTCGGCATTGTCCGCGGAAGTCGCCCGATCGGCTGCGATTGCCGGTATTGCGCTGCGGTAAGCGGCGCGGATGTAGTACCGGACGGCGATGCCGCAGGCCATACAGCCGACGAACAGCAATACTTTCCACGCGAGCCACGGTGCGGCAAACGGCCAGCCCGTCACCAGCGACCACACGGCACTGCCGAAGAACAGCGCCATCAGCACGTAGCGCAGGCGCCAATCCCAGCGCGCAAGGGTCAAGCCCTCGGGTGTCTTGCGCCGCCAGTGGACCAACCACATGAACCAGAACCAGAGGGCCGACAGCACCCACACCGCGATCATCGTCCCGCCCTCGATGGGGGCGAGCCCGAGGATGCCCGCCAGCGAGAAGCCGAGCGGCACCGACATGATCATGGCATTGCGCACATGCTGGTCGACATCGAGCAGAAAATCCCACAGCCGCATGCGCTCGGCGCCCGACAAACTGGTGGTTCGCGCGATGTAATGTGTCAGCGCATTGATGACAAGTTCGCTGCCGAGCCAGTAACCCATCACCAGAACGTGCGCCCAGAGCAGCAGGCTGTATGTCATGCGACCTCCGTCGGCGCTATCCTGAACCCATGAACTCTAAACTTTGTCGCCTCATATTGTGTTGTGTGCTGCTGCTCACCGCTGCCCTGCGGCCAGCCGCAGCGGAGTCACCGACGTTGCTGCGCACCGCTCTGATCGTTGAGAGTGCACCACGCGCAATGGCCTTCTACGAACTACTCGGCTTTCGCGTTGAAATGGATCAAGCAAACCCGCGCAAACCGGAGGGCAATCCGTTCCCGCTGAATGCCCCTTCCACCGCCGTGCGTCTCGTCATCATGCAAAGCGCCGCAGGCTCGGGCGGCCGCATCGGCCTCGTGGAATTCTCCAAGCCGACGCCCGATGAAGCACGCCGCGATCCGGACCGCACCGGCCGCGGCGATGCAGTGCTGGTGTTCGACGTAGCCGATGCCGATGCGATCCATGCGACGATGCAGCGGGCCGGCGTGCGGATTCTCGAACCACCGCAGGTCTATACATCAAAGAAAACAGCACCCGATGGCTCGCCGATGCGGGGCAAGGTGTTCCACGTGCGGGACCCGGACGGGTATTTGCTCGAGCTGCTCGAGGCGCCGCGGCCCGCAGCGCCGTAGCGGCACCGCGAGGCCACAGGTCCGCCTAAAGATCGAGCGCCGCGCGACGGCCGTTGCCGGGCGGCATGCACGTGAACGTAAGGGGCTGTGCCGCACTCGCCAATTCTTTGAGCGCAGAGTCGCTGCGCGTACCGCCGCCCCGCATCGACCACGTGCCATCGGCTTGCAGCAAAGCGCTGTAGGCCACGCCGTTGATGTTGCCGCGCGCCATCAGATCGCAAGCCGCACCGCCCGGTGCTGTCGCCTGACCACGCAGCAATGCAAGCCGCGACTCCACCGCCTCGGGTGAGCCCGGGCGCCAAGTCACCTGCTGCCCCACCACCGGCGCAAGGTCACTGTCGAAGGCCAGCACGAAGGCGATGACCTGCCGCCGACTCTGGTCCGCGGGGGCCGGAAAGAAAAACACCGGGTCACGGAAAAAATTATCCAGGGTGTCGATCGCCCCGTCGTTGCTGAATCCGAAACCACGAATCTGCGCCCCGGTGCTGCCTCCGCTGTCGGCACTGAAACCGAACATTCCGGCCTTGGTGTAGACGTTGCGCAGTTGCGGAACCTTGAAGTTTTCGCTGATCCGCCCGCCTTCGAAGGACATCAGCCCACCAGTGCCGAACTTGCCCTCAGCCGGCCGCAGCCGATGGCAGTTGTCGCAACTGCCGAGCAATGTCGTGGGCACGTTCATGTAGATGTTGCGCCCGGCGGCCTCGTCTGCGCTCAGCGACCCATCGAGCGCGCGGACCGGGTTGGGCGGCATCGCAAGGCGCAGCGCGAAATCGGTAAACGCCTGCATCTGCGCCGGCGTCAACACTGTTTCGCGTCCGAGCAAGCCGACGAAGGCCCCGTTGAATTCTTTGAACGCAGCCTCTTCGAGCGTTTCCACCGCGCCGCGCACGACCTGTCGGTTACTGCCCGTGCGATCGCCGCGCCAGTGCAGCGGTCCGTGCCCGCGCATACCACGCAAGGTTTGCGTGGTCATGGGTCCCTTCAGGGGATGAAAGCGCGGCGTCGTACGCGGACTGTTGGCAACGTAGGCGTTCGGGTTGAGCTCCGTGGCATCGTCAGGATTGCCGAGGTCCCAAGATAGATGATCGAGATCGCCGAACACGTGGCAACTGGCGCAGGACACCGAGCCGTTGGCCGAGCTCAGATTCGCGTCGTACAGGAACTGCCGGCCAGTCTTCACCGCCGTGCTCTCGGGCGAAAAAAGATTACGCGTAGCGAGCACGCTACGCTGGGCGGTGTCGACGATGCTCACGCTATGTGCGATGCGCGAATACACATACAGCCGTGAGCCCGAAGCATTGAGTGCTAGGCCCGAAGGGCCTGCCGGCACCGCGATATGGCGACTCGCATCGGGATCGAACCCGCTCGCCGTCAAGCTCGCCGTGGGCAGCGCCGCGACTTTCGCCGAGCCAAACGCCGCTACATAAAGCGTATCGCCATTGGGACTGAACGCGAGCGCGGTCGGTTGCGACAGGCTGCGCGCCTTGTCGGCCGCGGGCAGGCTCTGGCCCTGCGGCAGAGCGAAATTCACGTGCTTGTTGAGATGCACGGCCGACACCGTGGTCGATCCCGGCGTCACCAGCGACAGGCGACTCTCCGCGATGCGTCCGCGCACCGTGCTGTTGCCACGCCGCCCCGAACCCTCGAAGCGCACCTCGTTGAACGACTCCGTGTTGCTCACCACGAGCCGCCCGTCCGGCGCGACCGCCATATTGAACAGCACCGTGCCAACGCCGCTGATGCGTTGCGTGACGGCAGGTGTCGCCGCGGCCGCATCGATAACGAACAGATCCTCGTCCGGCAGTGTGAACTTGACCCGTGAGGACCAGTCGTTGCGCGCCTCGTCGCGCCAGGCCGTGCCGTCGTAACGCACGATCAAGCCCGTGCCGGGTGCCTGCACGCCGTCCGTGCTCGTCGAGAGTCCAGGCTTTGGCGTGTTCAAAGCATCGCGGTGCAGCACGGTGCTGCGATTACCCGACATGAACACCGCCGCGTAAACACTGCGTCCGTCGTTACTGACGGCAAGCGCGCGCGGCACATCAGCTGGCAGCGTCAGCGTGGTCACCGGCTTACCGTTCAAAGATTCATCGAGTTGTGATGCCTCGAACACCCACACGTCAGCCCGCCCGGTGCCGGGCGTAGTCAGCGACGAGGAGGTGAAGCCCGGGCGGTTCTGGCCGCGAAACGCCGCGGTGATGAACGCGCGATCACGGTTGGTCCCGGCGAACACCACATCCCGCGGTTCATCGCCGACCTGCAGCGTGCGCAGCACCCGCGGCGTGCCATCAAGACGCACTACGCTCACCGAGTCAGAGAGGTGATTGACCACCCAAACCTCGGTCGAGTTGCGCTCGGCCACCGCCACCGGTTCGAGTCCCACCGCCACGGTGCTCGCAAGGCGCAGCGTGTCGCCCTCGATCGCATAGATCTCGAGACAGTGTGAGGGCGCGTTGGCGACGTACAGGCGCTGGCCGTCGGCGGAGAGTGCCAACGGCCGAACCGGGCCGCTCTCGAATAGGGTCACGCTGTTGGCCGCTGCGTCGGCGGTCACGTTGTCGGCGGACGTGCCGCACTGAAAAACCGGCCGCTGCAGCAACGCACCCTGCGATTGCTCAATGGGCGATGCGGTCACCGGAGTGCTCGCGCCACCCGAAGTCGGTGGTGCGGTCGAGCCGCTGGGTGAGCCGCCGCCACCGCCGCAGGACACGACGAGCAATGCTGCCGCGATGCCGGCGCTCCACGTCCGTTTAGTCGCGGTCCGTCGCGCGCCGCTGATGTGCGAGTGCCGCATGCCCATACCCCCCATGAACCGCAGCCTACCGCGGTACGGGCATCGTCTGCACCTCCTTTGCCTGCCCCTTGTCTGATCCCCTGCGGGCTGCCTACCCTTCGAACCCATGGACGCACTACCCACCAGTTGGACGGCTCTGGCCGCAGTCGTTTTTCTGCTCGGCGTGAAACACGGTTTCGATGCCGATCACCTCGCAACCATCGACGGGCTGACGCGGGTCAACGCCCGCAGTCGCAAGCCCTTCGCACCGTATTGCGGAGCACTGTTTTCGTTAGGTCACGGCGTGGTGGTCATGGCCATCGCGGTGTTCGTCAGCCTGGTGGCCGGTCAGTGGCAAACGCCTGCGTGGCTGCAGACGAGCGGGGTGTGGATCTCGATCAGTTTCCTCGCTGCGCTCGGCATCGCCAACGTTCACGCTGCCGTCACTGCACCTGCCGATGAGATCGTGGCGCCGGTGGGTCTGAAAGCACGCCTGCTAGGCCGACTGGGACGAGCGGGCTCGCCCGGGTTGATCGCCTTCGTCGGTTCGCTGTTTGCGCTGTCGTTCGACACCATCAGCCAAGCGGCCTTGTTCTCGCTTACCGCCCAGCAATTCGGCGGCCTCGGTCACGCCGTGATGTTGGGCGCGTTGTTCACCGCCGGCATGCTAGTCACCGACGGCATCAACGGTATTTGGATTTCGCGCCTGATCGCCCGCGCTGATGAGTTGGCGCGCATCGCCTCGCGAGTCATGAGCCTTGCGGTCGGCGGCGTCAGCCTGCTGATCGCCACATTTGCGTTCGCCAAACTCACACTGCCCGATATCGATGCCTGGTCGGAGGGCAAGGAGCTCTACTTTGGCGCCGCCGTGGTGCTCACGGTGTTGATGAGTTACCTCGCCGGCAAACGGCTTGCCCGAGCCCCGCTCGCTTGAGCGGGCGCGTCGAATCCATCGACGGGCCCATCATCAGCACGGCGGACTTGCACCGCCAACGGGAACTGTTCGTCGATGTCATTGGCATGCAGGTCGTGGGTGACGCTGCACTCGATGCCGGCGCCACTCACGCGCTGTTTGGCGTTTCAGGTCAGACCGCACGTCTGATGCGGCTCGTCACGCCGGGCTCGGAACTCGGCGTATGGCTCGTGCAGTTCTCGCCGGGATCGCCCGTGATCATCCGCGAGGGCGGCGTGGGCGTTGCCTGCAATGCGTTGAAGATGATCGACTTCTTCACTGCGGACCGCCCCGCCGCCGTGGCGCGGCTGCGAGCCCATGGATTCGAATTGGTCTCCGAAGGCGCCCATGTCGATCTGCCGGATGGTTCGCGCTTTCTCGAAGCCCATGCCAAGGGCCCGGATGGCGTGATGATCGCGGCCATCGAACCGCAGAACCTCGATGCCGCCCAGTTCGTCACCCTGACCGATCGAGTCTTCAGTGAAGTACAGAGCAGCTCGGGCCCCGTGAGCGATTTCGAGCCGGTGCGCCATTTCTACGAAGAGGTGCTCGGCGTGCCGCTCGGCTTCCGCTATGAGTTCGCGAGCGAATCGTTCTCGCGCATGGTCGGCGTCAGTCAGACACTGCATATCCGCGCCAATAACTACGGGCGCGTGGTCGAGGATGTGATGCTCGGCATCATTCATTACGGGCTGCCCGAAGGCAGCTACGCCGATTTGCGCGAACGCGCTCGAGCGCCCAATCGGGGTATCATCGGCGTGCGCCTGCGGGTGAGCGGACTCGAATCACTCGTGACGCGCTGCCGCAGCGCCGGCATCGAGATCGCGAGTACACCGCAATCACTGTCCATCGGTGATAGCGTGTGTCGCACGGCGATCATCCGTGCACCACACGGTGTTTTCCACTGGCTCATCGAGCACTGAGGACCATGCAACGCAGGGACTTTCTCATCGCCGGCTCGGCGGCTTCGCTGTGTGCGGCCACTTCGCTTCACGCGCAGGCTCCCACCGTGCTGCGCCGGGTGGTCTCGAGCGAGTTGACCTCGCTCGACCCGCAGCGCCCGACCGGTCAGGTCACTGCAGAGATGGCCGCCGAGCTTTTCGCAGGACTTGCCGTCACCGATGCCGCAGGTCGAGTGGTGCCAGGGTGTGCCGAGTCGTGGTCGACGAGCGCCGATGGACTCACCTGGACCTTCCGCCTGCGACGCAATCTCAGTTGGTCCGATGGCAAGCCGCTCGCCGCCCGCGATTTCGTTTACACGTTGCGGCGCTACCTGCAACCGGAGACGGGCGCCGCGCAAGCCGCGCGCCTCGACTCGATCGTGGGCGCGGTGGATGTGCGCTTCGGCCGTAAACCACCCTCGACCCTCGGCGTCAGCGCGCCCGATGCGTTGACCCTCGTCATCCGCCTGCAGCACCCCGACGTGGAATTGCCTGTCAATCTCGTCACGGCCTACTGCGTGCCCGAACACGTGATCGCAGTTCACGGGCGCGAATGGGCAAAGCCTACGCTGATCGTCAGCAATGGGCCTTATCGGCTCGAGTCGTGGGCGGCGGGCGCCAAAGATTTGAAGCTGCGGCGCAATCCGCGGTTCTATGCGGCAGCCGAAGTCGCCATCGAGAACATCGAATGGCTCACCGGCTACGACGACAGCACGCGGCTGCGGCTGTTCAGACTTGGACAGGCGGACATTGCCTCGATCGAGGACATGGGCAACTACGCGGCAGCGCGCCGCGAACTCGGCAACGCCCTGCGCAGTTCACCGGAATGCGCGCTCGGCGCCATCGGCATCAACATCGCCCGCGCGCCGCTAGACAAGCCGGAACTGCGCCGCGCGCTCTCGCTCGCGGTCGACCGCAATGTGCTCGTTGGCAAGGTGCGTGGCCTCGGCGAGCAGCCGTGGAACAGCGTGCTGCCGCCCGGGATCCCGGGCTATCCGGCCTTGCGTAAACCCGCCGACAGCGCCGCCGCCATGGCGCAGCGACTCGACACGGCGCGCGCCTTGGTACGCCAAAGCGTCGGCGCCGGACGGCTGCGTCTAGGCATCGGTTTTCCAACGAGCCCGACGGGCCGCAAGATGTATCTGGCAGTGGCTGCGATGTGGAAGCCCATCGGCGTGGATCTGGAGCTGCTGCCCCTCGATGGCCGCGCTTACAGCGCAGCCCTGCAGCGCGGCGACTACGATCTTTTCAGCTATGCCGCCTTCGCCGTCGTGCCCTCGGCATCCAACTTCCTGCTGCGCTTCGTCTCCGACTCGGCCGAGAACGTGACCCGCTATCGCAATGCGGCCTTCGACCGGGTGGTCACGGCTGCAGAGCGTCAGCTGACCTTGGCCGCCCGTTACGCCGGATATGGAGAAGCGGAGAACTTGTTGTTGCGCGATGTGCCGCTGATTCCGCTGTGGGCGGGCAACTCGCATCGGCTGATCTCACGACGCGTGCGGGGCTGGATGGACCACCCGGGCCACGCTCATCCATCGCGGTACTTGTCGCTGTCGGGCTAGGTGCTCGCGAACGAGTCGAGCGATCAGCTCGCCGGGTCGACGGTTGCGACGACGAAGGTCAGCGGGTCAATCCGCCGAGCCCCATTGAAGCGGCCGCGGTAGCCGACGTCGTCGAGTTGGTCGATCCGTACCAAGGTACGGGCTCGGGGAGCGTGTACGAAACGCCCGTCACCGAGGTAGATGCCGACGTGCGAGTTTGGCGAACCACGCGTATTGAAGAACACGAGATCACCGGCGCGAAGATCCTCGCGCGCCACTTCAATGCCCACCGTCGCCAACTGCCGCGATGTGCGCGGCAAACTGACCCCTAGCGTCTCCCGAAACACGTGATTGACGAGCCCGCTGCAATCGAAGCCCTTGTCGGGGTGGCTGCCCCCGAAGCGGTACGGGATGCCAATGTAGCCGAGAGCACGATCGACGACGCCCTGCATGACGACCGCCTGCGCCGACAGGGCCAGCTGCAGCCCCTGCACCACGCCCTGCTCTTCCGGCGTATCGGCCACCACGGGTCGAGCGGTCCCCAGCCCCATGAGGGCAATGAGACCGACCACCAAGGCTCGGGCAGGGCGTTGCAGGAATACGGGTCGCATGATTCGGGTCAACTACACTCGGCAATGTTCTCGGGCGCGCAGTGTAGCCTCGCCCCCACCGGTTCGTACACCCTCCCAGAAGAGGAGATTCGCATGTCCCGATCCCCCCTGCCCGCAGCCATTTTTGGTGTCGTTGTTCTCTGTCTCGGCCTGAGCTTCAGCGGCGTAGGTGCCGCGCAGCCAGCCAGTCCCGATCGCGGCTTCGACCCCGAGGTGTTTCGCCAGTGGGTGCAGATGCGCGTTGGCTCCGGCAAGCCGGTGTACTGGTATGCCGTCGGCACGGTCTACAGCTCGCCGAGCGGCCAACCGCTGATGCGCATGGAAGGCATCGACGCAGCCCGGCTCGATACCACCCAGTCCACGAAGAGCAAGGCGCATCAGCTGTCGCGCAAGACTTTCGTGTACCGGGACTTGCAGAGCAACGCGATCCTGCGCGAGTGGCAGGGCAAACCGCTCCCGCCGATCAGCTACCCCTACCAGTACATCACCTACGAGTTGCGCGGCAGCGGCGTCGAGAGCTGGGTCGAGCAAGGCGCAGGCGCGCGGATACAACGCATCGGCCCCGGCACGGACATCATGGCGCGCCGTCTCGGCGGAACACTCGCCTTTTCGGCACCACTGTTTCTCGACTTTCCACTGCGTGATGGAACCCGCAGTCAGTCGTTCGAGCATTACGATTTCTTCGATCAGTCAGCCGCGAAGGGACTCAAGCATCCGTATCAGATCAGCTGGTTGCGCTTCGGCGATTTGCCCGCCGGCCTAGGCAAGGGCGTGATGCACATGGTGTCGTGGCGGGTCGATCGCTTCGAGGACTTGCCGCAAAGCATCCGCGAATACGTGCAAAGCGAGGCGGCGCTGTGGCGCGAGCCGCCGCGTGACATGGCCGAAATTCGCGCTCTTCAGCAACCCAGCGGCCCCTGACGAACCCAACAGCGCACCGCTTTTCCCGTGCCGATGCTCCAGAGCCGCTCAGCCGAGCGCAAGGCGCTATGGCAGATCCACGCCTGCGTGCTGCTGTGGGGCTTCACGGCGATTCTCGGCAAACTGATTGCGCTCCCGGCGATGGCACTCGTCATCTGGCGCGTAGGTATCGTGGCCGCTACGCTCGCTATCGTCCCGCGAGTGTGGCGCGAGCTGCGCGCGCTGGGGGCACGCAACGTCGCCCTGTTCGCCGCCATCAGCTGCGTCATTGCCCTCCACTGGCTCGCTTTCTTTGCTGCCATCAAGATCGCCAACGCGTCGGTCGCGGTCGCCTGTCTAGCGCTGAGCACTATTTTCGCCGCCATCATCGAGCCCGCACTGACAGGCCGCCGCCACCAAACCGATGAACTGCTACTCGGAGTGCTGGCACTGCCGGGTGTATGGCTGCTGGTCGGCGGCGTGCCCATCGCCATGCAGACGGGCGTGCTCATCGGCACGGTGGCCGCCTTCCTGACGGCACTCTTTGCCACCCTCAACAAACGCTACGTCACCCGCGGCGACCCTGCAGCCATCACCTTCGTACAGATGACGAGCAGCGGGCTGTTCCTCGCACTCGTGGGGTCAATGACGCTCGGCGTCGACGCTACGTTACAGCCACCAAGCCTGAGTGATTTCGGCTGGCTCCTGCTGCTCTCGCTGCTGTGCACGCTGCTGCCCTTCCTGCTCTTTCTACGTGCGCTGCGCCACATCACTGCGTTCACAACGCAGCTGGCGCTCAATCTGGAGCCTGTTTACGCCATCGTCATCGCCGCCCTGCTCTTTCGGGAGTACGCGGAACTCACCCCGCGGTTTTACCTTGGCGTGGCGTTGATTCTCGGCGTGGTGTTTGCGCAGCCCTACCTGCAACGGCGACTACGCCACACCACGGCCGATTCACCGCGCGGCTGAGGCATCCGCCTTGTGCATGCGCGGCAGTGACGGTGCGAGCGAACACTGCACGCTCACGCCTTCGTGCTCGAGCGCAATCGAGGTCGCACGCGGCTCGGACTCGGTTTGCTGCAGCGGCGCCTCTTCACCGGACTTCTGCAGCAGCAAGCGCAACTTATCGTGCATGCCTCGCCCGGACGCATCGGGCATCGGCGCGCGCAATAGCATCAGCTGGCGCTCACCGGCCGAGGTTCGTACAGCGAGTTTCGCGCCGCGATCGTAGGCCTGCCAGCGACGCTCGCCTGCGGCGTCGCGCACACGACAGTCATAGCCGCGCGCCCGGTACATCTTGATATGGGTTTTGTCCTTTCGACCAATGAATTGGTGACCAGCCATTTCGTTCAGGTCGTAGTCCCAGAACACCTCAGGCGATAGCACCCACTCCGCATCGGCGATGAAACGCACATCGGTATTGTTGACCATGTAGGTGCAGGTGCCCGGCCCTTGCGTGCGACCGGCCGGCGCCTTGCCGTCGAGCACCCCGACGATTTGCTCGCCATCGCGGCGCCAGATGAAATCGCAGTTGATCTTGGCCGGATCACGCATGCGGACTTCTTTCCACAACTCCGGACGCTCGTGCAGATCGATGTACTTGTCCGGATCGGCCGGGCCCTGCCCGTTGACGACCACCACACCACGCTGCTCGTCGATCCAGACTTTGTAGATAATTTGCGAGCGATGCATCATCGGCGCATCGCGCCCGCCCGGATTTATTTGACCGTAGAACACCACTTCACCAATCTGCGGCGCGTCAATACGTTCGAAGATATGGTGCCAGTGCTCATGCTCGCCCTCGGCAGGCATGCGATAGCGGCGCTCGAAGTGCACTTGAGGGTAGGAATCCCAACCTCCCGGCAACCAGGCGATGAGATCGGCGAGAATCGACTCGAGCTCCTGCCGCGACGGATCGTGGGCGGGCCCGGCCGCAGCGCGCACACCAAACCCGCTTATCACTGCACCGACCAACGCGGTTGTTACCACCTGCTGCCATCGTTTCATTGACCCGCCCCCATTTGAGATTTCGGCCTAGGCTTTTCGAGACCGTGAGGAATTCTGCGGACGATGGCTGCGGGATACCAGCCGGACTTGCTACATTCGGCAGGCTTCATCACCCGTCGTTCACCCTTTGGAGGTTGGTCCGTGTATTTGCCAGCACCCGCCATCGTGCCCTCTGCCGAGAGCATTCAAGCCTTTTGCGCCCGCGCGCAGCAGGCCAACCCGGCCCTAGTACCGACCGCCGACAACGTCGAGGTCCGCTGGATCGGACTCGACGCCGACAGCACCTTGCAGATCTTCGAACTGATTCGCTCCGGCGACAAACGCGGCACCTTCACCCTCCCTTGGATCGTCGAACGCACGGGCTCACCCACACCGGCCGTCGGCCGCTTGCTCGTGCTCATCGACATGGGGGGCAAGCCTGTGCTGCTCACTCGTGTGGTACGCGTCGACAGCGCGATCTTTGGCGCCGTCCGCGCCGAACATACGGTCATCGACGGATCGCCGGTGCGGGATCCAGCAACCTGGGTCCCCTTGCACACGTTCTATTGGAACAATCACCTGCAACCCTTCGGCCTTGAGGTGTCGGCGGAGATGCCATTCTGGATCGAAGAGTTCGAACTCGTGTACGACGGCGGCAACTAGGGGTATAACCAGCGCCAGGAGGAGTCACCATGTCTGTCACTGCAGAACGCGCGGCCACACCGCCTGCCCCGACCAAGAAGGGCCTCAAGGCAAAGCTCATTTCCTGGGCCATGAAAAAAATGATGGCGAGCGCCGGCGGCGGCGCACCCGGCTCAGGCGGCGGTCCGCCGCCCTGGGTCAAGGCCATGATGGCAGGCGGCGGCGCTCCGCAGAGCATGGCCGCGATGCTCGCCACCTCGAGCGGCTTCGAAGGGCGCGAAAAGGTGCTCGGCGAAGCGGTGGCCATGGCCATTCGCACCCTCAAAGACACCGCGGCCTATCCACACGAAATGAACGACGCACTGGTCAACATGCACCTGACCTCGGTGCAGTTCGCCAAGAACAACGGCGTGCTCGAGGATTACGTCGAGCACGACATCCGCACCATGCAGCCGATGCTCGAGCGCCTCAAAGGCATGATCGAAAAAACCGGCGAGAAAGAAATCGCGCTGGCCGGCATTTTCGATCGCACCGCGTGCCTCTACCAGCTCTGTCTCGATCTCAAGGTGGAGCCCGGCAAGCGGACCTTCACCTTCCCCTATTCTTATGTGCTCGCCGAAGCGCGGCGCTCGGGCCAGTTCGACCTCAGCGATGCCGAGATGCACGAGAGCTGGCTGAAGCCACGACTGCTGGGTTACGCCGCTGCCATGGGGGTGCCCATCAGCGTGTCGGATATCGGTGCCGACAACAAGGTGACGGTGGCGCTCGCCTCCTAAGCGTTACGCTACGAAAGCCTTCACAGCGTCGCTCCAGGCCTCGGTCGCCTGATCGACGATGTCGACGTTGCCGCCCTGCAGCTCCACATAGGCCATGTCCGGGCGCATCTGCCGCGCGCGCTGCGCCATCGGGTACGCCATGTCGCCGGTGTTGGTGAGTATCAGCGTCGGGTGCTTCAGCAAGGGCAGCGTGCTGGCGTGATCGTAGCGATAGGCGGCATTGTGGCCGTACCAAAACGGTCCGTAACCCATGAACTTTTCCACCTGGATGCGCGTGATGTGTCGCGGGTCGGCGTCTGGCCCATAGAACTTCGAGCGCTTGACGAAACTCTCCGACAGGTGAGTGCCATCGGCGCGATATTCAAAGTCGATTTCCGTCTTCTGCAAGTCGGCGAGAAACATCGCCCGCTCGGATTCGTTGATCGGGAAAGGCCCGTTCAAAATCACCCGTCGCACACGCTTGGGATACTGCAGCGCAACCTCGGTGGCGAGCAACGCACCGGTGTGATGACCGAGCACATCAGCTTGACGGATGCGCAGATGATCGAGCACCGCGGCAACGGAACTCGCCCAGTCAGCCACCGTGGGCACGAATGGGGTCGGATCCGACATGCCAAAGCCCGGCATGTCGATGCCGATGGCGCGAACCCCACGCTGTTTCAAAGGACCGTACACCGCATCGAATTGCCGATGTGACATCGGCGCCTGATGCAGTAACAGCAACGGCACCGCACTCGCGCCCTGGTTGTCGTGGTAGTGCACTTGGCCATGCGGACCGCGGGCGTACCCGCGCTCGCCACTGGGACGCGGTTGATTGGCCTCGACGGGAGCCGCTGCGATCAGCGGCGCAAGCCCCGCAATGGCCGCCGTCTGCAGCACCTCACGCCGTGATACAGGCTTGTCGTTCATTTCTGCTGCTCCAACTGAAGTAACCGCACGTCCAGCGACTCAGCCAGCACAGAGGGGTAGTACTCGAGCTTCGACTTTTTAGCTTTGCTGAGAAATTCGCGCAGCTCCTTCGCGTCGATCTGCAACCCGCATCCGGCGAAACGTCCGTTCAACACGTACGAGGGGTAACCGAGTAGCCCAGCCAGTCGCCCGTAGATTGCCGATTCGCGGATGAGTTGCGCGGCGCGGCAGGGATTCTTTGGGGAGGCATAAGAGCCTTCGAGATAGAGGTACCCGACGACAAACATGGCCTGCGGATACTTCTGTGCCGCGGCCTTCTCAATGAAGGGCAGCGCCTCGGTCACCTTGCCCGCGTAGGTCAGCGAGCGCGCGAGCTGATAACTGATGCGCGGATTTTTCGGGTCTTTGGCCAGATCAGCCCGGCAAACCCCGATGGCGGTGTCGAGATTCATCTCGCGTGAGGTGCGACCCGGCACCACCTTGTTCGGATCGTCGGGGTGTGCCGCCTCGCGATCGCAGTCGGTCACACTTTGCGAATAGGGTGATGGGTCGAAGGTCTGCCACTCGATTGCCTGCGCGCCAGGCGACAACGTGCCGAGCAGCACACCCATCATGGCCACCACACTCAATTTGAACAAAGTCATTTGAAGAAACCCTCATCTTCGAGTTGCGCCCAAATTTTCCGTACCACTGCGCCGCCGCGCGCTAGCAATGCGGTCTCGTCATCGACCCGTAACACGCCGTCGAACACTTTGAAAGCGCCGCCGATCAACACGTGCCGAACCATAAGCCCGTTGGCATAAAGCAGATGATAGAGCGGCTCCGGCGGCAACGCGCCCGTACCCGCCAGTAGCCCCGACACATCGATCGAGACCAGATCCGCTTTCGCACCAACCGCAATGCGTCCGATGTCCTCGCGGCCGAGGCCACGCGCCGCATCGACCGTCGCCGCTTCGACAGCACGCTGGATGCTCGGCCGTTGCATCGGTACCGGCGAGTTGCGACGCAACAACGACCAGCGCGCCTCGCCCTTGAGCACCGCGAGTTTGAGATTCTCGACATAGTCGTTGGAGTGCGTATCGATACCGATATTCGTGTTCACGCCCGCCGCCAGCATTTCCGGCCACGGCTGGGTGAACCCGCTGGCACCACCGGCGGAGGGGCAGGTGCAATAGGTAAACGTGCTGCGCCGCAGCAGCGGTGCATCCACGGCGGGATCGGCACTCGACATGTGCGCTGCGAACACGCGCTGCCCGAAAACCCCGAGGGACTCCAACCATTGCACCGGTCGCTGTTGCCACAGGCGCTGCACGGCCTCCACCTCGCGAGCGCCCTGACAAAGGTGCAGGTGCAAGCCGTTACCGAGTTCAGTGGCTGCAGCGAGCGTGGCCGCGATCGTCTCGGGCGTGTGCGTGTCGCTCGCATGCATCGCCATTTGCGGCCGGATCAAACCCTCATCAGCGCCGTTTATTTGTCGTGCGTAAGTGATGGCGGCTTCGATCTCTGCCAAAGTGCCCGGCACCGACTCGCGTAACACCGCATCGTTGTCGCGTTGCCAGATCGGAAAGAGTCGTCCGACACCCGGCACCATGGCAGAGGGATAAGCACGTACCCCCCAGCGCCGCGCCACGCGCACGTAACTTTGCATCTGTCGCAAAGAGAGCGCCATGTCGAGTTGCGTGGTGCAACCAGAGCGTAGCAACTCCGCCAAATTCAGTGCCGTCAAGGCATCGAGGGCTTCATCATCCAGCTGCTCGGCGAGTTCCAACGCCCGCGCATAGGAGCGACGACCTTCGAAAATGCCGCGCGTGACCGTGCCGCCTGCGACGTGGGTGTGCCCTGAGATGAACCCCGGAAGAACCAGATGATTGCGTGCATCCACCCGCGGCAACATCGAGCGCAGCGCGCCGGCATGCACGGCCGCAATGCGATCGCCGTCGACCACGATCGACACGTCACGCTGCAGCGCAAAGCCCTGCCCGTCATGCAGCAGCGCCCAGCCGGCATCGATGATGCAGCGCCGATCCGGCACTGCAGCAGGCGGGGTAGCCTGTGGTTCGCTGCGCGTCGGCGCGGAAGCGCCCAACAACGAACCGGCGAGCAGGCCCTGCAACAGGCCTCGTCGATCCGTCGCCGGCGGCCGACTCACGCCGGCGGTCGCCCGGGCGGCCAGACCAAGGTCGACTCGGCACGGCGCGAACGCAGGAACGGGAACAACATTTGCGTGTACCACTTCTCGTGACCATGCGCGCGATCATCGGCCAGCCCAAAAGCCGGCGGATAGCGCCGAGTGATGCGCGCCGTGCCGAAAAGCACGTCCCACAGAAAGAGCAGATTGCCGAAATTGCCCGAGTAGTGACCGACGCCGTCATCCTGTGACAAGGCGTGATGCGCCCAGTGCGTGGCGGGCGTAGAAATGGTGCGCTCGAGCACCCACATCACCGGTCGAAGTGCCGCGATGCGATAAAGCGGCGCATCCCAGGGCAGGCTGCAGTGCGCGCCGGCGATGACGGCCAGCTTCACCATGATGTAGCCGACATACACCCAACTGAAACCCAAGAAGCTGAACATCGCGCTCAGCCATAGTCCAGGCATCATCGCGTAGTACAAGGCGTTGTTGCGGTAAACCACACGCACGCTCATGTACGAGGCGCTGTGATGCGCCCGATGCAACGGCCAGAGCACGCTCGTATGCGACAGTCGATGCCAGAAGTACTGCGTCAGATCGTCGACGAGGAGCAAGGTCAGCACCATGGCCCACCATGGCCAGTGTGCGAGCGCGCCGGCCTGCGCCGGCATGAAGGCCTGGCACAGCGCCACTGCAACGATCGACACGCCGCCCGATACCAGCGGGAACATGACCATCACCGCCACATCGAGCCGATTGTCTTCACGGTCGGCCGCCGCGGTGAAGAACCGTCCGCGTACGAGCTCCAGCAGCGCGTAGAACAGCAGGATGCCGACGACCACCAGGCTTTGGAACTGTAGCGGCGTCATGTCATGGAGCAGGCGGCATCCGCCGCGTCACGCGCAACTCGGCATCCATCCGACCTTCGAGAAAGTTCCGGACGTCGGGAATCACGATGCCGGGGTTCTCCATGTAGACGTAGTGGCCATAGCGAGGATATTTTTTCTTGATCGAGGGTGCCTGTGTCAACCAAAGCTGGAACACATCGGCCTCGAGATGCGCGACGGTGATGTTGCCCATACCCCAAAGAACCAGCGTGGGCGCTCGAATCTGCCCGAGCACGGTCTCCGGATCACCCGTGCGGAAATTGCGCATGTAGATCGCCGACTCCTCGACAAGCCCGGAGCGTCGATTGAGATCGAACACACGCTCGACGATGTCGGCGGGCGGCGGCTGGCCGCCGGTGAACTGCGCGGTCAGCGACTGTTCCCAGTAGCCACGCGACTTGTACTTGCCTTGCAGCCAGCGACTGAACGCCGAACCCCGCTCCCGGTTCGGGTCGGTCACTGCAGTGCGCGGCATGCCCGCCGCATTGATGAGGATGAGCCGCGTCACCGCCTCAGGCTTGGCTGCCGCCTGACGAAAGCCGACGATGGCGCCCGAGGAGGTCGCGATGATCGAATAGGTGCTCACGCCGAGTTTGGCAAGCAGCCCATTCATGAGCTCGGTGCTGCGCTCCATCGAGTAGCGGCCCTGCGGATCCGGGCCAGTCAGCCCGGCGAGCGGAAAATCGAAACGGATCACGCGGTGATCCCGAGCCAGATCCGCGGCGAGACCATCCCAACTGTGCAGGCTCATGAAGGAAGCATGCAGCATCACCACCGCAGGCCCCGCACCCTCGTCCTTGTAGTGCATACGCACGCCGTCGATATCGACGAACCGCGAGGTGGGTGTCACGTATCGGGATTCAAGCGTGGCGAGCGGCACCGACGGTGTCCCGAGCGCCCACGTGGTGCCGGCTGGGGTGCCGAGCAGCAACGCCCACGCCGCCATCCCCACGAACCGGCCCCAACGCACCGGCACTGCCGAGCGAAACAACATCCCCAATCGAAACGCGATCATTGCGCACTCCCTTTGGCCACGCCGGCCTTGGCCACGAAAGCCGCGAGTTCCTGATTGAATTGCGCGGGGTGCTCGATGAACGCCGAGTGCCCCGTCTGCTCGAATATCCGCACCGTGATGTTGGATCGTGATGCCAGCGCCGTCGCTATCGTATCGGCGGGCAGGCTCAGATCCTGCCGACCTAGGATCATAAGTACCGGCAACTTTAAGCGCGGCGTGAGATCGGTGTTGTCGAGTCGCTTACCCCACATGGCATTACGCACGTACGGCGGCATCATGACATTGGCATAGGTACCACGATCAATCGTAGCGGCGGCGGGCGGCTGCACCGACATCATTTTCATAAATGTCCGCGCGCCCTCGATGGCGAGGTCCAGATCACCGGTGAATGCCGGCGGTGGCCCCATGGGACGCGACAACAGTCCGCCATGGCTGCCGGTCATCATCACGCCGGCAACCGCGGCCTCGCCGTACTCGCGCACGTAATCCATGGCAACGAAACCGCCGAACGACCAACCGACGAGCCACGGACGGCTCACGCCGAGTTGCTCGACGACACTGCGTACGTCGCGCGCCCAGGGTAGATGACCCGCGTAGGCCGCCTTGTCCCAGGGCTTGCCCGAAGCGCCGTGTCCGCGCAGATCGACGGCGATCAACCGGTACTTGGCGCGCAGCACCGCATCGTCTAGCTGCGGGTGCCAGCTGAGATAGCTTTGCGTATACCCATGTAAAAAAATGATGGCCGGCCCTTGCGGGTTGCCCGTCTCGACCACGTTGAGCGGCACGCCATCGGTCGCCGTCAGGTAGCGGAAGGTGAACCCTGCGGGCGTGCCCGGAGCCTCGGGTTCCGCCGCCAACGAGGCAAACGGGCTCAGTCCGAGGAGCAACAAAGAAAATAATCGTTTACGCAACATGGTCACCTCATCGATCGAAACGCGCGGCGGCACCATCAAGGGCTGCAATGGGGTCGGCAGCAATCTTCGGCGCCACAACCGTTAGTTGATCGCGCCACCTCTGCGGCAAGTCCTCGTAGCGCCTCACCTTACGACCCGTCAGACGAGAGGTCAGATTGCCAGGGCGCTCGCCCATGTTCATCCACCGTTGCCAGCCCGTGACCTCGGCAAAGAATACCGTCGCCTCGCCCACGGTCACCGCGGGATCGGCGAGATTGGCGAGACTGCCGTGATAGACCGCGATGTCGTTGACCTCGAAGGGCGTCGTACGACCGGGGGTAAACACCCGGGCCACGGACTCGTCGCGCTGGAACACATCGTCACCGACGATCACCGGGGCATGCATGGTGGCGGTGGCCTGCAGCGGCGTTCCTCCGATCTCGGTCGGCAGCACGCGTGAGTTGTCGGCTCGATAGCGCACCACCGTCGGCCCGACGGGTGAAAATCGGATAGGGATCATCTCGTTCGTATAGGGGTTTTGCCACTGACTCAGCGGCTCCCCGCTGCTCAAGTCGCAGAGGATGATGAGCTCGAGCTGCGTGACGTCGAACCCGCCATCCTCGCGGTGCCGCACGCGTTGCAACGTACCGATGCTACTCGTGTAGAGCGGTGTCAACGTGGTGCCCACCTGGCCGATTTTCGGCCCCTGCAGCCACCAGAACAGCAAGCCATCGTCAGTTCGAAGATGCATTTTCCGATAGAGCGTGAGCGCATCGGGCGGTGCTGGCGACGGTGCCGCCGCGCGCGCCGCGGTGGCGGCCTTGGTCGACGGCGCTGCAGTCGCTGAGGCCACGGCGCTAGTGGCCACCGCACCGATTGCACCGCCCACCACCTCGCGTCGATTGATACGCATCGTCATCGCCACTCCCCCTGCACATCCACCAGCACATAGGTCTGACGTAAATTCTTTGACCGTAGCTGGACGGGCAAGCAATCCTCGCCGCCGGCCCAGACCTCGAAATCATCTACGCCGGGCACATCGATGCGGATGTGTCGGGTGGCGAACTGCCCGGCCGGCACCGAGAGCGTCTTTTCGCCAAGGTCGTGGATCCGCGAATAACCCTCGCCGAGACGAATCAGCGTCGGCCCCGAGGCGCCGTTAGCCTGCGTCGAATTGGTGAAGGTCGCGAGCGCAAAGCGCTCCATCGGTCCGGCATGTCGACGCAACCGGGCCACCACCCAAGCATCGCCATGCAGAGCGTGGGTACCGAACGACTCGATATCCTCATCGAGTTCGAAGCGCTGCGAAACCCGCCCCTCGCGCGAGGTGAGCCCCTCGCAGTGCGCGGTACGCGTAGTGAAGTTGAACCACGAGGTCCCGAGCAACTGGCCATCAACCGTCAAGCGCATGAAGGCGTCCTTCGGTCGCCACTCGGCATCGACGGTGAGCACCACGTCGCGCAGTAGTCGATCGTCGTCCATCTCGCACTGCGCGCGCAGCGTGCGCTCGCCGTTAGGCTGTACGGTAACGCTGAAGAACTCGCGGCCCATCTCACCGATGCCATCGGTGAGATATAGCATCTTGCCGCGGTAATGCCGGTGCAACGGACCCGTCACGACGGTTTGCGCTCACGCATGAAGCGAATCATGCTGGGTTCGCTCTTGCGCACTTCGGTGGGCGGCTGCAAAAACTCTGGCAGACGCTCGCGCACGATGCCGAGAATGTGTGCCGGCACGTTCTCGGCACGCAGCGCACTGCCTGTCATCGCGCTGTAGAGGCAATGTCCGGGGTGCGCTCCCATCAGCATCCACGGCTGCCAGGGGCGCACGTGCACCCAATGCCCGGAATACTCGACGCTGTCGCGTCGCGGATCGACGAGATCTTCATAGCGCGCGTTGTAACTCATGCAATCGGAGACCTGGATGCGCGGCCCGCCGCTTTCGCGCTTCCAGATAGCGGGATCGAGCGGATTGTTAGCCCAAAAATGGGTGCGCTGTTCCAGCATCACGCGATCGCCGGCACGCTGCCAAGGCAGCACGAACGGTCGTTCCATCGGCGCGTCGTTCTGCACGCGATCATAGAATCGCTCTTCCTTCACCACCGGCAGGATCCAGCGATTCACCGCCGGGTTCGCAATATGGAACGGCTCGACGAACTCGTTGAGGTAAGGGTTGAGCCAGCGATCGAGCACGGCACCGGTCGCAAGATCTGTGAAGAAGCCGCACTCCTTCTGCAACAACTGATAGCCACCCTGCTCCGGCACAGCGCGCAGCCGCTGCGTGCTCATACCGATGATGCCTACGAGTTCGCGTACCGCCTGTCCCGGCACCACACCCATCAACACGCCGCTGTACCAGCCGTGCTTGTGGCCATCGGGCGCGAGCGTGGCCGACATCTTCGCCATCGCCTTCACATTGCCCTCCGCAGTGCGCAGATCGAGCGCACCCGGGGCGCTGCCCCGAGCAGCGGTGGCAACGGTAGCGCCAGCTTCAACCAGCACCGGGGCTTGCAGCACCGCCGCGAAGCCCACACCCTGCAAGAGACTTCGTCGATCAATCATGCGCCCGCACCCCCGGTACGAAAATCGGCCTTGAGCAAATCCGGATGCTCGCGCTCAATGCGCGCGCGCAAACCACTCGGTACGGCCTCGCGGTCTTCGAGGCGACACTTGATACCGACGATCCGCATGTCCTGCACGCCCGCCCTACCGCCGAGCTGCAGCCAGTCGACGAAGGTATTGAGCGTGGTGTAGTTGAACTGGCAGTCGACCCATTCGTTCGCCGGGCGCTGCAGGTTGCGTCGCAGTGTCGTGAAGGTCGCGAGCGAATTGGCGAAGCGTACCGGACGGGCCGGGCGATCCGCCGTCGCGGCCGTGGCGCCCATCCGCACATACAAGTCTTCGGTCATGGCGGCGGTGCCGGCGACTTCTCCGAGGCGCGTAATCTCGCCGTGAAAGTCGATGCCGGGTGGCAGCTCGCGAACCGGCGCAACTCCGTTGCGGCTGAAGCGCAGCGTCTGTGGCGAGCGATAGTGCTTCGGCACCACGTGCTGACCGATGAACGGGTTGAACAGCGACGAGGCAACCTCTCCGGTCAGCGGATCGCAGTAATAACCGGCCTCATCGAGCGTCCAGAGGTAACTACCATCGGGCTGCGCAACCGCGAACGAGCGACTCAGTCCCTCGATGCGTGCGAGCGGCTGGGCCACCTCGCCCTCGGGCTTCACGACCAGCACGCCGGAATACACCCAAAGCACGGGCCGACCATCGGGCGCAGTCCGCAATCGCATGAAGTCGGCAAAAGCCTCGGCGGAAAGTACCGCTGGTGCGGACGAACGCGGCGGATTGACGAGGCCCGCGTTGGTGGCGCCAGTCGCGCCGGCGTGACTGCCCCCCGCCATCGCGAGCAACCCGAGGCCCGTCAAGGCCTCACGTCTGGACCATGCACTGGCTTCGCTCATTTGACCCCCTTTGAGCAACAGGAGGACAGGGTAACGTCGCAAGGCACAACACGCATCGGCTTGCGTTATGTTCAGAGCTCATTTTTCGAGGGGGTTCACATGTCGGACATGGGTATTTCGCGTCGCTCGATGCTCGGCGCTTCGGTGGCCATCGGCGGGTCAATGGCCGCCTCGATGCTCTCGCCTGCCGTGGCCGCCACGCCCGGGGGCGTCGCTGCACTGCAACTTGAGGATCCCAAGGCGCGCGCGCGCCTGCTCGCCAAGCTCAAGGGGTCGATCGCCGAGGAAACGGTCTACACCTTCAGCCGGCTGCATCTGTACCTGTGGCTCAACGACGGCAATTTGAAGCCCATGCTGACCATGCAGAACCTCGCCGCAGGCTCCTGGTCCCCGCTGCCCAACGGCAACTACAAGTGCATGGTTCGCGAAGTCGGCGCGTACACGGCCTTCGACACCGATGATCTCGTCGATCACTGGGTCAATCCGGTCACGGGCGAAAAGCGCGAAATCTGGCAATTCGCCGGCGGCCCACTTTCGGTGGAAATCGGGCCCGATGGTATCGTCACCGGACCCGAAGCGACGCTCAAGCCCAAGGACATGCGCATCGACGTGATCGCCGGCAAAGTGCTCGCGCCCAACCAGTCGTCGTTCTCATTCCCCAATCCGTTCAAGGAAGACAAATGGCCGAAGGAAGCGGGCGGCCCGACGTTCTACTGGGACTCGCATTACTTTTTTGCGGCCGACGTACGCGACATCCAGGACCCGGGTAAATCCAGTGCCCTCTCGACCGTTCAGTTCCAGAACCTCGTGAGCTTTCATCCCTGGCTCGGCATGGGCAAGACGCCGGGGCGTACCTGGGGCAAGGGTCTTGGCACGAAGCTGCGCAGCCTCGACGATCTGCCGCGCGGCGCCCGCTTGGCACTCGAGAAGAAGACACCGGAAATCTTTGACTTGAAGTCCTGGACCAAGCCGCGCATCGACTTTGCCGAATACATGGCCAAGTACGGCCCCGGTCAGCCCATCATGGGTCGCTGAGTTCGAAAAATTCGAGCACCGCACCCTCGGGTGAGCTCACGGCGAGCCAGCGCACGCGGCCGTACGGCGGCAGTTGCCGCTCGGCCGGCGCCTGCAGTAGTGGCCAGTTAGCCGCGCGCAGTCGCTCCTCGATGAGCGCGAGGCGGCTCACCGGAAAGCGCAACGCCGTGATGCCGAGGGTCGGTGCCGGATCGGTTGGCAGGGCACGACCTTGGATGCCATTGAAGCGCACCACCTCGATTTGCGTCGGTCCGTTCTTGACCGGCGCGAGGATCATGTAATCGAGCGCCACATCGCCGGCGAGGTTGGCCGGCATGCCGAAATTGTTGACGACCCCGGGCGCACCACGATACCGCCCCTCGGCGAGCACTTCGAATTTCAGGATGTCCACATAGAAGCGTCGCGCTGCAAGCGGATCGCGCACGATCTGCATGGCATTGAACGGACGACGCAAGCCACGTAGATCCGGTGCATCGGGCAAACGCGGTTCACGTCGTTCGTAGATCGACAGGTTGACGCCCTCAGGACCGCGCAAGATGACGTTGGCGAGCCGCACGCCGCCGAAATCGAGCTCGACCGGCGCATTCCACGCACCCCAGCCGAGCGCCTCGGCGGCGCGCCAACGTCCCTCGGCGTCATTGGATCGCGTCATCACGCTGAAATGCCCGCCTGTATCCCAGGGTTGAGCCGAAGCACGTAAGGGCCTCGCCGACGATCCCGAGTTGGCTGGGCGAGCCTCGATCACCCGCAGCACTCCCGGTTGGCCGGAAGCGTCACCGACCCGCCATTCGCGCGGCTCACCGGAACCAGTGCGGGCGCTCGCTGCACTGCCGTTAGCCGAGGGCACGGCGACGATCTGCCAGCCAGCCACCTGCTCGGCCAATTGCAACACGGGTTCAGCACGTCGAACGGTGATGACGGCCTCAAGCCAACCTCGATCGAGTGCCTCGGCATAACCCTCACCGACGGCGGCCTGCACTGGCGAACGAGGCGCAGGCGCAGCATCCAGTGCCAACGCACACAAGGCGAGCAGCAGCGCGATGATTGAGTTTCGACGGGTCATTGGATCTTGGAGTTTACGACCTTTGCCGAATACCGGGGCGAGGCGGCATGATGCCTGCCGTGAACCTGCCCAACGCCCTGTCGGTGTTTCGTTTCTTCGGCTCACCGCTGTTGTTCCTCTTCGATGCGCAAACGAACCGCGCCGCGCTGCTCGCGTGGTTTGCCGTGCTCGGGCTTAGCGACTTTCTCGACGGCTGGCTGGCCCGACGCTGGCAACAGACGAGCGAGCGCGGCGCCCTGCTCGATGGTGTGGCCGATCTCGTGTTCTATCCCTGCGCCGCGTTGCTGCTGTACCAGTTGTTCCCGGCCGTGGTGCTCGACAACCTCGCGTTCATCGCCCTCGCCATCGGCATGTTGGCGCTGATGCTCGCCGTGTCGTGGCTCAAGTGCGGTCGACTGATCCTGCTGCACACCCATCTGAACCGCACCGCCGCCGTAGGCGTGGTGCTCGTGGTGTTCTCGTCATTCGTGATCGACACCAGCGGGCTGCTGCGCGCGACCGCCCTGCTCTACACGCTGGGATTCATCGAGGGCATCGCGATTTTCCTGCGCCACGGCGCGGTGGCCGCCGACACCCGCAGCCTGTTTACCGTCAACGAATATCCGCCGCCGAGTGCCGCTCACGCACCTGCAAGTCTTCAGGCCCCCAAGTCCGATTGACCCGCTGGCCGCGCTGCACAGCCGGACGCTCGCGAATCTCACTCGCCCAACGCAGTACGTTGCGATAGCTCACGACCTCGAGAAACTCCGCCGCGTTGTACAGGTTGTTGAGCACGAGACCGCCGTACCACGGGAAAATCGCCATGTCGGCGATGCTGTACTCGTCACCCGCCACGTAGCGACGTGTTGCCAGGTTGCGATCGAGCACATCGAGTTGCCGCTTGACCTCGAGCGCGAACCGATCAATCGGGTACTCCCACTTCTGCGGCGCGTAAGCGTAGAAATGCCCGAAGCCGCCGCCGAGGTAAGGTGTGCTGCCCATCTGCCAGAAGAGCCAAGACAGGCACTCGGCTCGTGCAGCAGCGTCGCGTGGCAGGAATGCGGCAAATTTGTCGGCGAGGTAGACGAGGATCGAACCGGACTCGAACACGCGCGTGGTGGGCGAAGTGCTGACATCGAGTAGCGCCGGGATCTTCGAATTGGGATTGATCGCGACAAAGTCGCTGCCGAATTGATCACCTTCGCCGATATTGATCAGCCAGGCGTCGTACTCCGCACCCGCGTGTCCCGCAGCGAGCAACTCCTCGAGCATCACCGTAACTTTGACTCCGTTGGGCGTCCCCAGCGAATACAGTTGCAGCGGATGGCGACCGCGCGGCAGCTCCTTGTCGTGGGTGGCGCCTGCGGTCGGACGGTTGATGTTGGCGAACTTGCCGCCATTGCTGCGATTCCAGACCCAAACTTTGGGCGGCGTGTATTCGGTGCTCATAGGTTCGAGATCTCCGTTCAAAGCAGGTTGCCGGCATCCACAGGCAGTGCGACACCGGTGATGGCGTTGTTCGCCGGATCGGCAAGGAACGCCACGGCTCGGGCAATGTCCGCGGCGCTCGCGAGTTTGCCTAGCGCCGCATGCTGTGCGAGCAGGGCGAAGTACGCTTGCTCATCGTCCCCGGCGGCCAGGTTTCCGCGCAGCATATCGGTCGGCACGGCACCAGGGAGCACGGCATTGACCCGAATTCCATACGGTCCTGCCGCAGCGGCGGCCGTGCGCGTGGTCATCCAAACGGCCGCCTTGGACGCGCAGTACGCACTCGCCGTGGCCTGCGGCCGCAGCGCGAAACCCGAAGCCATGTTGACGATAGCGCCGGAGCCACGTGCTTTCATTCGCAGCAGTGCATGCTTACAACCCAGAAAGGTGCCCTCTGCATTGACCGCGAAATGCCGTCGCCACAGCTCAACCGACATTTGCTCAAAGGGCACGTTAGGCACAAACACACCGGCGTTGTTGACGAGCACATCAGGTGTCCCCCGCAGGCGCTCGATCTCATCGAACACGCTGACCCACGAAGATTCGTCGCTGACCTCTAGCTTCATCGGATAAGCGGCAGATCCAAGCTGCTCGGCCACGACACTCGCGCGCTCGACATCGCAATCCGCGACGACGACACACGCTGCCTCGTCGAAGAAATGGGCCGCAATGGCCGAACCTAGCCCGCCGGCGCCCCCCGTTACCAACACGACCTGCCCGGCAAAACGCCCCTCGGTTCGTTGTTTGCTCATGCGCAATATCCCCGTAATCAACCGCGGGGTGATGTTACCAAGCAAATGATCAATAATCGGCCGATGTCAGACACCGTCGCGGTCCATCATCGAACCTGTCATCTATGCGAAGCGATGTGCGGGGTGGAAATCCGCCACCGCGGTCGCGAGATCATATCGATCCGCGGCGATGAGGCGGATCCATTCAGTCGCGGACACATTTGCCCGAAAGCGTTGGCGCTGAAGGACGTGCACGAAGACCCTGACCGACTGCGTCGACCGATGCGTCGCGAGGGTGACGCGTGGCATGAAATCTCTTGGGATGAAGCGTTCGACGAAGCCGCGAAGCGGCTGCTTGCCATTCAGCGCGAGCACGGCTCTGAAGCGGTTGCCAGTTACTTCGGCAATCCGCAGGTTCACAGTTACGGCGGCTTAATGGGCGGCGCGCGACTATTGCGCGCACTGCGCAGCCGCAATCGCTACTCAGCCACCTCGGTCGATCAGTTGCCGCATCACCTGGTGTCCTGGTTGATGTACGGCCACCAGCTGATGATCCCGATCCCGGATCTCGATCGCACGCAATTCCTGCTGGTGCTCGGTGCCAATCCCGTCGTCTCCAACGGCAGTTTGATGACCGCACCGGACGTTGCGCGACGACTGAAGGCGTTGCGCGCGCGCGGCGGCAGACTGGTGGTCGTCGATCCGCGGCGCTCGGAAACGGCGGATGTTGCCGACACCCACGTATTCATCACGCCGGGTACCGACGCGCTGCTACTGCTCGCCTTGCTGCAGGTCATTTTCGCCGAAGGCCTCGCGGCCCCGGGGAGACTGGCCGACTCGCTCGAGGGCCTCGAGGACTTGCGTACCCTCTGCGCGCAATGGCCGCCTGAGCGGGTGGCAGAGCCCACGGGGGTCGATGCGGCGACGATTCGTCAACTTGCGCGCGACTTCGTCGCCTCGCCGGCCGCGGTGTGTTACGGCCGCATGGGAGTCTCGACGCAAGCCTTTGGCGCACTGGCGCAATGGCTGATCCAGGCACTCAATATCGTCACGGGCAATCTTGATCGCGAAGGGGGTGCCTTGTTCACCTCCCCAGCGCTCGATACGCGGCGTAGCGGCGTCGGTTTCGGCACCCCCGGGTCTTTCGCCAAGCGTCGCACCCGCGTTCGCGGTTTACCGGAGTTCAGCGGCGAGTATCCCGTCGCCGCACTCGCCGAAGAAATCCTCACGGAAGGTCGAGGTCAAATCCGTGGCCTCGTGACCGCCGCAGGCAACCCGGTGCTCTCGACACCCAACGGCAAGCAGTTGGCCACGGCGCTGCCGAAACTCGAGTTCATGCTGTCGATCGACTTCTACATCAACGAAACCACGCGCCATGCGCACCTCATTCTCCCGCCCACCTTCGCGCTCGAGCGGGACCATTTCGATCTCGTGTTCCACATGCTTGCGATCCGCAACACGGTCAAATATTGCGAACCCTTGTTCCCGCGGCAGGCAGACCAACGCCACGACTGGGAGATCTGCGAAGCAATCGCCTCGCGGCTTGAATCGCTCGATCCGGCGCGCCGCCCACCGGCTCTGACGCGGCTGGCGACGCGATGGCTGACACCCAAACGCAGCATCGCTCTGGGCATACGCACCGGCGAACGTGGCGCTGGCTGGAACCCTCTCTCGAGCGGGCTCACGCTCAGCCGCATCGCCCGCAAACCGCACGGCATCGATCTTGGACCGCTGCAACCCTCGTTGCCGCAGCGGCTCTGGACCTCGAATAAACGCATCGATCTCGTGCCCGCGCTGCTGCGTCAGGATTTAAGTCGGCTCGCTCACACGTTCGCCGATGTGCAGGGCGATGTGCCGGCCGACGCCACACCGGGGTCGGATCGGATGCGTCTCATCGGCAGGCGCGACCTGCGCACCAACAACTCTTGGCTGCACAACAGCCAGCGCATGGTCAAAGGCCCGCAGCGCTGCACGCTGCAGATACATCCCGCGGATGCGGCAACGCGTGCTTTGGCAGATGGCGCCGTCGCCCTCGTGCGCTCGCGTACCGGCAGCCTGCGGGTCCAGGTCGAAGTGACCGATGCTTTGATGCCAGGGGTTGTCAGCCTGCCGCATGGCTGGGGGCACGGGCTGCCGGGCGTGCAACTGCGCATCGCGCGTGCGCATGCGGGCGTCAGTGCCAACGATCTCACAGACGAGCGTTATATCGACGAGCTCAGTGGCAATGCCGCACTGAACGGCGTCGATGTTTGGGTATCTGCCGAGACGGTTTGACCTCGCCCCGGAGTTGACATCGACTCGACGTGGACGTCTGAGTCAAAGAAAAAGGGGCGAAGCACATGGTGCTTCGCCCCTTTGACGTCAACAGATCAGGTCGCGATCAGAACTGATAGCGAACCGTCAGACCGTAGGTCGCCTTCTCGCCGTAGGAAGCGGTGTAACCGACACCCGAGACGATGAAGAACGAGTTGGCAATGTACTCCTTGTCGAGGATGTTCTTGCCCCAGAGGTCTGCAGACCACTTGTCCTTCGACAAACCGACACGCGCGTTCACCAGCGTACGCGGCTCGATCTGCGCGAGGTTCATCTCCTCGACCTGCAGTTCGGACTGGTAGGTCACGTCGCCACGCGCATAGAACGCCATACCGTTGCTGAACTTGGAGGCCCACTCGGCACCGGCGATCAACTGGGTCTTCGGCGTACGCGGCAGCGTCTTGCCGCCGATCGCAGCGTCAACCGGGCAGGTGATGCCGTTGCAACGGTTCACCGGATTGCGGAAACGGAACGACGTGGTGCCGTCCTTGTACGTCGGATCCGCAAACGAGGCGCCGAAGTTCACCGAGAAGTTCTCGGTGACCGCGAACAGCGTCTCGAGCTCTACACCGCGCGAGCGGGCATTGCCGAGGTTGCGGTAGATCACCGGGACGTTGGTGATGTTAACCGGCGCGTTCGAGGGCAACGCCTGGATCTGCATGTCGCTCCACTCGACGTTGTACAACGCCACGTTCAGCAGCATACGGCCATCGAGCAACGTGTTCTTCGAGCCGATCTCGTAGGTCCAGTTGCTTTCCGGACCGAAGGCCTGCTCAGGCACAGGGATGGTCACCGTACCCGCCGTCACGCCGTTGAAACCGCCGGTCTTCACACCCTTGCCCGCTGAGGCGTAGAGCATGTTGTTGTCAGACAGCTTGTAGTCGGCCGTAAAGCGCGGAATGGTGTCGGTGAACTCGTCGCTGAGGGTGACCTTGGCGCGAATGTCCACGACCTTCTTCTCTTCTTTGCTGTAGCGCAGTTCCGCACCGAGCGTCAGCTGGTCGGTGACCGCATACGAGAGCGCACCGAAGATTGCCGAGGTCTTGCCAAGGTTCTGCTTGTCCGTAAGGCCAAACGGGAACCCGGTCATATCGAGGAAGCCCGAAGTCGGATCGTTCGGCAGGAAGTTCCCGGCGAGGATCGAGGTCAGGTAGAAACGATAGACGTCATCGAACTCCGAACGATACGCGCCGAGCGTAGCCTTGAGGGCTCCACCTTCCGGGGCGTAGTCGAGGCGCAGCTCATGGCTTTCAAAGTCGTTGGTGCTGCCTTCCTTCTGCAAGGAGTTGTACGGACCGGGGCGGAACACGCCTGTGGCGAGTGCGCCCAAATCCGGACCGATCGTCGGCGACACCGGGTTGTTCGACGGCGAGCTGATTTCCTGACCCGCCGACTTGACCTTGCCGTACTGATAGACCACCGACATCGAGTCGTTGATGTCCACGGTGATGTCGCCGCGGTAGAACTCCGTCTCGTTGACGAAACCCGGCGTCGGAATGGCGAGCACGTTGAGACCCTTCGGACGAGTCGATGCCGCCGTCTGGTAGGTTTGGGGCGAGAACGTCAACTCACCGCAGACGAGGCTCGGACGCGTCGAGGTGCCGACGTTGGTACCGCAGTTACCCGTGTTCTGCACATCGCCGGTGTTGATCGCCCAACCGGCGCGGTTGCCGATCTCGCGCTGCACGTTCATGTACGACAGCTCGACCTTCACCGCATCGGTCGGCGTAATCACAGCCAGCAGGCTGTAGGTGTCGCCATCGCGATTGCCAGTGAGTGCCTGATCACCGCTCAAGCCCGGCAACTGGTTGCGCCAGGTGCCATCGAACTCGCTGTGGCCGTAGAACGCGCGCAAGCCAAGCTTGCCCTCGATCAGCGGACCACCGACAGCGAGCTTGTAATCGAGACGACCGTCGGAACCCGCGGTCACTTCCGCATCGCCGGCGAATTCTTCGCCCGGGCGATTGAGAACGTAGTTGATGGCGCCGGCAAAGGCGTTCTGGCCATAGAGCGCGCTCTGCGGACCCTTGACGACTTCGACTCGCGACACGTCGGCGAGGCTGATGTCCACCGCGTAGTTACGCTGGATGTACACACCGTCCACGAAGGTCGCGACGTTCTGCACTTCGGAGGAGACGTTGATCTGGGTCAGACCACGCATGACCGGCGCCGCCGAGAAGCTCGATGAGTAGTCTTCGAAGGCGAGACCCGGCGTGCTGAGCGCGAGATCCTCAAGCTCGACGATGCCGCGCTTGGTGAGCTGCTCGGACGAGAACGCGGTGATCGCCACCGGCACTTCCTGCAAGGACTCTTCGCGCTTACGCGCCGTGACCACGATCTCGGCAAGCTCTGCGGCCGAAGCCTGCGCGAATACCGGCTGTACGCCGCCGACGGCCGTGCCGACTGCAGCAGCCGACAACAACGCGAGCCGCAACGACTTGCCTGATGAAACTCCGTTTTCCATTGACACCCCTCCGAATGAAACGAACGTCTATCGATCTCGGGGACAAACTCGTCCCCCACTTCGCCCCGATTATCGCGACCATTGACAGGTCACTCATGCTTTAAACGCACCGAGGCATACAAGCGACGCATAGTGACATATTCGCAACAGTCTTTGTCAGGCGATTCGATGTTGCGGCGTTAGAATCCGCCGATACATCGCGGGGGAGGCAACTCGGATGCACACGTTGAAGGGACAGGTTGTCGCCGTGCTCGGCGGATCGAGCGGCATGGGTCGGCAAAGTGCGCGCCATCTCGCCGCCTTGGGTGCGACGGTCGTTATTGGTGCACGTCGGGTTGAACTCTGCGAAGAACTTGTGGAGACGATCCGCAGTGAGGGGGGACAGGCGTCGGCCATCAGCCTCGATGCGACACTGCCCGACAGCGTCGAACAGTTTTTCGAGGTGTTGCAGTCGCGCCACGGCCGACTGGACGCTGCGTTCAATAACGTCGGTCGTACGCTCGGGAATTCACCCACGATCGACACTCCTCTGGAACGTTTTGAGCAAACCATCGCCTTCAACCTGCGCTCCACCTTCCTCTGCATGCAACAGGAGTTGCGGCTGATGAGCGCGACCGGCCGCGGCGCCATCGTCAACAACAGTTCCATCGGGGGCACGCGCGGGTTTGCGGGTCTACAGGACTACTGCGCGGCCAAGTGGGGCGTCATCGGCCTCACCAAAGCGGCAGCGCTGGAAGTCGCGGACAAGGGCATTCGGATCAATGTCATCGCCCCCGGGCTCGTGGCGACCGAACGCTTCGAACTCATCCGCTCGCAGCAGAGTGCGCTGCTAGAGTCACGCATCAAAGAAATTCCCATGGCGCGGCCTGCACACATGCAGGAAGTGGCCGAAACGGTCGCTTGGTTGCTGGGGCCGAACTGCGGATTTTTGACGGGTGCCGTCATCCCCCTGGATGGCGGTGAATGCGCGGCATGAAGACGAGCATCAACACGATTAACGACTGCGAGCGAGCTTTCGTCCGCCTTGATGAAGGTCTGATGCACTATCGGCACGCCGCGGGCGGTGCAGGCTCGACCGAACCCGTATGGATGATGCACGCCTCGCCCGCCTCGTCGCGCAGCGTCGAGCCGCTCGCCTGTCAGATCGCTAGCCTCGGCCACTGCCGCGTGATCGCACCGGATACGCCAGGCAATGGCGACTCCGCGGCGCTGCGCCTCGCGCAACCGGAGCTTGCAGACTACGCCGACGCTTTCGTACGCATGCTCGATGCGCTGCGCATCGATCGCGTCAATCTATACGGCTTTCACACTGGGGCGCACATCGCCATTGAAATGGCGATTCGGCACCCGCAGCGCATTCGTCGAGTGGCCCTCGACGGGCTGCTGTGGCTGGAGGAGCAGGAGCGCGAAGAATTTCTGGCTCACTACGCACCTCCGCTGCTTGCGGACGCCTGGGGGACACAAGTGTTCCAGGCGCTGCAGTTCATCCGCGACCAGGCGTGGTTCTTTCCGCACTTCAAGCGTGATCCCGCCCATAACCTCGGTGGCGGCGCCATGCCGCCCGACTTGCTGCATGGCTTGACCGTCGATCTTCTGAAAGCGGCCTCGACTTATCACCTCGCGTATCGCGCGGTGTTCAGGCATCGTCTCGACGAGCGCCTGCCCGAGCTGCGTCACCCCACGATGCTGATGGCCGACGAGGGCGATCCGACGCGTGCCACCGTGCAACGTGCGGCAAGCTTGGTCGGCAGCAGCACGCTTCATGTGGGTGGGGAAGGCTGGTCGCCGGAAGGCGCAGCCGCCAAGGCGAAACGGCTGATCGATTTTTTTGCCTCGATGGAGCACTGACTGATGCAACGACTCCTCAAGCCACTCGCCCCCATCGCGTTGCTCGTCTTTATGATCGGCAGCGGGGCGATTGGCGGCGGGGCAAATGCTGCCGCGCCGTACTCCGCAGAGGACGAGGCGCTGTATCGAGAGCGCTTCCAAAAATTGCAGGACTCGTTCGTCACGGGCCTCGGTCTCGAGGAATACGACCCGCTCGAGCAAGTGCCCGGTGACCCCGCCTACCGACCCCTGCCGCTCAAGCCGTCGCAGTCGCGCAGCATCGATGAGGAGGCGCTGAATCGAGCGCGTGATTACGCTGCCAGCAACCGCTCGACCAGCCTGTTGATCTGGCGCGGTGATGGCCTGGAGCAGGTCAGCCACTTCGGTACGACCACAGCGGATCAGCTGCAGGCCTCGCGCTCGCTGGCCAAACCGATGACGGCGATTGCCATCGGTCGCGCCATCGCGCTCGGCAAGATCCGCTCACTCGATCAGCCCGTTGCCGACTTCATCACCGAATGGCGAGGTGTGCCGCGCAAGTCGACGCTACGCGTGCGCCATCTGCTCGACATGCGTTCCGGGATGTTGCCGCAGTCGCCGGAGACGAGCGTCGAACACATCCTCAATCGCGCGTACCTGCACCCCCGCCACGACGACATCCTCATCAACGAATATCCGTTCGTCGATGAACCGGGCAGCCGCTACGAGTACAGCAATGCGACCTCGGAGCTCGTGGCGCTGCTCATCGAACGCGCCTCGGGCATGCGCTATGCGCAGTTTTTGTCGCAACACGTTCTGCAGCCCATCGGCGCGAACGGCGGCACGATCTGGGTAAACCGCCCGGGCGGCCTCGCGCATTCGGGTTGCTGTCTGATGCTCACGGCAGAAAGTTGGGTCAGGCTCGGCGTGTTGCTGATGAATGACGGCCGCTGGCAGGGTCGACGTCTACTGCCTCGGGGTTACGTGCGCGAGATGACGCGTGGCACAGCCGAGAACCCTTATTACGGACTCGGCGTGTACGTGGCCGGGGACTACACCCCGCGGCGCGGCTTCCTCAATCCTGCACGCGAACCCGACGCGAGACGCGTCCTCCATGGCGAGCCGTATCTCGCCGGTGACCTCTTCCTGTTCGATGGCAACTCGAATCAGGTGCTCTACATCGTCCCCTCAGCGCGCCTTGTGGTGCTGCGGCTCGGGGCGCAGCCGCCGCGCTCGCCCAACGCCGAATGGGACAATGCGGTGTTGCCGAATGTGCTGCTGCGCGGCATCCCGTATCGGGCGGGCGAACGACGCCCAACGCCGCAACCTGCGCCGCGACCTGCGCCGTAACTGGCGCCGATCAGGCGTCCGGCGTCGCCTTGACGGTCTCGCGGGCGAACGCCCCGAACAGTCGCTGCACGAAGGCGTCCCGCTCGGCGCGCACGGTGGCGGCCTCCTCGGCGCTAGGCGTGTACTGCTCGATGAGCTCGGCCGTTACCACACCCTTCTCCGCGAGAATTTTCTCGATGATGCGCATACGCTCGCGCTGCACCCACAACTCCGCGCCGAGCTCCATCGTGACGGCGATAAGATTGTCGATGGCCGGATTGTCAAAGAACGCGGGCTCGGGGGCAGGTTGCATGTCGAAACTCCTCGATATCGAAAGCGCCCACAGGCGCGCGAGTGCAGGATAACTGGCGAGTTCAGGATAACTGGATAGAGCCGCCGATGCCGCGTAACTCCGCTTCCTTGAGTGCGCGCCAGCCTGCAGCAAGGTCCTGGGTGGTCACGCCTAGCGACTTGTAGATTGTCAGTTCATCGACGGCCTGACGACCCGTCACTGTTCCGGCCAGCACCTCGCCGATCTCGCCTCGGATGTGCGTCGCATCGACGACGCCGCGTTGCATCGCCCCGAGCAACTCACCGGCAGCGGCCAGTGCCGCATCACGGTAATCGACGAAAAACCGCGCGCGACGCACGGTCTCATCATCGACCTCGGCGGTGCTCGCGATCGCTGAGCCGACGAGATTCAAATGCAGCCCGGCCGGCAACCACTCGCCCCGGATGAATGGCTCCTTGGCCGAAGTCACGGTGCAGGCCACGTCGGCTCGTGCCAGTGCCGCCGGCAACTCCGCAGCCACATTCAATCGCGGTACAGCGCCCGAGCGCTCGCGCGGCAGCTGCGCGGCAAGCCGCTCGATCAACTGCTCGGCCCGTGACGCCGTTCGGCCCCACACCACGAGTTCCTCGAAGGGACGCACGTGCAGCAAGGCTCGTGCGTGATACCACGCCTCCTCGCCCGTGCCGACGATCAGCAAACGTTTCGCATCCGCTCGCGCCAGCGCATCGGTGGCGAGTGCCGTCATCGATGCGGTGCGGATCGCCGTCAGCGTACCGCCCTCAAGCAGCGCCAACGGTAAGCCGGTATCGGCATCGAACAACATCACCGCCCCGACGTGCGAGCCATGCGCATCACCCGCCGGTCGCTCGAACTTCGAGACAATCTTGACGCCGAAACACTCCCCTTCGCCGCTGTCAGCCGCGCCGATGTACCCCGGCATCAGGCCGAGTTTTCCGGCACGGCCGGGCACGGGCATGAACTGGCGCAACGGCAGACTGCAACGCCGCTCCGACGTCGCAATCATCGCGCGACGCATCTCGGCGATGCAGGCCTCGAAACCCAACACCTGCTCGAGATCGTTGCGGGTAAGTACACGCATACGTTCAACCACGCGGCGGCACGAAACGCATGCGCTGCTGCACTTCGGCGACGTTGTCGGGACGCGGGAACGGCTCGGGCATCGGTTCGCCAGGCTCGCGCGGTCGACCGATCGCATTGAACCAGTCCTCGAGACCCGGTGGCATGAACACCCAAAAGAGTTTCATGTCGACCTCGCCTGTATTGTCGATGCGATGGCGTGCATAGCGGCCGAACAGCACGGCAGAGCCAGGCTCAAGCTGCGTAGTCTCGCCTTCGATGGTGACGCTGCCCGTACCCTCGTACACGAAGACCAACTCGTGATTTTGCTGGTGCCCATGCTCGCGGATGTGACATCCGGGCGGAAGCAGCTGGATTCCGGACGAGAAGGTGTCATAGGGCATGTTCTGCGGCGAGAACTTCACCGTCACATAGCCGCGCGAGGGCAACGGCTGCCAGAGCGACTGCCCGTCTTCGGGCCCGCTGATCACTGCGCTCGGTTGACGGAAATCCTCGGCTGACATGTCTGCCCCTCCCGACCCTGTTGCTCGAGCAAAAACTCGAGTACTGCCGCGTTGTAGGTCGCGGTCACCGTGTGCGGGCAGAAATGCCCGCCTTCATTGAGCAGAGAGAGTCGCGCACCGGGGATGCGCTGCGCAAGTTCCTCGGACAGACCCGGCGGAGTGAGCTGATCGTCCTTGGCACCGATCACGAACGTCGGTTTATCGATCTCCTGCAGCCGGTGCCGCAAATCGTGCCGCATCACGGCGTTGAGACGACCGAGTTCGATCTCGAGCCCCGGGAATTCAGCGAGCCTAGTGCGGAAATACTCCTGCGTGCTGCCGAAACGCGGCTGCAAGTACCAAGCGGGGGTGGCCAGCAGCGTGCCCACCATCAGGTAATTGAGCGGCCCTGAGTTGATGAGGATGTCGCGTCGGGTATGGAAGGTCTGCACGAACAGCGGCGTCGGACCACCCCAGCTCGCACTCAGTACCAGGGAGCGAATGCGCTGCGGCGCATGCAAGGCAATATGTTGACCGATGGCGCCGCCCGTCGAGTGACCGAGGAGGTGGGCGCTGTCGATGCCGAGCGCGTCCATGAGCTGCAGCAGATCGCCCGCCATATCGCCCACATTGGAGATGAGCGGCCCCGGACCGGAGCGACCGACTCCCCGATGATCGTGCAGGATGACGCGGAAATACTTTGCGAACTCCGGCACTTGTTGCGCCCAGAACCGACCACTGCCGCCGAGACCCGCCACCAGCAGCAAGGGCTCGCCCTCGCCGTACTCCTCGACGTACAACTCGGCATGTCCCACGGACACACGCCGCCCCACGGGCTCGCTGGCTGCAAGCGGATTCAGATGCTGTGCGTTCACGCGAGCGATTGTCGCGACTCCATCGTCGCACCGGCCAATGCTTTATGGCCCCGCAGCCATGCACCTGCCTTATGGCACCTCACGCCGATTCGATTGTCGCGCCCGGGCCCGCAGTTGTTGAATGGCGTCTGAGATTCACTCCAAAGGTCCCGTCATGGCACTCAACCGCAGTCCGCAAAATCCGATCACTCAGGAAGACATCGACACCTATGAACGCGACGGGTGTGTGCTGCTGCGCGGCGTATGTAATCAGGACTGGATTGACATGCTGCTGCCGATCGCCACGCGCATCGCCGCCAACAAGGAGGATTTCGGCCTGCTGCCGACCTACCCCGGGCGGTACATGGCCCGCACAATTGCCGAGTTTCGCGAGCTCGCCTTCAACGGGCCGATGGCCGAAGCCGCTTGCCGGGTGATGAAGTCCAAAGAAGCGCACTTTTTCTTCGATGAGATGTTCGCCAAGGCGCCGCGCTCAGCAGAGAAGACCATCTGGCACACCGACCGCATGGGTTGGCCGGTCAGCGGCAAAATGGTGCCATCGCTGTGGATGCCGCTCACGCCGATCACCAAGGCCAACTCGCTCGAATGTCTCGCGGGTTCGCACGTGCAGGATGTGCGCTATTGGCTGTTCTCACCGAACGCCCGCAAGATGATCAAGCCACCCGACCGCGTGCCGCACCCAAACCCCGAGCCGCTGCGCAACGACCCCTCGGCGCGTTTCCTGACCTGGGACATGCAGCCTGGCGATCTGTTGGTCGTGCACCCGTGGACCCTGCATTACTCCGGCGGCAACCCGGAGGACATCTGGCGTATCGCAGTCTCCGTACGCATCTTCGGTGACGACATTCGTTGGGATCCGCGGCCGGACTGCGTCAACCTCGCCGGCATCAGCTTTGACGAGATGGTCGCAGGCGAACGGCCGATGGGACCGCTATGCCCGCTCGTCTGGTCTGAAGACGGACGGCGCGACGGCGATGCCGAGTACCCGCGTGGCTTTGCGACCCGCTGGGCCCGCGAACGCAAGAGCGACATCAATGAGTATGATGTCTTCGCCAAGAGCCTAGAGGCCGCCAGACAGGACGCGAAACAGGCATGAACCGCGGAACGACCGGACTGCTGCCCCGCACGCCCACGCTCGAAGACGAGAGTTATCTGGCGTTCATGGAGAGCCTGCGCAACCACAACATCCGCGCCATGTTTCCGCGCATCATGGGCTTTGCGGAAGCACCCGATGCCGACGCGCGACCCTACACCCGGCTGTGGAAGCGCCTGATGCGCAGCCAGCAGCAGCAGACTTGGCACAAACTCCACGATAGTTTTGCGCAAAGGCGTGCGCATTACGAGGCGGAACTCGATGCGGCCGAGCGCAGCCATCCGGGCCGCCTGCACTACGATCCGAACTTTGAAGTACCGAAATACGCGACGCTCGATATCCACCTGCAGCCCGGCGGCTACTGCGGCGACTCACTCGCTGGGTACGTGTTCCACCACGGCACCAAGGTCTTTTATCAGGGCGATAACGACCAGGATGAACTGCATCAGCAAGTGGTCGATCTGGTCGCAGCACCCGATGATGGCAAAGTCCACCGCGTGCTGGACCTCGGCTGCTCGATCGGCCAGTGCACCACCGCTCTCAAGCAAAGATTCACGCAGGCCGAAGTGCGCGGGCTTGACGTGGGCTTGCCGCTGCTGCGCTACGCGCACAAGCGCGCCACGGATCTCGGCATCGACGTGCACTTTCAGCAAGGTCTCGCAGAGGACACTCGACTGCCGTCCGGGCAGTACGACGTGATCCTTGCCTATATTCTCTTCCACGAGGTTCCGGAACGGCTGTTTACCCAAATCCTTGGCGAAGTCCATCGCCTGCTGCGTCCGGGCGGCCGGTTCACGGTGATCGATGCGCCGAACAACCCCAACCTGCCGGCGGCGAATAAACTTTGGCTGAAATTTGATGCGCTCTACAACTGCGAGCCCTATTCACCGGCTTTCGTGGCGAGTGATTTCGGTCAGTTGATGACGGATGCAGGCTTGCGCGTCACGCACAGCGGACCCACGCCGACATTCCTGCACTGCACCACGGCAGTCAAGGACTGACCACTCGCATGACGGCGGCGATTGAAGCCTTGGCGGGCTTTCGCGCAAGCATAGGCGCGGACCGCGTCATCACCGATGCAGCAACCTGCGCGCTCTACTCGCAGGATGTCTATCGGCGCGGCACGCCTGCCCTCGCCGTGCTTCAGCCGCAGGATCGCTCCGAGGTGATCGCCATCGTTCAGTCCGCGCGTGCTTCGCGCACGGCGTTGCACGTGCGTGGCGGCGGCATGTCCTACACCGACGCGTACCTGCCGATCGACGGGCACTCGGCCATCGTGGATCTGACGGGCCTCAAACGCATCCGCTCCCTCTCGACACTCGACCTGACGGTCACAGCGGAAAGCGGCTGCACTTGGGCCGAACTTGATACGGCACTCGCCCCGCATGGTTTACGCGCGAAGTTTTGGGGCCCGATGTCCGGTGCCCGAGCCACACTCGGCGGCGGCATGTCGCAAGGGGCCGCCACCTTCGGTTCAGCGCGACACGGCACCTCGGCCTCAGCTGCGCTCGGCTTTGAAGTTGTGCTCGGCACGGGCGAAACGCTAGACACCGCGCGCCTCGGTCACAGCGAGCGAGAAGCTTTTTTTCGACCTTATGGCCCGGACCTGACCGGTTTATTCACCGGTGATGCGGGGGCTCTCGGCATCAAGACGGCGGTGACCTTGCAGCTTGAACCGCGACCCGCGGTGCGCGACAGCGTGTCTTTCGCTTTCGACAGCTTCGAGGCGCTCGCCACAACGGCGGCGGCGGTCGCACGGCGAGGTCTGGCCACCGAAATGTTTGGGCTTGAAACGGCGCTCGCGCGCTTGGCGGCAGGCGATGCGGCGCTCGCTCAGGATCTCGGCATGCTGTGGCAAGTGGTTCGGGCACAGCACGGGATTGGTGCAGCGCTGAAGCAGTTGCTGCGCATGGCCCGCGGTGGCCGAAGATTTCTGTCAGGGTCAACCTACATCGGTCATTTTCTCTGCGAGGCTCACGACTCGCGACGTTTGGCGCTCGATCTGCAGGAGCTGCGTACGATGGCAGCCGAGCATGGCCGCGAAGTCGCCAATAGCATGGCGGCCGTCGTACAGGCGCAGCCTTTTCCCGCACCCATGGTCGTTGGCCCGGCGGGTCGTCGACTGCTGCCGCTACACGTGATCCTGCCGCACTCGGCCGCCGCGGCCTTTCATGCCGATTTCATTGCCCTGCGCGATCGCGAGGCCGCGCACTGCGCCGCGCACCGTGTGTGCGTCTTCGTCGTGTTCGCGGCCGTTGGCCCATCGGCATTGCTGTACGAACCGGTGATCTACTGGGAAGACGAATGGCTGCCACTGCACGCGGCAACGCTGCCCACGGAATTGCAGAGCGTGCTCAAACCCGGAGTCGCCAACCCGGAAGGTCGTGAATACGTTGAGCGCTTACGGCTCACAATCGTCGAGTTGATGCGCCAGCATGCAGGCGCTCACCTGCAGATCGGCCGCGCCTATCCGTATTTACAGGATCGCTCGCCGGCATTCCGATCGTTGCTGCGCCAACTCAAGAACGAAGTGGACCCGCTGAATCTCATCAACCCCGGCGCGCTCGGTTTGCCGCCATGACGACGGCCATCATTGGTGCAGGTATCGGGGGCCTGGCCACGGCGCTGGCGCTGCGCAAAGCGGGCGTAACCGCTGTGGTCTACGAGCAGGCCAGTGCAGTTGGCGAGGTCGGTGCCGGCCTTTCGCTCACACCGAATGCCGTGAAAGCGCTCGATTGGTTGGGAGTCGGTGAGCGCATTCGTGCGCTCGCCGATGAGCCACCGCAGATGCTGACCTGTCACTACGCCAGCGGCGAAACTCTGGTCGCCTTTGATCGCAGTGACACCGTGCAGCGCTATGGCGCGCCCTACCTGCAGATGCATCGCGCCGATCTGCACCGAGTGCTGCTCGATGAATGGCTCAAGCAGTCGCCGGATGGCTTGCACACCGATCGTCGTCTGATCGCGCTCGAAGCCAACGATTCAGCAGACGCTACGCCGCGCCTCGTCTTCGAGGATGCAACGGCACATCGCCATGCGGTTGACGCGACGGCCGTGATCGCGGCCGATGGCTTGAAGTCCTTGGTTCGCACCCAGGTCTTCGGCGCCACCGCACCCCGATTCGGCGGCTTCGTGGCCTGGCGCGGACTCGTGCCACTCGCAGCACTCGCCGATGTACCCCTGAGCGCCGGCTCCAAAGTATTCGCAGGGCCGGGTCGGCTTTTCGTCCGCTACCCCGTTCGCCGCGGCGGCCTGATGAACTACGTGGCGTTCGCACGCGTCGATGAGTGGCAACCAGAGGGCTGGTCGCAAACCGGCACCGTTGCCGAAGCTGCCGCGCTGCTGCAAGGCTTTCATCCTGAGGTTCACGCGATCCTTGCCGCAACACCGGAAGGTCGCTGTCACAAGTGGGGACTGTTCGCACGAGAGCCACTGCCGCAATGGACGCGAGGCCGCGTCGCACTGCTCGGCGATGCGGCGCATCCGATGATGCCGTGGTTCGGGCAAGGCGCGGCTTCGGCGCTCGAGGATGCGGTCGTTCTCGGTCGCTGCGTCATTGCAAGCACCACCGAGACACACGCGCAGTCACTCCCGACGCAGCTCATCACGGCGTTTCGCCGCTACGAGCTCACACGGCATGCCCGCGTTACGCTGATCCATCACGAATCGGCCGCTGGCGGCGAGCGACTCGCCGGGATGCAGCCAGAGCGCCTAAGGGATCAGCCGGTGCGCAATGAAGATTCGCTAGGGTTGTTTTCTTATGACCCGGTGAGCGAAGCGCTCGCCTGATCACTCGACATGCTGCGTGCTACGCGGCGAAATTCCTTGAGCACGTGCTCCACCGCCGGACGCGAGGCATCCGCCTTGCGGTAAATGAGCCCCGCCTGCCGCTCGATGTACCCACCCGACACCGGCAAAACGCGCAGCTCGTCGACCACGGCCGATTCGGCAACGAGGTGCTCGGGCAAGGGGCTCAGAAATCGCCCGCTCGCCGCCAGCGAGAGCATCAGATTGAGCGAGTTGGTACGAAAAATATCTCGTGGAACCGGCAGCCCTTCCACCGAGAAGAACTTCTCGAAGCTGTCTTGGGCATGGGGCTGATCCGCAATCACCCAGCGGCAGGCGGCGAGATCTGCACGCGTCACCTCGCGCCGACCGGCCAGGGGATGAGCCTTGCCCGTGACGATGCACGAGCGCACCGTCAGCAACGCTTCCTGCACGAGATCAGGCGAGGCCGCCACCAGCGGAAAGTTGCAGAAAATCAGATCAAGGCGCATGTCGATCAAGCGACGCAGCAATTCCTCGAAGAAGGCCTCATTGATCACGAGAGCCAATCGAGGCTGCGACTGCGAGAGATTTTCGGCGACCCGACTCGTGATATGCGTGGCATAGAGGGAGCCGACGCCCACATAGACCGTGCCCGATGTTCCACGCTCGAGTTCGCGGACCTCTCGCGTTAAACGCTGGCAGGCATTCAGCACGATCTGTGCGTGGTGATAAAGCGCGAGTCCTGCCTCGGTCGGCACCACCCCACGGGGCTGGCGCTCGAGAAGCTCCACGCCGAGCAGATCCTCCAGGTTCTTGATGCTGCGGGTCAGTGCCGGCTGGCTGATGGCGACGCGTTCGGCCGCGCGCGACAGGTTAGCGCTGTCGACAACGGCAACGAAATGACGCAACTGACGCAGTTCCATGGAATGATCGCCGGATGAATAGGTTCGCGATGCAGCGAACGCATGGATTGTGCAACGGAATCAATTGGTTTGGCTATGGCAGGGATGACCAGACTCGGACTATGAACTGGGACTACATCATCGTCGGCGCAGGCTCTGCAGGCTGCGCGCTCGCCCATCGGCTCTCCGAAGATCCGGCCACCCGGGTGCTGCTGCTCGAAGCCGGGCCTAGCGACCGCTCGCCCTACATCCACGTGCCTGCGGCGCTCATTAAGGCCATTGGCAACCCGCGTTATGACTGGTGCCTGCTCGCCGAGCCTGACGACTCACGTCACGGCAAGGTTGATCTGTGGCCGGCCGGCCGCACGCTCGGCGGCTCGAGCTCGATCAACGGCATGTTGTTCGTTCGCGGCGCACGCAGCGACTACGACGCCTGGGCGGCTGCAGGCAATCCCGGTTGGTCGTTCGATGACGTGCTGCCCTACTTCAAGCGACTGGAAAATTCGGTACTCGGCGAGGACAGCTGGCGCGGTCGTGAGGGCCCGATGCACGTCTCCCGCCTGCGCACGCGCCATCCGCTGGGTTCGGTTTTTGTCGAGGCGGCCGAGGAACTCGGCTTTGCCGCCAATGCCGACTACAACGGCGAACGCCAAGAAGGCGCCGCCGAACCGCAGGTCACGCAGCATCGCGGCTGGCGATGGAGTGCGGCCCGCGCTTATCTCAGTACCGCAAAGCAGCGCCGCAACCTTGAGATCCGCACCGGATTTGCCGTGCAGCAGCTGACGTTTGAGGGCTCGCGCTGCAGTGGCGTCGAGGCCCGAGCGGAAGACGGCTCAACCCATCGCTTCGCACTCAACTCGGGCGGCGAGGTCGTGCTCAGCTCGGGGTCCTTGGGTTCACCCAAGTTGCTGATGCTCTCTGGCATCGGCCCCGGCGCTGCGCTGCAGAATCACGGCATCGCCACGCGCGTGGATCGAGCCGCCGTGGGCGGCAATCTGCAGGAGCATCCGAACTCGGTGGTGTGTGCTCAGGTCAACCAACGCACCTACAACATGGATGCCACGCCGTGGCGCATGGCGCGCAACGCGGCGTACTGGCTCTTCACCGGACGCGGTCCGGCCTCGAGTCCCTACCCCCATGCCGTGGCCTTCCTGCGCTCCGACCCGTCCGAACCTGAACCTGATTTGCAGTTCCTGTTCGGTCCTTTTGCCTTTTCGTTTGATGAGCGTGGCGTGGTGCCGTATCTCGGTCCGGCCGTTTCGATCGTTTTCAACACCTGTCGGCCCGCAACACGCGGACGTTTGAGTCTGCGCTCGGCCAATGCGGCCGATCCCATCCGCATCGAGCATCGCTTGCTTGATCACCCGGACGATCTACGGCGCCAACTTGCCGGCTGCAAACTCGCGCGACGGCTACTTGAAGCCTCAGCCTTCGCCCCCTACATGCGTGGTGAGTTCCTGCCAGGGCCCGCGGTGCAGGACGATGCTGCGTGGATCGAGCACATTCGTAAGACGAGCTTTCTCGGCTACCATCCCGTCGGCACCTGTCGCATGGGTTCCGATGCGGAGGCGGTAGTCACCCCGCAGCTCAGCGTGCGTGGTGTGGAGGGGGTCCGAGTGGTCGATGCGTCCATCATGCCGAGTCTCGTCTCGGCGAATACCAACGCCGCCGCAATGATGATCGGCGAGCGCGCCGCGGATTTCATACTCGCGGACCGTCGGCGATGAATGCGTCCGTCAAGGCCGATGACGAACGCTCGTGGCCGAGCGAGGCCTATGGTTGGTACGTGGTGTTCGTACTCTGTGTCTGTGCGATGGTGGCCTTCATCGACCGGCAGATCATCAACCTGCTGGTCGAGGACATCAAAGCAGACCTCGCGATCTCCGACACGCAGATCAGCCTGCTGCAAGGCCTCGCGTTTGCCTTGTTCTACGCCATTGCCGCAGTGCCGCTCGGTCGACTTGCCGACACGGGCAATCGTCGACGCATCATTGCCGTCGGCATCGTCATCTGGACGATGGCTGCCGCAGCCTGCGGTCTTGCCAAAAATTTCCTGCAATTGTTCCTCGCGCGTACCGCGGTCGGTGTGGGTGAAGCCACCCTCACGCCCTCAGGGTTCTCGATGCTCGGCGACCTGTTCCGCTCGCATCGCGTGTCCTTGCCCGTCAGCGTCTTTACGGGCGCGAGCTTCGTCGGCTCTGGCGTCGCATTGCTCGTGGGCGGCTGGTTGATCGCACAGCTCTCGGCGCTCGACCAGGTGGTGTTGCCGGTGTTTGGCGAAATGCGCCCCTGGGAAGCGGCCTTCGTGCTCGGCGCCCTACCAGGGTTTATCGTCGTGATCTGGTTCCTGCTGACGGTACGCGAACCCGAGCGGCGCTCGACGAGTGCCGCCGGCACTCAGGACAACCCCTCGCTTGTCGAAGTGCTGCAGTTCGTTCGCAGCAACCTCGGCGTGTTCGTGGCCGTGTTCTTTGGCATCTCGGTGCTCGCAGCCGTGCAGTTCTGCCTCGGCGCCTGGGTGCCTGCACACTTCATACGTAACCTCGGCTGGAACGCCTCACAAGTCGGCTATGCCTACGGACTGATTTTTCTTTTCTGTGGCACGGGCGGCGTCATCACCGGGGGCTGGATTGCCGATCGACTGCAAGCGCGCGGTATACGTGATGGCCATCTGCGCACCGCCTGCTATGCCGCGCTCGTCACCGTGCCGTTCGTTATTGCCTTCCCGATGATGACTAGCGCCGAGTGGGCCGTTGCGCTACTCGCGCCAGCCGTTTTCTTTGGCACCATGCCCTTCGGCGCAGGCCCTGCGCTGATTCCGGTGATCTGCCCCTCGCGTATGCGCGGTCTGCTGGTTGCGATGTATCTACTGATCGCCAACATCGTCGGTCAGGCGGGCGGACCACTCGTAGTCGCCTTATTCACTGACCTCGTGTTTGGTTCTCCCGAACTTGTAAGCCGCTCGTTGATGGTGGCCCCGGCGCTATTGCTGCTCGGCGGCGCACTGCTCGTACGCTGCGGCTTTCGAGGCCTTCGGCAACTGTCTGCCGCATGAGTCGGCAACTCCAGCAATACGAACGCTGGCGGGCCGACCCGCAGGGTTTTTGGCTGGAAGCGGCGCAGGCCATCCGCTGGAGTCGCTCTCCCACCGTCGGCTGTGAGCTGCGTGACACACCGAATGGTCGCTGGTTTGGCGATGGTGAGCTCAACGCCTGCGATAACGCCGTGGACCGGCATGTCGCGGCGGGACGTGGCGCACACACGGCGCTGATTCACGTCAGCGCGATGACGCAGAGCGAACGCCATATCAGTTACGCCGAACTGCAAGATGAAGTCGCCCGACTCGCCGGAGCGCTGCGTCGTCTCGGTGTGGCCGCAGGCGATCGAGTGATCATTTACATGCCGATGGTGCCCGAGGCTGTGTTCGCGATGCTGGCCTGCGCGAGGCTCGGCGCGATTCACTCGGTGGTGTTCGGGGGCTTTGCGGCGCGGGAGTTGGCCGTGCGCATCGACGATGCACGACCAACGGTGATCTTGTCGGCGTCCTGCGGTCTCGAACCCGGTCGCGTCGTGGACTATCACGGTCTGCTTTGCAAGGCGATGGAGCTCGCCGAACACGAGCCGTCACACTGCGTGATCCTGCAGCGCCCGCAAGGGCCCGCGACCTTGCGCCCAGAAATCGACCTCGAATGGCAGCAAGCTCTGCGCGATGCGCCGTGGGTCGAGCCGGTGCCGATGCCTGCGCATGCGCCGCTCTATGTGCTCTATACCTCAGGTACCACCGGCAAACCGAAAGGGGTCGTACGGGATACCGGGGGCTATCTCGTCGCGCTCGCTTGGTCGATGCACAACGTCTACGCCGCAAACTCTGGCGAGACGTTCTGGGCAGCCTCCGATATCGGCTGGGTCGTAGGTCACTCCTACATCGTCTACGGTCCGTTGTTGCACGGCTGCGCGAGCATCCTCTACGAGGGCAAACCGGTGGGCACGCCGGATGCGGGTGCGTATTGGCGCATCGTCGAGCGCTACGGCGTAACCGCGCTATTCACCGCACCCACCGCGATGCGCGCGATCAAGCGCGAAGATCCGGACGGAGCATTCATGCGTGCCGCGAAGCTCGACAGCCTGCGAGCGCTGTTTCTCGCGGGCGAACGCGCCGATCCCGACACAGTGCGGTGGGCCGGTGACAAGCTCGATCGCCCGGTGATCGATCATTGGTGGCAGACCGAGACGGGCTGGCCGATGGTGGCCAATGCGCTGGGTCTCGGTCTCTTGCCGATAAAGCCGGGGAGCCCCACGCGACCCTTGCCGGGTTATCAGATCGAGGTGCTCGACGCCGAAGGGCAAGTGCTGCCACCCAACACTCAGGGTGAGTTGGCGATCAAGTTGCCGCTGCCGCCCGGTTGCCTGCCGACGTTATGGAACGACGCGGAAGGGTTTCATGCGGCCTACCTGCGCGCCCATCCCGGCTACTACACCACGGGTGACGGCGGTCACATCGACGAAGACGGCTATGTACACGTGATGGGCCGCATCGATGATGTCATCAACGTCGCAGGCCACCGACTCTCCACGGGCGAGCTTGAGCAGGCGCTCGCGGGTCATGCGGCAGTCGCCGAATGTGCCGTCATCGGCGTGGCCGATGCACTCAAGGGCACAATACCCGTGGGGCTCGTAGTGCTGAAAGCCGGGGTCGGAATCAGCTCGGGTAGCATCGCAGCCGATGCACTCGTGGCTGATCTCGTCCAACGAGTGCGTGAGGAAGTGGGTCCGGTCGCGAGCTTTCAGCGCTGCCACATCGTGACGCGACTGCCCAAGACGCGCAGCGGCAAAGTGCTACGCGCGACGATGCGCGCCATCGCCGATGGTCGAGCGTTCGAGATCCCCGCCACGATCGAGGACCCCGCCGTCATCGACGACATCCGCGCCGTGCTTGCGCCAGCGACCTGAGGCTATCCCGCGCCTAGAGCGCGCTTCAGCAGCGGCGTAACCCGAGGAATGGTGAGCATGGTGCTCATCACGGCCATGAGCAGCAGTGCCGTGAACGTCGCGGAAGTGATCACCTGCCGATCGAGCAGCACACTGGCGAAGATGATCTCAATCAGCGCCTTGGTCTGCAGCAGCCAGCCGATGATCTTTTCATCGAGAGCCGTCCACCCGAGCACACGCCCCGCGAGACGAATACCGAGCAGCTTGCCGCCCACGGAAGCGAACAACAGCAGAGCTGCCGTCACGATCACGGCGAACCCGCCCATCTCCCAGTTGGTACGCAAGCCAGTGCTGAGGAAAAACACCGGCATCAGCAGCAGCAGAACGAGTCGCCGAGTCATCGCCAACTCCGCCTCACCGAACCACTGGTGATCGAGCACCGCACCCGCGAGGAAGGCACCCACCATGAAGTGCAACCCACACCAGTCGGCACCGAGCCCGCAGGCGGCCAACCAGACCAGAGCGACATACCACCGATCCGTTTGCGTGATCCGCGGCATCAAGCGGCGCACGACGTAGGCCACTAGGATGAATGCCGCAAGGAACATTGCCTGCTTTCCCAGCCGCTGCCAGTCCATCAGGATCAGCGCCAGCACGGCCCAGATGAGGACATCGTCGAGGCTGGCGTAGCGCAGAATTCGTTGCCCAAGCGGCTGTTTAAGTAGCTGCAGCCGCTCAAGGAAGAGCGCCAGAATCGGCAGCGCCGTGACCGCTGATGCCATGCCGATACCCAGCACAAATTGCCAACTCTCGGCCGCCTCGCCCATCCAACCACCGTCGGCAACCAACCAGACCGCCACCAGCGCGCCAGCACAGAGTGGCGTGACCAGCGCAAACCCCGCAGCGATGGCACTATCGCGCCGCTCTCGCCAGGCACTGCTCAAATCGAGCTCGAGACCGGCGAGAAACACGAACAACATCACCGCCCAGAGTGCGACGGCATTGAGCGACTGCACCACCGGGGCAGTGAAAATGAACTCGTAGTACTCAGGAAGCCACGCGCCCAGCACGCCGGGCCCAAGCAGTATTCCAGTGACGATCTGCACCACGACGAGCGGCGCGAAATGATCGGTGCGACCGAGACGCCAGACCAAAAAGGGCACGGTGAAGATGACCAGCAAGGCAAGCAGATACAGCTCGCTGACGGTCACCGGGCGCCCTCCGCTCCGGTCTTGGCAGTCAGCACCGCGTACCCCCAAGGGGGCAAGTCGATCGTCGTGCCGGCATCAATCGTCACGCTGCGCGCGGCGAAGAAATCCGTGTACTGGCCGTACGCCAGCGACTCGCGCAACATCACGCTGCGAGGTTCCGCCGAGAAATTGAACAAGGCCAGCACCTTGTCGGACTCGTTGGCTCGTACGAACGACAGCACACGTTGCGGCGAGTCGTTGGCAACGCGGATCATGCGCGCGCCCCAGGGGCCGTTGTGCAGTGCCGAGTTGCCGCTCTTAAGCTCAATGAGTCGCTTGAACAGCACTGCGTGTGGATGTTCCTGCCAGACGAGCGGGTCACGTTCGAAAAATGCCAGGCGCTTGTTGTTGCCCGCCTCTTGTCCGTTGTAAATGAGCGGAATGCCATCGCCGACGAAAGTCAGCACGATGGCGGCACGGACCGCATCGCCGAACATCTCGAACTCGGTTCCCTCCCAGGAGTTCTTGTCATGGTTGCTGGTGAACACCATGCGCATGCTGCCGCGCGGGAAAAGATTGTCCTGCTCGGAATAGTGTCCGGCGAGTGCGTCCACGCTGGCTCCCTTGCGGGCAACTTCATGCAGTGCCGAGTGCAGACCCCAGGCATAGGTGGCATCGAACGCTTCGTAGTGCATGTCGCGCGAAGCAGCCTCCGCAAGCATGAACACTGGCTTGATCGCGTCCAGTTCGCGTCGAACCTCGTTCCAGAAGTCGAGCGGCACATACGCAGCGACATCGCAACGGAAGCCATCAACGCCCGCCTCGCGCACCCAGAACGCCATGGCGTCCGCCATGTAGCGACGCAACTCGCGCTTCGAATAGTCGAACTCGATGATATCGGACCAGTCCCACCACGACGTCGGATGGAAATCGCCCTTCCAATCGCGCTCGTACCAGTCGGGATGCTGGTCGACGAGGGGGTTGTCCCAGGCACTGTGATTGGCGACCCAGTCGAGGATCACCCGCATGCCGAGTGAATGAGCCTGGTCGACGAAGCGCTTCAGATCATCGAAGGTCCCGAACTCAGGATTGACGGCCCGATAATCGCGCACGGCATACGGACTGCCGAGCGAGCCCTTGCGGTTCTTCGCGCCGATCGGATGGATCGGCATCAGCCAGAGAATATCGACGCCGAGCGCCTTGAGTCGCGGTAATTGCTGCTGCGCAGCAGCCAGCGTCCCCTCGGCGGTGAACTGTCGAAGATTCACCTGGTAAATGACAGCATCGCGCGTCCACTCGGCTGGTTTCACCTTTACGAGCGAGTCGGGCTCGTGACGGGCGCTGCACGCTGCGAGCACAAGGACGATCGAAGCGAGCAGCACACGCGCGATATGTCGCCCGATCATTGCAGCGCCTCAAGCCGGATGGCGAAGCCCCCGCCCGCAGCAACAGGAATTCGCCAACGATCACCCTGCTTGGCCATACGCGTCTCGATGATGATGGCGTGCGGATTCGTCTGCCAGTCGGCGCCGTCGCCGTCCCGATAAATTCGTGCGCGATACCGCTGGCCTGGCGAGAGAAAATCGAGCGAGATTTCCAGGGACCGTGCCACTTCGTCGGTGACACCACCGATGTACCAGTCTTCGCTCGCGCGGTCCTTGCGGGCCACGGTGACGAAATCTCCAACCTCGCCGTCAAGCACGCGCGTGTCCTGCCAATCGACCGGCACATCCTTGATGAACTGGAACGGCCCGGGGTAACGCGCGTAATTTTCCGGCAGGTCCGCCGCCATTTGGATCGGGCTGTAAAGCACGACGTACTGCGCCAACTGCTTGGCGATGGTCGACTGGAACTTTTGGCCGTTGCGCCCCACGAGACTCAACACGCCAGGCGTGAAATCCATCGGCCCGGCGAGCATACGCGTGAAGAACAAGTTGGCTTCATGCTCGGGCGGATTCGGCGGAGATCCCCAGGCGTTGTACTCCATGCCGCGTGCGCCCTCGCGGGCTACCCAGTTCGGGTAGGTGCGGCGCAAACCCGTATCTTTGATGGGCTCGTGCGGATTGATGGCGATCCGCCTTCGCGCGGCCTCGGTCACGACCTTGAGGTGATGACGCGACATTGCCTGCCCGTCGTGCCACTCGAAACGCATCGTGCCATCCGGATCGAGGAACTTCGCACCGCCCGCATCGGCGACATAGCCGGTCTTGATCGCCTCGATACCGAGTCGCGCGCTCAAATCGAGCGCCGCCCCGAGCTGTGATTCGTAATGCGAGGCGAACCCTGAGGTTTCGTGATGCCCCATGAGCCGTACGCCTTTGCTGCGCCCGTAGGCAGCAACCGCCTCGAGATCGAAATCAGGATAGGCCTTCGTAAAGTCGAAGGACTCGCCGTTTGCAAACCAGTCAGCCTCCCAACCGAGATTCCAACCCTCGATGAGCACGCTACGAAACCCATTGGCTGCGGCGAAATCGATGTAGCGGCGTGCATTGGCCGTGGTGGCACCGTGCTTAGGACCCGATGACCAGGTCTCGGTATCGAGGTGCAGACTCCACCAGATCCCCACGTACTTGTGCGGCTTGACCCACGACACATCGCCGAGCGCGTTCGGCTCGTTGAGGTTGAGGATCAGATCCGACATGTACAAGCCAGCCGCGCGCTCGGCAATCTGCAAGCTGCGCCATGGCGTGTGGAAGGGCGCGGTCCGCTGTACGCGTGGTCCGGTGGCCGCGGGGGACAACGTCGCCTTAAATCGCGTGCCCTCGACACGGCGCAGCCACATCGCCGAATAGTCCACCAGCGCCGCTTCATGCACGGCGACATGCAGGCCATTGGTCATGCGGAAAGTCACCGGCGTGTGCGCCTGGCCGACCTCGGTGGCAGGCGTGCGGTTGTACAGGTACTCGTAGCGATTCCACTCGCCGGCCGGAATCCACCAGGCCGTCTGCGCATCGAGCAGATGAAATTCAGTCAGTTCGTCAGTGATGTTGACCTGCTTCAGCGCCGCTTGATCGGGAAACTCGTAGCGAAAGCCGAGCCCATCGTCGAAAACGCGGAATACGACCGTGAATTCGCGCGCAGTCGCAGCCGGGTACGGCGCCTTGCTCTCACGCAACCTCACGCGTAATTCATTGTGCCGATCGCGCACGAAGCGTCGCTCACCCCAGGGCTGCTCCCACGTGGAGTCCGCCGAGCGGGTGGTGCTGTCGACCATCGCGAAGTTGCGCTCGAACTTCGGTGCATCGGCAAAGATGAAACCGAGGCGTGATTCGCCGATGACAGGCTTGCCGAGTCGATCGACACGGTACCCGACCCGACCCTCGCCGTTGATGGATACCGTCACTCGCAACACTTTTTCCGGCGACTCGACAACGGCGACGTCGGCCGCGACCGTCGGCGCCGAGCACAGGGCGAACGCCACCAGCACGCCGAACTGCCAGCGCCACCGATACCGCACCGCAGCGGTCGCCCGCACGTTCATTTCGCGCTCCGCGCTGCGCATACGGCGAAGCCGAACGCGGGCAAGGACATCTTCAGGCTTCCGGGAGCCGAGGCGCGCGATTCGCAGTTGCCGTCCAGAGCGGTGAACTCCAGCGAGTTCGTCTCCACTTGAACCGCCGAGACGATGGGCGCCGCCGACGTGTTGAATGCGATGACGTATTCGCGACCATCCATCGGGTCGAAGCGCGAGACGGCGAAAATTCCGGGCTTGCCTTCGGTGTACCGGCGCGTCTCCTGCCGCCCCGCATGCAGTGCCGGATGCTGCGTTCGCAACTTCGACAAGCGTGCAATCAACGCATACAAGGGATGATCGGCGTTGAAGTGCGACTGCGCGTGCGTCGCGTTCGTGCCGAGAATCGGCTGCGCGCGGTATTCGTCGACTTGGCTCGCGAACAGCGGCTGACGCGCAGACTGGTCACCACCCTGACCCACGAACCCCTGTTCATCACCGGAATAAAGGGTCGGCACGCCGCGCAGCGTCAGCAGCATCGCGTGCGCCAGCTTGACCCGTTGCAGCGCCTCGTCACGAGTCACCGCGGGGTTTTTCTTGAAGACCAGGTGAGCGAAGCGACCGAAGTCGTGATTGCTGATAAAGGTCGGCGAGCGCAGGGCCGTTGCCGTTCCGCCCTCGTAGAGCACATCGTCCGCGAACAGTCTCGCGAGCACCTCAGTGCCCGCGCCCCCGGCCACCGTCTCGCGCACAGCCGCAGCAAAGGCGAAATCAAGAACCGTGGGCAATCCGGCCGAGCGCGTGTAGCGGGCGAGCAGGGACACGTCCGCGGGCGAATCCGTGTACACCTCACCGAAGATATGGAAATTCGGAATCCCCCGCTGCTTAGCCCGTTCGATCATCGCCGGCGTGAAGGCGCGCCAGAACTCCTCGTTCACGTGTTTCGCGGTATCGATGCGGAAACCGTCGACCCCGAAGCGATCGATCCAACCACCGAAAATATCGATGAACCCCTGTACGACGCGCGGGTTCTCGGTCATCAGATCATCGAGTCCGACGAAGTCCCCCATGTCGTTGCTCTCACCTGAGAACGTGGTGTTACCGCGGTTGTGGTACCAGATCGGGTCGTTGAGCCAAGCCGGAACCTTGATCTTCTCCTCGCCACGCGGAACCACCGGCGTATACGCGAAGTCCGGACGCGTGAGCTTGGCGAAATTCGCCGCGGTCTGATGTCGCGGTCCATCGCCCGCGAAACCCTCGTTGATCGGCACGCCGTTGAGACCCCCCCGACGCGAGTACGGATAGTCCGCCCGCGGGCGGTATGCACAATCGCTCGTCGGGCACTCGCGATAGGCGATGACGTCGGCGGTGTGATTGGTGATGATGTCGAGATAGATCTTCATGCCCCGCACGCGCAGGGCGTCGATCAATCGGCGCAAGTCCGCCTCGGTGCCAAAATGCGGATCGACCGTCGTGAAATCCGTGATCCAGTATCCGTGATAGCCCGCCGATTCCTCACCCGCACCGCCCTGTACCGGTTTGTTTTTATAGATGGGGCCGAGCCAGATGGCGGTCGCGCCGAGGCCTTGGATGTAATCGAGGCGTGAAATCAAACCGGCGAGATCGCCGCCGTTGTAGAAACCCTTGGACGCGGGATCAAAACCGGTACGCAGGCGATCCCCGGCGAGACCGCCACGATCGTTGCTCGGATCGCCGTTTTCGAAGCGATCCGGGAGCATGAAGTAGATCACTTCGCGCTCCGGTGGCCGCGCGCGAAGGCTTGCCGTTCCGCCGCTTTCGCCGGCCATCGCCGCGGCACCGCCAAGCGCCGCTGCACTGCCCAGCGCCGCCGCGCTGCCGAGTGCCACCCACACCACCGACCACAGCGCCCTTGCTACCGTGCCTCGCATAACCCCTCCGAAAGCAGCCCGCGGATCAGCTGGGCGCTGCGCAATGCTGTCGAATGAACTCGGCGTGATCGGGCATCACGGCGACGCATTTGCGGATGGTCTGCCGGATGTTCTCGAGATAGTCGGCGACTTCATCCTCGGGCAGCACGTCGGCGAGCGGATGCCAGCCCTGCGGTCGCAGTCCCTGCCCATGCATGACCTGCAACCACGACACCTCGGCGAACAGCTCGTTGCCTTCGCGCAGCGTGCGCCCGTGGTTCAAGTAGACGTCCATCTTGTTTCGCAGCGACTCGGGGACGCGCATGGTTCGGCAGTAGTCCCAATAGGGCGAGTCGTCCCGCTCGGTCGCGTGGTAATGCAGGATGATGAAATCACGGATTTTTTCGTATTCGAATCGCGACTGACGATTGAACTCATCGATGTCTGCCTGGTTGAAACCCTTATCCGGGAACCAAGCAATGGTGCGGGCAATCATTGTTTGCACCAGATGAATGCTCGTCGACTCGAGCGGCTCGAGAAACCCGCTCGCCAGGCCGACCGCAATCACGTTGCGATTCCACGCCAGCTTGCGCATGCCGGCAGTGAAGCGCAGCGTGCGCGGATCTGCCGTCGGTTGGCCGTCGAGATTGCCCAGCAAGATGGCCGTCGCCTCGTCTTCGCTCATGTAGCGACTGCAAAAGACATGGCCGTTGCCGATTCGATGCTGTAGCGGAATGCGCCACTGCCACCCGGCCCGGTGGGCGGTCGACCGCGTGTAAGGCAACAAGTTCTTAGCCGAGGTACACGGCACCGCCACCGCGCGATCGTTCGGCAACCACTCGCTCCAGTCCTCGAAGCCGGTGCGCAGCGTCTGCTCGATAAGCAGACCACGAAACCCCGAGCAATCGAGAAACAACTCGCCGTCGACTCGCCGGCCATCGGCGAGGTGAACCGCAGCGACGAAACCGTTGTCCGGGCGCAGTTCAACGCCGGAGATCTTGCCCTCGATGCGCTCCACGCCACCCGCTTCGCTGCGAGTGCGGAGGAAACGTGCGTACAGACTGGCATCGAAATGGAACGCGTAGTTGATATCCGCAAGCGGCGAGCCCGCCATGTCGGGTTGGGGTCGCAGGAAGCGATTCTCCCGTGCCGCCATGCTGTCGATTGAATACTCCTCGAGGTCAGCCGCGCGACCGAGATGCCGCATGCGACGCCAGTAGTGTTCGAAATTGACGGTGGAGAGTTCTTGGCCGACCCGCCCGAAAGCGTGCATGTAACGCTCGCCGCGGCGCCACCAATCGACGAACTCGATGCCCATCTTGAACGTGCCCTGCGTGGCACGCAGCATCTCGTTTTCATCGATACCGACCACCTGGTTATACAGGCGGATCATGGGGATGGTGGCCTCGCCGACGCCTACGGTGCCGATTTCTTCGGACTCAACGAGTCGAATGCGATAACGACCTTGTAAAAGTCGAGCGAGCGCCGCAGCCGTCATCCAGCCCGCCGTACCACCACCGACGATCACGATCGTGCGCAGTAGTCTCGAATCCATGAGGGATTACCCGCGTCCCAGCGACATTCCAACCCCACCCCGAAAACGCGTCCGCCGGGATCTTAACGACCCCGGCGGACGACGTCAGCCCAAAGCATCAGTACCGGTAATTGACACCGAACAGGTACGTCTTGCCGTACTTCACCCGCTCGATGACGTTGGTCTCGACGTCGCGGTAGCGGACGAACGGCTCGTTGGTGAGGTTTTGCGCCTGGAACTGCAACTGCAACCCCTTGGCGATACCCGACTGCACCTCGTAGCTGATCTGACCGTCGAGGATCTTCTCGCTCTTGATGTAGGTCAGCTGACGATCACCCGTGAAGCTGGACACTTCGCCGACGAAGCTCGAGCGGTAGCGCTGTGCCAAGCGCGCCTCGAAACCGGCCTTCGCGAAGTACAGCGTCAGATCCGCCACGTTTTCCGACAGACCTGGCAGCGGAATAGTGTTGGTCAGGATGTTGTCGACCGTCACGCCTCCCGTGGGCAACGTGATCTGGCTGTCCGTGTAGGCGTAGCTCGCCTCGATGCCGAAGCCGTCGAGGAAATCCGCCACCATGTTGAGCGGGAACGAACCCGACAACTCGAGACCCTGAATCGACCCGCCGTTGCCGTTGACCGGCTGCGTGAAGGTGCCGACCCGCGGCGCCGTAGCGGGAATGCCCGACGCCGCCGTGATGTACGGGGTGAAGTCGAAGCCCGTGCTCGGGATACGAACGATGTAGGTACCCAGATCTTTGTAAAAGGCCGCAGCGCCCACATAAGCTTTGGTGTCGAAGTACTTCTCGTAACGCAGATCGAGTGCCGTCGCACGGAAGGGCTTCAGGGTCGGGTTGCCGCCGCCGCCGCTCAGACGGTTCTGGCCCGCGTCATACCCGAAGTCGAAGCTCGCCCGCATGTCGTTCATCGTTGGCCGCGCCATCTGCCGCGAGAGGCTGAAGCGCAGCTGCTGATCGTTACCCAGATCCATGATGAGATTCAGGCTGGGCAGAACATCGACGAACTTGTCACCTGCGGTGTTTTCCTTGGCCGGGCAGACGTCATTGACGCAGGTGGCCGAGCGGCTGACATTGAAGGCCGTGGAACTCTGGTCGGTGTTGATGACCTGCACCCCCAAGTTGCCACGAACCGGGTTATCGAACAGCGTGGTCTCGATGTTGCCCTTGAGGTGCGCCGTGATCAGCTTCTCCTCGACACGCCAGTCCTTGTTGTAGATGTCAGGTACGCGCTTCGCTTCGATTCGATAGATCGAGCCGATGGTACCCACCGGATTGAAGGTGGCGATCTTGATGCCGTTGACCGTGGCGCTGCCGCTGCCCGGAATTTCCGCGGAAGCCAACGCGCCACCCGAAGCGATGACCAGCCGACCTTCGGTGTAGGAGCGAACCTTCTCGCGAGTCGTGTAGTCGACACCCGCTTCGATGCTCGAGAAGAAGCTGCCATCCATGTCCTTCGAGATATCGAAGCGCGCCGACATCACCTCGTCCGATACGAACGGCAACTTGGAGTAGCCGGCCTGCGCGATGGCTGGACCGCCACCCCAACCCTGCACGTCGGTCAACTTGATGGTCGAGCGATTCGAGTAGTCGAGCCCCGGCGTGAATACACCCGCACTCGTGAACTGGATCGAGTCGAGCTGCGCAGTGCCGAGCGTCGACTGCGCAGTGCCGGCCGTCGTCTCGAGGATGCTGCCGTTCTTCTCGGCCTTCGAGTAGGCGAGGTCGGTCGTCACCGTGAACTCGCCCGCTTTCCACTCGGTGCCCCAACCGATCGAGTTGAGCTCGTCGACGTTGTTGCTGGCGTCGTTACGCACCACGGCACGCACACGGTTGAAGGTGCCGGCCGTGGCATTGCCGCCGCTGACGGTTGCCGCCGTGAGCTGACCGCCGGAGTCATAGTTGCCCGGGTTGCCGTTCCAGGAATCATTGAGCGGCGCCTGGAAGCCCTTGGTCGCCGTCAGGCTCGTGAACTTGGCGTAGAACAGATCGACCGTGCTCTTGAAACTGTCGGACGGTGCAAACTCGAGCACTGCCATAGCGCCATCGCGACGCTGCGTGGTCTGATCGGCCCAGGCGTTGAAGCCGTTGTACGGCACCTTGACGGTGGCGCCGCCGAAGGTCGCCTCGCCGCCGCCCCAGGACTCGAAACGCGAGGTGGTTGCGCCGGTTTCATCGAGACGGGCGATGCCCACCGCGAGACCGACCTTACCTTCTGCGAACTGGTCGATGTAGGCCAGGTTGTATCGATCGCCCTTGCCTTCGGCAACCGTGCCGACACCGATCTTCTGGCGTCGATAGTTGGCGGCGATCGTCATCTTGTCGCGACTGAGCGGACGGACGGTCTGGATGTTGACGGTACCGGCAAGACCCTGACCAACGAGCGAGGCATCGGTCGACTTGATGACATCGACCTGACTCACGAGCTCGGAGGGATACTGGTCGTACTCGACCGCACGACTGTCGCCCACCGAGACCTGCTGACGCCCGTTGAGCAGGCCGGTGGTGAAATCCGGACCAAAACCGCGAATGGAAATCTGCGATGCACGGCCGCCGGTGCGCTGCGCAGCCACACCGGGCAGCCGCGCGATGGATTCGGCGATGCTCGTGTCGGGCAACTTGCCGATGTCCTCAGCCGAAACCACTTCGACGATAGATTCGGATTTTTTCTTTGCCGCAATGGCCGTTTCGATGGCGGCACGGATACCGGTGACGGTGATTTCGACGAGACCGTCATCGGGCGAGGCTTGCTGCGCTACCGAGTTGTTGGACATGGCGATGGCCGCGGCGACGGCCAGCGACAGCGCACTGCGCGGATGACGCGGAATTGGCTTGGACATACGTTGATCGCTCCCCCTTATGAATTATTCGTTTCGACGAAATACGGTGCCCTGAACGAATGGTTGCATGACGCCTGCGTTACGCCCCAGATGAATACGATTTCAGAACAACCACCAGATCAGCAGTACCACGGCAATCAGCCCGAGACTGGCGAGCACATCGCGCCGATATTCAGGCTGCGATGGCGCAGACTCGCCCTGCTCGGCGCGCGCACCCACCGTCAGACTTTCCACCCGCGCGGCATCGGGCGCAGGGGTTACGAGACTCACCAGCACCAGCACCGCGGCGCAGACCACGAACAGGAAGATGGCGAAGTGCAGGAAGTTCATGTGGGTGAACCACCCCAACCAGCCCGAGCCGACGAGCTCGCGGTTCAATTCGAGGCCTAGGCGCGTAACACCGAGCACGAACCCGGTGGCCAAGGCGGCGAGTGCTCCCTGCGAATTGACCCGCCGCCAGAAAATACCGATCAGGAACACGGCAGCAATCGGCGGCGATATATAGGCCTGAACGCTCTGCAGGTACTGGTAAAGCTGTCCCGAAATCAGCTTCATCATCGGAATCCAAGCGAGCCCGAAGCCCACCATGACGAGGGTTGCAAGCTGACCGACGACGACGAGCTCGCGCTCGGGGGCCTGCGGCTTGAGTTTGCGGTAAACGTCCCAGGTAACCAGCGTCGAACAGGAGTTGAATACCGAGGACAGCGAACTCATCAGCGCGGCCAGCAGTCCCGCGACCACGAGACCTCGCACACCCTCCGGCAGCAGCGTGCTGACGAGCGTTGGTAATGCGGCATCGGGTGAACTCAGCACGAGCTCGCCGCGCGAGGCGAGCACGTGGGCGATGATGCCGGGCACGACGAAAATGAACAGCGGCAACAGCTTCAAAAATCCGGCGAAAATAGCTCCGCGACGCGCCTCCTGGACGTTCTGCGCCGACAGGACCCGCTGCACGATGAACTGATCGGTGCACCAGTACCATACGCCGAGAATAGGTGCCCCCAGCAGTATTCCGGTCCACGGGAAATTCGGATCAGTCGCCGGTTTCCACAGCTCGAAGAAATCCGCCCCGGCTTCCCGGGTCATCACGTCCCAGCCGCCGACGGCCTGCAGCCCGAACCAGGTGACGAGTCCGGCGCCTGCCAGCATCACGAACATCTGCATCATGTCGGTGTACAGCACCGCCCGCATGCCACCGAACACGGTGTACACACCCGTCGCGACAACCACGATCACGGCGCCCGTCCAAAAGTCGATGCCCATCAGCGCCTCGAACACGATCCCCCCCGCGAAGATCGTCACCGAAATCTTCGTGAGCACGTAACCGACGATGGAGATGACGGCGAGATACCAGCGTGCCGCCGGCGAATAACGGCGCTCGAGGAATTCGGGCATGGTGTACACGCCGCTGCGCAAGTAGAACGGCACGAAAAACCAGCCGAGGAGCAGCAAGATCAGCGAGGCGAGAATCTCGAACTGCGCGACAGCGACACCGCTCGCCGCACCCGTTCCCGCAAGACCCACCAAGTGTTCTGAGCCGATGTTCGAGGCGAACAACGACGCACCGACGATGAACCAACCGGCATTGCGGTTGCCGAGGAAGTAACCGGCGGCGGATTCGCGGGTCTCGCGGCGACGTGATACCCCGAAAGCCACGAGGAACACCACGATGAAGTAGCCCAGTACCACGAGCCAGTCGACGAGTGTCAGCATGGAATTCCCCCTCAAGCGGAACGCAGCAAGGCAAAGAAAACGCCGGCCGGCGGCAGATCTACCACTCCGGCACCGGCCGTACCCAATTCATGCCCCGGCACGGAAAGAGTCTCGACACGTGTGTCGGGCGGCAGCACGAATTGCGCGCGACATGAGCTGAAGTTGAAGACCGCGAGCAAGGTCTGGCCATGATGCTGGCGAACGAAGGCGACGATTCCTTCTGCCGACGGCAACAGCTGCATCGAACCCCAGCACAGCGCGGGCTGCGCCCGACGGAAGCGCACCATCGCCCGGTAAGCATGGAGCACCGACGACGCATCGGCCTGCTGCACCGATACGGCGCGCTGTCGATGCCCCTCGGGCAATGGCAACCAGGGCTCACCACTCGTGAATCCCGCCTGAGGGGCCCGATCATCCCAAGGCATGGGCGTGCGACAGCCGTCGCGACCCTTGAAGGTCGGCCAAAACGCGACGCCGTACGGGTCTTTCAGGGCATGACGAGGCACCTCGACCTCGGTCAGCCCGAGCTCCTCACCCTGGTAACTGCAGGCCGTTCCGCGCAAAGAAAGCAGAAAGGCATTCAGCAACTTTGCGCGGCGCGAGTCGTCGACGCCCGGCTGGGCCCAGCGTGACACGACGCGCGCGACATCGTGATTGCCGACGGCCCAACAGGGCCAGTAGTCCGGTGCGCGTTCACTCAACGTTTTGAGTACATCGCAGACATGGCCGGTCGAGAAGCGATCGACCAGAAACTCGAAGCAGTATGCCGAGTGCAGACGTTGCTCGCCCTGCGTGTAGTCACGCACCGCAGCAAACGGATCCTCGCAGGATATTTCGCCGAGCATCATGGTTTCGGGATAGCGGTCGAGGAGTTGTCGCAAACGCTCGACGAAGCCGAGTGTCTCGGGCCTCGTGTTGTCGTAGAAGTGATATTGCGCGGCGTATGGGTTGTCGATCGTGTAGCCACGCCCCTTACGCTCGGCCGGCGGTTTCGCCGGGTTGCTGCGCAGCTGCGCGTCGTGAAAACAAAAGTTGATGGCATCGAGGCGAAATCCATCGACCCCCCGCCGCAGCCAGAACTCGGCTTCCTCGAGCATCTGCGCGGCAACCTGCGGATTGTGGAAATTCAGATCCGGCTGGCTGACGAGAAAGTTGTGCAAATAATACTGGCCCCGTCGGGGCTCCCACTGCCACGCAGGTCCGCCAAAGATCGATAGCCAATTGTTGGGCGGGGTGCCGTCCGGCGAGGGATCCGCCCAGACGTACCAATCGGCTTTCGGATTGTCGCGACTGCGCCGACTCTCCTCGAACCACGGGTGCTGTTCCGAACTGTGACTCAGCACCTGATCGACGATCACCCTCAGGCCGCGTCGATGGCTCTCGGCAACCAATCTGTCGAAGTCGGCGAGCGTACCGAAGACGGGATCCACGTCGCGGTAGTCGCTGATGTCATAGCCGAAATCCGCCATCGGCGAGCGATAGAACGGCGATACCCAAATCGCATCGACGCCGAGACTCGCGATGTAGTCAAGACGGCTGATGAGCCCCGGCAGATCGCCTGTGCCATCACCATCGGAATCGGCGAAGCTGCGCGGATAGACCTGGTAGATCACCGCACCCCGCCACCACTGCGTCTCGATCACCTGCGACGCAGGCGCCTGAACCGTTGCGGACAACGGCCTCTCGTCGAGCATCACCAACCCCCTGTTTGCGGCGACTCCCGTGCAGGGATGCAACGCCCGCGTTCTTTGCGCGAATTGTTTTCTATCCACGCGCCGTATGACGGCTGAATACGATTACATTTCGTTGTCTCGTCGGCCGTCGCCGCGGACACTTCGATCGAGGGGGACGTTGATGAGAAAGCCTGCGCTGAGTTTCTGGCAGATCTGGAACATGTGTTTCGGATTCATGGGCATTCAGTTCGGCTTCGCGCTGCAAAACGCCAATGTCAGCCGCATCTTTCAATCACTCGGCGCTTCGGTCGACGAATTGCCGATCCTGTGGCTCGCCGCTCCGGTCACCGGTCTGCTGGTGCAGCCGATCATCGGCTATTGGAGCGACCGGACCTGGAACCGGCTGGGACGTCGCAAACCGTACTTTTTCTACGGTGCGCTGCTCGCGACGGCAGCCCTCGTCGTCATGCCGGACTCTCCGACACTGTGGATCGCGGCAGGCCTGCTGTGGATCCTAGATGCCTCGATCAACGTATCGATGGAGCCGTTCCGCGCCCTTGTCGGCGACATGCTGCCCGCCAAGCAGCGGGCCCTCGGCTACTCGATGCAGAGTTGGTTCATCGGCGTCGGGGCCATCGTAGCTTCCGCCTTGCCTTGGGTACTGACCAACTGGTTCAACGTCGCGAACGTCGACCCAGAGGGCGGTGTACCCGACAGCGTGCGCTGGAGTTTTTACATTGGTGGTTTCGTATTCATCGCCGCCGTTTGCTGGACGATCCTGCGCACTCGCGAATATCCGCCCGAAGTGCTGAACTCTTTCGAAGACGCACAGCCTGCAGCCGACGCGGCGGCCGAACGCGGCATGCTGCGCACGCTCGTAGCCGATGTTCGGGCAATGCCGAAAGTAATGCGGCAACTGGCCGTCGTGCAGTTTCTGACCTGGTTCGCATTGTTTTCCATGTGGATCTACACCACACCCGGCGTCACGGCCTTCCACTACGGCACCACTGACACCACCACGTCCGCCTACGCGAACGGTGCGGATTGGGTCGGCGTGTTATTCGCTGTGTACAACGGCGTCGCAGCGCTTGCCGCGCTGCTGCTCGCTCCTCTCGTCTCAGCCCTCGGTCGACGCGGCGCGCACGCCTTCTGTCTGAGTCTCGGCGGCATCGGCCTCGCTTCGTTCGTCCTCATCACCGATCCGCGATGGTTGGTCGCCCCGATGGTGGGCGTGGGCTTTGCTTGGGCCTCGATACTCGCCCTGCCGTACGCGATGCTGGCGGGCTCTCTGCCCTCCAGCAAAATGGGTGTGTACATGGGGATCTTCAACGCCTTCATCGTCATCCCGCAGATTCTGGCTGCGGGCGCGCTCAGCCTACTCGTGCGCCACCTGTTCGAAGGCGCGGCGATCTATGCCGTCTTCACCGGCGGCGTGCTTCTTCTTTTAGCCGGTCTGGCCAGTTTACGGGTCGCTGATGTTGACCCCGACGGCTGACCGCCGCACGAGCCACGGATGACAAGCTCCGGCTCGATCAGCGTCGACTGTACGGATCCACCTTGGATGAGCTCGATCAGATTGTCGACGAGGCGCTCGCCCGCTCGTCGCGTATCCTGCCGCACCGTCGACAGCGGCGGGTTGTAGTAGCTCGCGGTGACGATGTCGTCGAACCCCACCACCGACACGTCTTCCGGCACGCGCAAACCATGATCCATGAGAGCGCGAATCACGCCGATGGCGATCAGGTCGCTGGCCGCGATCACCGCATCAAAGAGTTGCCCCGAGTGTACGAGTTGCAAACCGGCCTGATATCCCGAAGCCGGCGTGCTCTGCGCATCGACGCGCAATGCGGGGTTCGGTTCGATGCCCGCAGCCCGCAGCGTCGTTTCGTATCCGCGGTGCCGCTGCAGGAACTCCGGGCACTGCTCCGAGGCGCCACCCGCAAAGGCGATTCGACGCCGACCGAGATTGAGCAGATGCTCGGTGGCCCGTCGGGTGCCGAATTCGTTGTCGCAACCGAGGTAATGTCCGTGCAGATCCTCGATGACCGGCCCCCAGATGACGAAGTTCGCTCCCGAATCTGTCAACCGACGCAAGCGATCGGCGTAGGTGGTGTAGTCGCCGTAGCCGAGCAGAATCAGCCCATCGGCGCGATTGCTCAATTCGTAGTCGCTGTGCCAGTCCTCACTCTGCTGCTGGAACGACACCAACAGATCGAAACCGCGCCGCGCCGCCGTGCGCGTGATGTGCCCGAGCATGTTCAGAAAGAACGGGTTGATCTGCGCATCGTTCGAGTATTCCTCGAACAGCAGCAATGCAAGCGTACGACTGCGCCGCGTGCGCAGTCCTGCTGCACTGCGATCGACACGGTAGTGCATCTCGTTGGCGATTTGTTGGATGCGCAGCCGCGTCTCCGGACGCACGAGCGGACTGTTACGCAGCGCACGCGATACCGTCGCTTGCGACACGTTCGCTCGATGGGCAATGTCGATCGACGTTGCCTTGATCTGCTTGGTCGACATGAAAAGGCGTACCCCATCGGGAAGAAACCCCGAGCGGATTCGATGTTAACGCGGGACCCTGAGAACGGAAACCGGGAAGGAAGGTGATGGGCGTCAGATTTTATTTACACTTCATCGCGACTGGCTGCACGACACTGGCCTTGATTATGGCAAGTGCGCTCGCCATCGCCGCGCCGGGCACCGCACCCGAGGGCGCGCGGCCCGGCACGCTGCAATCGTTGATGGTCGCCGGAAGCCGCGACGTCGCACCGCGACAGGTGAAGGTCTGGCTGCCACCCGGCTTTGATCGCAGCAAACGCTACGCCGTGCTTTACCTGCACGATGGGCAGATGCTCTTCGGTAACGAGCAGACTTGGAACAGCAAGTCCTGGGATATCGATCGAACACTGGCCGCCCTGCTCGAAAAGGAAGTCATCCGCGATGTGATCGTCGTTGCCATCGATAACGATCCGAACCGGCGCCATGCCGAATTTTTCCCCGACAGAGCTCTCGAATTCCTGCATCCGCCCGCCCTGCGCGACGCCTTCGTGAGCCAGGCGCTCGGCCAGCGCCCTGCCGCAAAAGCCTACCTCGATTTCATCGTCAATATCGTCAAGCCTGAAGTGGACACCCGCTACCCCACCGACCCATCGCGTGACGCCACCTTCATCATGGGATCGAGCATGGGTGGCCTGATCAGTCTGTATGCACTCTGCGAGTATCCGCAGATCTTTGGCGCCGCAGCGTCGCTAAGTACGCATTGGATCGGCAGCTTCGAGCGCAACGGGGAGATTCCACGAAGCCTGCGCGACTATCTCGACCGGCATCTGCCTCCTGCAAATGCGGTGCGAATCTACATGGATCGCGGCACGAAGGATCTCGATGCGCTGTACGAGGACGCGCAGCGCGAGGTGGACTCGTTGATGCAGCGAAAAGGATTTACTGCACCCGGGTTTCAGTCGCGAATTTACCCGGGCGCAGGACACGACGAGCAGGCCTGGCGCGATCGGTCGGCCGAACCGCTGCGTTTCCTGCTGGCCCGCTGAACGCGGGCATAATGCTTCTGACTGCCATGGGAGATTCGCCAATGATCGATCGCCGTTCCCTGCTCACGACGCTAGGCGCGGCCGCCGCGGGTGTCGCCACCTCTACGGCCAATTCAGCTGCTGCCAGTGCAGCAACGCCCAGCGCTCCCGCGATATCCATACCCAGCCGCCCCGACGTGTCGTTTCTGCGTACGGACGAACTCGTCAACCGCGAGCGCGCGCAAGCGGTGATGACTCGCGAAAACATCGATGCTTTCGTGGTCACGCAACCGACCAACGTGTTTTACCTCGGCAATCATTGGCCGAACCTCGATCGCATGGGTTTCAGGCACTCAGTGTTCGTCATCTACCCGCGCGACCCGCAGCGACCCGTCACCCTCGTCATGAGTGGCTTTCTTCACTACTACCGCTACGCCGACGACGTCGAGTTGCCCAACCGCATCGTGTTCCCGTACACCATGCCGGAGGCCGATGGCAGCGCAGCGCCGACGCGGCTGCACCGGGTGCTCGACGAGTCCTTGTTGAGCTCCCGCGAGAAGTATCGACGCAAGACCTCGGCGGGTGCCGAGCCGCCTTCCCCTTCGGCAGACGTCGCTCTGCAACGTGCACTGCGGCACCTAGGCCTGACGCGCGCGCGACTCGCCATCGATGACCCCGCGATCGAACGACTGCTGGGGAAACAGGATTTTTCAGGCAGCACGACCCCGGCCGAGGATCATCTACGACGCATCCGCTTGGCGAAATCGCCCGCCGAGATCCGCCTGATGCGAATCGCAGCGCAGCACAACGTCGATGCCGCCATGGCGATGGTTGCCACCGTGCGCACCGCAGGCTCGACCGGCGCGCTGCGAAACCGGTTCTTTGCCGAGGCCGCCGCGCGCGGCAATCAGGCCGTGTTCATCGTCATCGACGGCTCCTCATCCGAGATCGCCGATGCGCCGATCCGCGACGGCATGGCGTTCAGCATCGATTGCGTGAGTAGTTTCCTGCACTACCACGGCGATTTCGCTCGAACCATTTTCGTCGGCGAACCTCATCCACTGATGCGCCGCGGCACCTCGGCCATCTTCACCGCCTGGCAGGAAGTGCGCAGCCAACTGCGCCCCGGCATGCGCTTCGTCGACGTGCAGCGCATCGGACGCGAGTCAATGAAAAAGCAGGGCGCGGATTTCAGCGTCAACTTCACGCCGCACAGCGTCGGCCTCTGGCACAGCGATCATCCGCAGCCGAGTGTGGCCGAGGGCCGCAGCGTCGAGGCACTGGTGCTTGAGAAGAACATGGTGCTCAGCGTCGATTGCCCGATCATGGACACCGGCATGGGCGGCACCTGCCATCTCGAGGATCTGGTGCTGATCGGTGAGGATGGCGCGACACCGATTCACTCGGTGCCGCCGAACATCCTGTCGGTCTAGCTTTCGGGCTAGTACCGCCCGCGGAACCGCTCCGTCGAGGCCTAATGCGTCAGGCTTTGATGGCGTGCCGGATGCCGTAACCGCGGATTACGGCCTGCGCGTTGTCGACCATCGTGAAACCACGGCGGCTGATTTCCTGCGTGAACGGCACCGAGTGATACTCGAGCGACCACGGCTCGTTGTTCCAACGATGATCCCACCAGCGACCGTACATCTGCCGCGGCGGCATCGCCGTACCACCCGAGATGAAATCGAGCGGGTAGTACACGCCACCGGGCCGAGTCACGCGCTGTACCTCGGCGATGATCTTCAGCGTGACGTCGGCTGGCACTTCGTGATGCAGCAGGTAGCTCGTCACCAGATCGAAATGGTTGTCCGGGAACTGCGTGTCCTCGGCCATGCGCTGCGAGAAATTGACGCCGACGCCGAGGCGGACCGCACGCATGTGACCGTAGCGCAGCATCGGCGCACCACAATCGATGCCCCACACCTCCGCATCCGGGAAGCGCTCCTTCAGCGCGACGGTCAACTGACCGATGCCGCAGCCCATGTCGAGGATGCGACGCACCTTGCCATCCTTGGGCAGCGGCAAACGCTCCGCTGCGCCGAGGTGAGCCTCGTCCTGGTCGTTCGTGCCGTGCGAGGTGCCGGTGTAAAAACTGTTGGTGCCGTAGTGATACATGTGGCCGGCGAACGGATCGCCGACATACCCGCCCGGCTGGATATGAATCTCGTGACGGGCATACACGGGAATATCGAGCTTCGGCGCGAACTCGAGCATGCCGGGCCCTGACTTGTCCGTCGCTTCCATCTCGGAGAGATAAGCGTCCTCGTTCTCGTGCAGGTGCAACTGCAGCGTCTTCCACATGTAGTACTGGTTGTCGAGCCAACTCTTCGAGGCAATGTTGATGCCAGGCTCGGTGTCGACGAGTTTGCGCAACTGCTCCACCGTGATCGGCGTGCTCTGGTCGATGCCCTCACGCTCGAGCACACGCTCGAAGGCGGCGAAAGACGCGGCGCGTAGCGACTTGCCCTGCAGCCGGCGGAAGCCGCGCGTGAAATCCTGTTGGCTTTCGAGATCGAGCGTGGCGAGGCGTGCCAACCGGCCGTTGTAGCCACGGGCATGTGCGCCCGTCGCCTTGGCCGAAGCACCTGCGGTCTTGGATGCCGCAGCGAGTGCCTCGTCCGGCTTCATACCCTGCACCAAGGCCAGCGACCCGGCGGCGACTCCGAACAATTGACGACGTCCGATCATGGGCGATCTCCCGAGTTCAAAGCATGGACCCGACGCCCCGAGCATACCCAAGGCGGGTCGGTTTAAGCCATCCGGCAGGCGCGATGACCGCAGGCTGGGGGCATCAGCGGTTTACCGCGGGCGATGCAACAACCCGTAGAGAACCGGCAACACAAACAGCGTCAGGGCGGTCGATGAGATCACACCGCCGATCACCACTGTGGCCAGCGGCCGCTGCACTTCCGCACCCGCACCGATCGACAGCGCCATCGGCAGGAAGCCGAGGCTCGCCACCAGCGCCGTCATCATCACCGGCCGCAATCGCGTGACCGCACCCTCACGAATCGCTGCGAGCAAGGGCTGGCCGGCGTCACGCAACTGGCGAATGAAGCTGATCATGACGATGCCATTCAGGACGGCGATGCCGGAGAGCGCCACGAAGCCGACACCCGCGGAGATCGACAAAGGCAGATCGCGCAAGAACAGGGCGATGACACCGCCGGTGAGCGCCAGCGGCACGCCCGAAAACACGATCAGCGTGTCCTTCCCCGAGCCGAACGCCATGAAAAGCAATCCCAAAATCAGCAGCAAGGTCACCGGCACGACGATCGCGAGCCGCTGCGCGGCGGAGCTCAGTTGCTCGAAGGTGCCGCCGTAATCGACCCAGTATCCGGCGGGCAAGGACACCTCCGCTTCGATGCGCTGACGCACCTCGGCGATGAACGAGCCCAGATCGCGCTCGTTGACGTTGGTGGTGACCACGACCCGTCGTTTGCCGTCTTCGCGGTTGATCTGGTTCGGGCCGACGCGCACTTCGACGGTCGCGAGTTCACCGAGCGGCACTGCGCGGGGCGTGCCATCACTCCCCGCCACCGGCACCATCAGTCCGCGTACCGCGTCGATGTCCCCGCGGATCGAATCCTGCAGCCGCACCACAATCGGCGTGCGCCGATCACCTTCGTAAAGTGTGCCCGCGACGACACCACCGATCGCGGCGCGCACCACGTCCTGAACATCGCTGACCGACAGCCCGAGGCGTGCGATCGCCTCCCGATCGGGCTCTATGACGAGCACCGGCAGGCCCGTCACCTGCTCAACCTGCGGATCCTCCGCACCGGGCACGGCAGCCACGACACCGCGGATGCGCTCGGCCACCTCAAGCCCGACATCGAGGTCATCACCGAACACTTTGATGGCTACATCAGAGCGCACGCCGGTCATCAATTCATTGAAGCGCATCTGGATCGGCTGGGTCAGCTCGTAATTGTTGCCCGGAATTTTACCGATGACTTCCTGGATGCCTGCGATGATCTCGGCCTGCGTCTTGCGCGGATCTGCCCACTCGGATCTGGGTTTGAAAATGATGAACGTATCGGCAACCGACGGCGGCATCGGGTCGTTGGCAAGATCCGCAGTGCCGATCTTGCTGAACACGTGATCGACCTCGGGGATCGCGGCGATTCGGCGCTCGAGCTGCCGCTGCATAGCCACGGACTGGGTCAGCGAGGTGCCCGGAATACGCAGCGCGTGCAGCGCATAATCGCCTTCATCGAGGCTCGGGATGAACTCGCTCCCCATGCGACTCGTCAGCGCTGCAGCCCCGAGCACAAGCACCACGGCAGCGACCACGATCTTCCGACCGCGCGCCACCGCCCAGTCAAGCGCCAAGGCGTAGCGAGATCGGAGCGTGTGCATGAATGCACGTTCGTTCTCGACGACCTTGCCCGAGAACCCGATCGCCACCATGGCAGGCACGAAAGTCAGCGACAGCAGCATCGCGGCGGTCAGGGCGAAGACGACTGTGAAGGCCATCGGGTGGAACATCCGCCCCTCGACGCCCTCGAGAGCGAAGATCGGCAGATATACCGCGGTGATGATGCCGATACCGAAGATGCTGGGACGAATGACCTCGACCGTCGCCGAAGCCGCAGTATCGAGCCGTTCGTCCTGGTTCAGCGATCGACCGAGCTGGTGTTGCGCCAAGCCGAAACGTCGCAAGCAATTCTCGATGATGATCACCGCGCCATCGACGATCAGACCGAAGTCGAGCGCACCGAGGCTCATGAGATTGCCGGAGATGCCGGCCCGCAACATGCCCGTAGCAGTCAGCAGCATAGACAGGGGGATCACCGCTGCCGTGATCAAGGCAGCACGTATGTTGCCGAGCAGCACAAACAGCACCGCGATCACGAGCAGCGCGCCCTCAGCCAGCGAAGTTGCAACCGTGCGAATCGTCAGATTGACGAGATTCGTGCGATCGTACGTGGCGGTCAGAGTCACACCCTTGGGCAACGAGGGCTGGATGCTGGCGATGCGCTCGCGGACGGCATTGGCCACCTCGCGACTGTTCTCGCCGGTGAGCATGATCACCGTACCGAGCACCACTTCCTCTCCGTCCTCAGTGCCGGCTCCGGTGCGCAATTCGCGACCTTCCTGAACGACGGCGACATCGCGGACGCGGATCACCACCCCGTTACGATTGACCACGGGGATCGCGCCGATCTCGTCGAGGTCGCGGATCTGCCCCGGCACCCGCACCAGATAGATTTCGCCACTGCGCTCGATGTAGCCCGCGCCAATGTTGGCGTTGTTGCGCTCGACGGCTCGAATCAGTTCATCGAGCGTGATTTGCAAAGCTCCGAGGCGACGCAGATCCGGTGCCACCTGCACCTCGCGAACGTAACCACCGACCGTGTTGACCTCGACCACACCTTTGACGGTGCGCAGTTGCGGTTTGATGATCCAGTCGTTCGCCGAACGCAACTCGGTCGGTGTAACGCCGGATCCGGGCACAGCCTCCACCGTATACATGAAGATCTCGCCGAGACCCGTGGCAATCGGCCCCATCGAGGCTTCCACGCCCGGCGGCAACTGCGACGAGGCGCCCTGCAAGCGCTCGGCGATCTGCTGCCGCGCCCAATAAATGTCGGTGCCGTCCTCGAAGCCGATGGTCAACTGCGACAAACCGTAGCGCGACAACGAACGCGTGTAAGCGACGTCGGTCAGGCCTGCGAGCGCAGTTTCGATCGGGTAGGTGATGCGCTGTTCGACCTCGAGCGGCGAGTACCCCGGCGCTTCGGTGTTGATCTGCACCTGAACATCGGTGATGTCCGGCACGGCATCGATCGGCAAGCGCAGCAAACTCACCACGCCCACCGCCGCCAGCAGCAGCGTCACCGCCAGCATGGCGAAGCGGTGACGAATCGAATAACGAACGAGGTTCTCGAGCATCGCGCAGGCCTAGTGGTCGTGTGTCGCGCCGGACTTTTCGATGTCGGCCTTGATCAAATAACTCTGACCCACCACCACCAGATCACCGACGTTGACGCCGTCCAAGATCTCGGCCGAGCGTCGATCGCGACGCCCAATCTTGACGGGTCGTACCTCATAGGCGTCGCCCACTTTGATGAAGACAACATCCATCTCTCGCCAGGTTTGCAGCGCCTCGATCGGCACGGCACGCTCAACGGCCACGCGCGACAACTCGACCTCAGCCTGCACGGCAGCGCCCGGCCGCCACAAGCCATCGTTATTTTTGATCGTCGCTTGGGCGATGATGCTCTGCGTGGCAACGTCGACGTCGGGCAAAAGACGGTTGATCTGCGCTTCAACGACGCGCTCGTCGGTCAGGCGTTGCACGCGCACCGGCGAACCGGCGCGGACGCTTTGAGCCATCTTGCCGAACACGCGCAAATCGACTTGCAGGGTATCGGTATTGGCCAACTCGAAAAGCGGCATATCGCTGACGGCAGCACCGACCAGCGCATCGTGACGAATCACCGTGCCCGAAATCGGCGCCGTCAAAGAGTACGTCGACAGACTCGCATTGCTCTCGATGGTGGCAAGCACCGCACCAGCCGCGACACGATCGCCCGGCCGCACACGCACCGATTTGACAACGCCCGGAAATCTCGCGATCACTTTGGCGCTCGCCGCCTCGCGGGCGCGCACCACACCCGGCACCTCGACCGTCTCCAAAATCACGCCTCCAGCGAGTTTGGCTGTGGTGATGCCCGCCTCGGCCGCAGTCGGGGCATCAATGGTTACGCGCCCCTCGATGGAATCGAAGGACCAAGAGTAATCGCGACCGGCCACCCGCGCCGACACCTTCACGGCAAAGCTATGCGGCTCACGAACGCCGATATTCGCTGCAAAAGCGCCATCGCTCGGCGCAAGATCAAAAATTTCCGACTCACCACCCAAGCGCTCGGTGCGCACCGCTAGGCGCTCGACTCCGGTGGTGAGCGGCTTGCCGGCGCGGGTTACCCAGGCCACGTATCGGGGCAACTTGCCGGGCTGGTCGACCAGCCGAATCTCGATCGTCAGATCACCCTCCGTCAGCAGCCGGCCGCCATTCGGACCTTGTGGCTCGTCAGCATGCTCGGCTCCGCCGTGGCCATGATCATCATGCCCGCTCTGCGAGCTTTGCGATCCACCGCAGGCGCCAAGCAACGCGCTGCACAACACCATCACCGATACCGTCAGACGCATCGCGCCCCCCTGCTTATTGCGCCGCGATGACGGGCTCAGCCGTCAAACGCTGGATCTCGATCATTGCCCGACGCCAGTCGAGCTTCGCCTCGAGCGCCGCCTCAAGTGCGGAGCGAACTGAGCCTTGAACCTCCGACCATTCGAGGTAGCTCAGCGCGCCGGCCTTGTAGGCGCGCTCGGCACTCGTTGCCGCATCGCGCAGTTTGGGTAATACGTCGGACTCCAGCGCCTGTACCTGCTCAGCGGCGGCATTCGCCTGCGCCCAAGCTTCGAGCAAAGCGGCATCGAGCTGCGCTTCGATCGATTCGCGCTCGAACTCAAGAGCCGCACGCTCGGCGCGGGCGATGGATTGCTCGTAAGCCGCGCGGCGCGACACCCCGAGCGGGATTCGTGCGCCGGCAATGAGGGCCACGTCGCCAGCGCCGGCGAGGTGACGAACACCCAACTCCCAATCGACGTCCGCCGAGGCACCAGCCACCGCCAGCCTCACGCGGGCTTCGCGAATCCGGCTTTCGGTCGCAAAGCGGGTCAGCTCCGGAGCACCCGGCAAAGCCTTGCGGAATTCCTCGAAAGCAGGCAACGGCGGCAAGCTCGCCGGCAAGGGCATTGCTTCGAGGGCCGCACCGGTTCGATCACTCCACATCAAAGCCAAGCGCCGCGCCGCCACGGCTGCGCCCGTGCGGCTTGCCGACAACGCGGCGCGGGTCGCCGCCACGTCGGCTTCGGCCTTGAGCGCCATAGTCTGCGGGGCCGCTCCCATGGTGAAGCGCTGCCGCGCCGACTCGGCCATGCGTTCACGCTGCGCGAGTTCAGCCTCCAGCAGCGGCTGCCGCGCCTGCCAACCTGCGAGATCGAGGTAGCGACGCGCGGTCTCCGCTAGCACATCGAACTGCATCGCCGAACGCTCGATACCCACGGCATCGAAGCGCGCAGCGGCCATGGCCCGGCGGGCCTCGCGCTTGCCGCCTCGCTCGATCAGGCCGGCAAGGGTCAGGGTTGTTTCGCTGGCATCAAAGCTTCGGTAGTCGCCAGAGCCCACCGCGTTCTCGATCGATACACCCACCGACATCTGCGGCGGCAGGGCGGCGGCGGCAAGCTCCGCCTCCCGCACTGCGCTCTGCAGGGCGAAACCCCGCAACTGCGGATGCGACGCGATGACCTTGCCGAACGCCGCATCGAGCGTCATGGGCGCCGACTGGGCCACGGAACCGAGACACAGCAGCGCAACGGCAAACGCGGCGTTAAGCCGATATTTCTTCGGGTGAGAATCGGGTGAAATCATCGCGCTGGACCGCGTCTCGAAACAGTCTTTGGATTGCACAAAAATATAGCAGAGCAGTGCTCAAAGCGCCGCAGGATCAACCCGTACTCAACAACGGGCGATGGCTGCGTTACAGTGTGACATGGACATCCGTCGCATCGCGCTCATCGCGCTCGTCACGTTTGCCGCAATCCACGACGCGGCTGCCGACACCGGCAGCAGCCACTCGCCGGTGGGTCGCTGGCACACCATCGACGACAAAGACGGCAAGCCACGCGGCATCATCGACATCACCCAAAGCAACGGCACACTCGAAGGACGCATCGCCGGAACGCTGCGACCGAATGAACCCGC
>VEQP01000055.1 GCA_018883185.1 Nevskiaceae bacterium | reverse complement strand
GCGGCACGCTGCTGAACCATGGCCAAGCGCGACTACTACAAGGTCCTCGAAGTGGCGAGGAATGCGTCGGAGGCCGACATCAAGAAGGCCTACCGACGCCTCGCCATGAAATATCACCCGGATCGCAATCCGGACGACAAGGAGGCCGAGGAGCGCTTCAAGGAGGCCAAAGAAGCCTATGAAGTGCTGACGGATGCGCAGAAGCGCGCGATCTACGATCAGCACGGACATGAGGGCATCGATGCCGCCCGGCAGGGTGGTGGTGGCGGCGGCGGCGCGGACTTCGGCGATATCTTTGGCGAAGTCTTCGGCGACATTTTCGGCGGCGGTCGTCGCGGCGGCCGTTCGCAGGTGTTTCGGGGTGCGGATCTGCGCTACGAGCTCGAACTCGAGTTGCCGCAGGCCGTGTTCGGTCACACCACCGAGATCGAGATCCCGCGGCTCATGGAATGCGAGACCTGTCACGGCAGCGGTGCCGCCAAGGGTCACTCGCCGGTCACCTGCGATCAGTGCCAGGGCTCCGGCCAGATGCGCATCTCGCAGGGTTTTTTCCAGTTGCAGCAGCCCTGCAACCGCTGTCGCGGCACGGGGCGCATCGTCAAGAACCCGTGTGACACCTGTTTGGGCCAAGGGCGCATTCGACGCACGCGCAAACTCTCGGTGAAGGTACCTGCGGGTGTCTCCACCGGTGATCGCATCCGTTTGGGTGGCGAGGGCGAGGCGGGTCGCAACGGCGGTCCGCCGGGCGATCTGTACATCGAGATGAACGTCAAACCACACCCGATCTTCGAGCGTGAAGGTGACGATCTATCCTGCGAAGTGCCGGTGAGTTTTGCGACCGCGGTGCTCGGTGGTGCGGTGAACGTGCCCACACTCGAGGGCGAGGTGTCGCTGAAGATCCCCGCTGAAACGCAGTCCGGGCGCGTGTTCCGCTTGCGCGACAAGGGCGTTAAACCGGTGCGCGGTGGCGACCGGGGCGATCTGTTCTGCCGCGTTGTGGTAGAAACACCGGTGAACCTGTCGGCCGAGCAGCGCGATCTTCTGAAGAAGTTCGATCAGTCGCTGCGCAGCGATGGGCGCGGGCACACGCCGCGCGAAGAAGGTTTCTTCGAGGGTGTGAAACGGTTTTTCTCTGGGGAGTAAGCGCGCATGCGTTGGGTGATGGTCGGTGCAGCCGGACGCATGGGGCAAACGATCACGCAGCTTGCGGCGACGCAGCCAGAGCTCCACTGCGTCGGCGCCATCGATCGCGCGGCCGATGTCGCGCGCGGCATCAGCACGGATCTGGCGGGCGTGCTGCGTGGTGCCGACGTCATGATCGATTTCTCTTCGCCCACCCAGACGGCCACGAACCTTGCGCGCTGCGCGGAGCAGGGTGTGGCCGCGCTGATCGGTACGACGGGCCTCGATGACGATGTCGAGGCCGCAGCGGCCGCAGCCGCGCAACGCATCCCGGTGCTCATCGCGGCCAACACGAGCCTAGGGGTCACGTTGCTCGCCGAACTCGTGCGCGCGGCGGCGCGCGCCTTGCCCGAGGGTCCCGATGGCTTTGACATCGAGATTTTCGAGGGTCACCACCGTCACAAAAAGGACGCTCCCTCGGGTACTGCGCTCGCCCTGGGGCGGGCGGCGGCGGCCGGTCGGGCTCAGGCCTTGAACGACGTGGCGGTGGCGCCACGCGGCTCGGGAGAGCGTAAAATCGGCGAAATTGGCTTCTCCGTGCTGCGAGCTGGCGACATCGTCGGCGATCATGCCGTCTACTTCGCCGGCGCGGGCGAGCGATTGGTGTTGCAGCATCAAGCCACCGATCGGACAATTTTTGCCCGCGGTGCCCTGCAGGCGGCCCGTTGGCTCGTCGGACGCCCTGCAGGACGCTATTCAATGGCTGATGTAATCGGTTTAAAAACAATAACTTAGAGCATTTCACCGTAGTTTAATCGAAGTTTTCTGCCGCCGATTTCCATGGACAGAAGGGGGCTGGAAAACATAGAATTTCCTTCTAATCCGATAGCCGGGTTAGTCCGTGCAGGGCGGGAGGTGTTCGAGAGAATGCCTCCCGCTTTGTTCATCTAAACCTCGCACACTGCGTCGGAGAGGTTTGGCAGAAGAACACAGACGGGTGACTCGAGTGAGCGATGCAGTGTTGGCGCTCGCGGACGGCTCTACGTTCCGCGGTGAATCGATCGGCGCACCAGGCGCCACCTCCGGTGAAGTGGTTTTCAACACCGCACTGACCGGCTATCAGGAAATTCTCACGGACCCTTCGTACTCGAGGCAGATCGTCACGCTGACGTATCCGCACATCGGGAACGTCGGTACCAATCTCGAAGACATGGAATCAACGCGCGCGTATGCCGCGGGACTCGTCATTCGTGATTTGCCGCCGCGCGCGAGCAACTGGCGCATGCAGCAAGGCTTGCGCGAATTCCTGCAGCAGCAAGGCGTGGTGGCGATCGCGGGCATCGATACGCGACGCCTGACGCGCATCCTGCGCGAGAAGGGCGCCCAGTCGGGTTGCATTGCGCCGACCGAAGCTGAAGCACTCGCAGGCGCCCGCGTGTTTCCGGGCTTGAAGGGCATGGATCTGGCTAAAGTCGTGAGTGTGACCTCGCGCCACGAGTGGACGCAGGGTTCGAGCTTCGATGCACCGCCTGCGCGCTCCGCCGAGCACAAGCCGTATCACGTTGTCGCCTATGACTACGGCGTCAAGCACAACATCCTGCGCCTGCTCATCGATGCGGGCTGCCGTGTCACGGTGGTGCCGGCGCAGACACCCGCTGCCGAGGTGCTGGCGCTCTCGCCCGAAGGCGTGTTCCTCTCGAACGGACCCGGCGATCCGGAGCCCTGCGATTACGCGATCCGCGCCATCCGCGAGCTCATCGCCGCGCAGCAGCCTGTATTTGGCATCTGTCTTGGGCACCAGCTACTCGGTTTGGCGAGCGGCGCGCGCACGGTGAAGATGAAGTTCGGTCATCACGGCGCGAACCACCCGGTGCAGGACCTCGAGAGCGGTCGTGTGCTGATCACATCGCAGAACCATGGGTTCGCCATCGACGAGACCTCGTTGCCCGCGAATCTCAAGGCGACGCACCGCTCGCTGTTCGATGGCAGTTTGCAGGGCGTGACGCGCACTGACTGCGATGCCTTCGGTTTTCAGGGGCACCCGGAAGCAAGCCCGGGGCCCCACGACGTCAATTATCTTTTTGAACGCTTCACCGCCGCCATGCAGCGGCGCCGTGCAGCCTGAGCCAAGGGTCACGAGCGTCCATGCCGAAGAGAACAGACATCCAAAGCATCCTGATCATCGGCGCGGGGCCGATCGTCATCGGTCAGGCCTGCGAGTTCGACTACTCCGGCGCACAGGCCTGCAAGGCGCTGCGCGAGGAGGGCTACCGAGTCATCCTCGTGAACTCGAACCCGGCCACGATCATGACCGATCCCGGTATGGCCGATGCCACCTACATCGAGCCCATCAACTGGCGCACGGTGGCACGCATCATCGAGAAAGAGCGGCCCGATGCCGTGCTGCCGACGATGGGCGGCCAGACGGCGCTCAACACGGCGCTCGATCTCGTGCGCGAAGGTGTGCTCGAGAAGTATGACGTCGAGTTGATCGGCGCCTCGCGCGAAGCGATCGACATGGCCGAGGATCGCGAACTCTTTCGCAACGCGATGCGCGAGATCGGCCTCGAGTCGGCACGCGCGGCCGTGGCGCACACCCTCGAGGAGGCGCTCACCGTTCAGGCGCCGCTCGGTTTCCCTTGCGTAATCCGCCCCTCGTTCACGCTGGGCGGTTCGGGTGGTGGCATCGCCTACAACCGCGAGGAGTTCGAAACGATCGTGGCGCGCGGGCTTGATGCGTCGCCCACCAACGAGGTGCTGGTCGAGGAGTCGGTGCTCGGCTGGAAGGAATTCGAGATGGAGGTGGTGCGCGATCGCGCCGACAACTGCATCATCATCTGCTCGATCGAGAACCTCGATCCGATGGGCGTGCACACCGGCGACTCGATCACGGTGGCGCCGGCGCAGACGCTGACCGACAAAGAATACCAGCGCATGCGCGATGCCTCGATCGCCGTGCTGCGCAAGATCGGCGTCGATACCGGCGGTTCGAACGTGCAGTTCGCCATCAATCCCGAGGACGGTCGCTTAATCGTCATCGAGATGAACCCGCGCGTGTCGCGCTCCTCGGCGCTTGCCTCGAAGGCGACCGGCTTCCCGATCGCCAAGATCGCAGCCAAGCTCGCCGTCGGCTACACGCTCGATGAATTGCGTAACGACATCACCGGTGGCGCGACGCCGGCCTCGTTTGAGCCCACCATCGACTACGTGGTCACCAAGATCCCGCGTTTCACGTTCGAGAAGTTCAAGGGCGCGAACGATCGGCTCACCACGCAGATGAAATCGGTGGGTGAGGTGATGGCGATCGGCCGCACCTTCCAGGAATCGTTGCAGAAGGCGCTGCGCGGTCTTGAGACCGGACTCGATGGGCTCTCGCCCGTCACCCGTTTGCCGCTCAACGAGGAGAGCGCCTCGCAGCTCGCGCAGGATCTGCGCATGCCGGGACCCGATCGACTGCTGCAGGTGGCCGATGCGTTTAGAGCCGGTTGGAGCTTCGAGCGCATCGGCGAGTTGTCGCGCATCGACCCGTGGTTTCTTGCGCAAATCGGCGAGCTGATCGACGAAGAGCAGCGCGTGCAGGCTGAAGGCGTGGCCTCGCTCGACGCCGCCAGGCTTCGTGTGCTGAAGCGTCGCGGCTTCTCGGACAGCCGCCTCGCGCGGCTAGTGGGGCGCAGCGAATCGGAACTGCGGGCACTGCGGCGCAAGCTAGGCATCCGCCCCGTGTACAAGCGGGTCGATACCTGTGCCGCTGAATTCGCCACCGCCACCGCTTACCTCTACTCTACCTACGAAGAGGAGTGCGAAGCGCAGCCTACCGGCAAGCGCAAGATCGTGATTCTGGGCGGTGGCCCCAATCGCATCGGGCAGGGCATTGAATTCGATTACTGCTGCGTTCACGCCGCGTTGGCGCTGCGTGAGGATGGTTTCGAGACCATCATGATCAACTGCAACCCGGAAACCGTGTCGACCGATTACGACACCTCCGATCGGCTGTATTTCGAGCCGCTGACGCTTGAGGATGTGCTCGAGGTCATCGACAAGGAAAAACCCGAAGGCGTGATCGTGCAGTACGGTGGACAGACGCCGCTCAAGCTCTGCCGCGCACTCGAACGAGAAGGCGCACCGATCATCGGCACTTCGCCCGATTCGATCGACGTCGCCGAAGACCGCGAACGCTTCCAGAAACTCGTGCAAGCCCTCGGTCTGCGCCAGCCGGCGAATGCCACGGCGCGCACCGAAGAGCAGGCGCTGGCGCTCGCGCGCGAGGTGGGCTTCCCGCTGGTCGTGCGCCCGTCTTACGTGCTCGGTGGTCGGGCCATGGAGATCGTCTTCAACGAAGACGATCTGCGGACCTACATGACCGATGCGGTGAAGGTGTCAAACGAGTCGCCGGTGCTGCTCGATCGGTTCCTCGATGATGCCATCGAGGTCGACGTCGATGCGGTCTGTGACGGTCAACAGGTGCTGATCGGCGGCATCATGGAGCACGTCGAGCAGGCGGGCGTGCACTCGGGTGACTCGGGCTGCTCGCTGCCGCCGAATAGTCTCTCGGCGGCGCTGCAAGACGAACTGCGCGTGCAGACTCGTCAGCTCGCCCTCGCGCTTAATGTCGTCGGCTTGATGAACATCCAGTTTGCGATCCAGAACGGCGTGATCTTCGTGCTCGAAGTCAATCCACGCGCCTCCCGTACTGCACCGTTTGTCTCCAAAGCGACCGGGTTGCCGCTCGCAAAGATCGGCGCTCGGGTAATGACCCGCCGCTCGTTGCAAGCGCTCGGTATGACGCGCGAGCGCGTGCCCGCGTACTACTCGGTCAAGGAGGCCGTGTTCCCGTTCGTTAAATTCCCCGAGGCCGACCCGATGCTTGGCCCCGAGATGAAATCCACGGGTGAGGTCATGGGCACGGGGCGCAGCTTTGGCGAGGCCTACGCCAAGGCGCAAGCCGCCTCGTCAGTGGTGTTGCCGCGCAGTGGCACCGCTTTCATCAGCGTGCGAGAGCGCGATAAGCCCGGTGCCGTTGAACTTGCGCGTAAGCTACTCGCGCGCGGCTTCGAGATCGTGGCGACTTCGGGCACGGCCGAGGCGATCAAGGCGGCTGGGCTTTCCTGCCGCGCGGTCAACAAGGTCCGCGAGGGCCGACCGCACTGCGTTGACATGATCAAAAACGGCGAGATCGTGCTCATCGTGAATACCACCGAGGGCAAGCAGGCGGTCAGCGAGTCACGGTCCATTCGTCGTGAGGCCGTGCAGCGGCGGGTCACGTACTACACAACTCTTGCCGCCGCGCTCGCCACCTGCGAGGCTCTCGATTCGCTCGACGAAGTGGGCGTGAACAGACTGCAAGACCTGCATCAGGAGTTGCCTGCATGAAGCGCAATCCTATGACCCTGCGCGGCGCTGAATTGCTGCGTGTCGAATTGAAGAAGCTCAAATCCGAAGACCGGCCGAACGTCATCAAGGCAATCGCTGAGGCGCGCGCCCATGGCGATCTGTCGGAAAACGCCGAGTACCACGCGGCCCGCGAGCAGCAGGGCTTTATCGAGGGGCGCATTGCCGAGATCGAGGGCAAGTTGTCGACCGCCGACATCATCGATGTCACGCAGCTCTCTCCGGGCGGGCGGGTGGTGTTTGGGGCCACGGTCGATCTTGAGGCCGAGGCCGACGGCAAGCGTGTCACCTACACCATCGTGGGTGAGGACGAGGCTGATATCCGCGCGGGTCGCATCGCCATCATTTCGCCCATCGCCCGCGCCCTGATCGGCAAGTCGGAGGGCGATGTGGTGGAGGTGGCGGCCCCTGGCGGCAATCGCAGCTTCGAGGTCGTCGGAATCCGTTACGAGTAGCGGTTAGCGCCGAGGCGCATCAGTCCGGCAGCACGATCTTGGGCAGATCGCGCCGCGGCCGATACAGGGTGGCGACGTGGCCGATACGCCCAACGAGTGCGCTTCCCGTACGGTCTGCGAGGCTCGCAAGGGCCTCATCACGCACGCTGCGCTCCGCACCGCTCATTCGAACCTTGATGAGTTCGTGGTCGTGCAGGGCCCGCGCGGTTTCGGTGACTACCGCCTCGGTGAGGCCGGAGTTGCCGATCAGGATGACGGGTTTGAGCGGGTGGGCCAGGCCCTTGAGGTGGCGGCGCTGCTTTTCGGAGATGTTCACGGCGCTGATTGTACCCGCAACGCCCCGCGGGTCGCTGTATCGGCCGCTGTGTGGCGAACTTACCACCCTTGGCCATGGTCGAATTTGCGGCAGGGATCGTGTAGTTTGGGAGTACGGTGCAAGGACCGCACCCCCCGAGGTAGAAGACATGAATGACATGATGAAAAATTTCGTGGTCTGGGCCCTGATTGCGGTGGCCGTGCTGGTGCTGTTCAGCCAGTTCATGCCGCGCACGAGCCCGGTCTCGGAGGTCAGTTACTCCAGCTTCCTCGAAGAGGTGCGCAACGGGCGCATCGACAGCGTGGTACTGCAAGGCGACACCATCGCGGGCGTTCGCAAAGACAAATCCACCTTCGAGCTCTACAACCCCGAAACCGACAACACCGCGCTGATCGGTTCGCTGACCAAGTCCAACGTGTCGGTAGTCGGTCGAGCCCCTAAGCAGCCTAACTTTCTCGCCCAGCTCGTACTGCAGCTCGCTCCGGCGTTGCTGCTGATTTTGGTCTTCGCCTGGATGCTGCGGCAGATGCAGGGCGGCGGTAATGGTCGCGGGGCCATGTCCTTCGGTAAGAGCCGCGCAAGGCTGCTGAGCGAGGATCAAGTGGCCGTGACTTTCGCCGACGTCGCGGGCGTCGATGAGGCCAAGCAGGAAGTGGGCGAGATCGTCGATTTCCTCAAGGATCCGTCCAAGTTCCAGAAGCTCGGCGGCAAGATTCCGAAGGGCGTGCTGATGGTCGGCAGCCCCGGCACCGGCAAGACGCTGCTCGCGCGTGCCATTGCGGGTGAGGCCAAGGTGCCGTTCTTTACCATCTCGGGTTCGGACTTCGTCGAGATGTTCGTGGGCGTCGGCGCCTCGCGCGTGCGCGACATGTTCGAGCAGGCCAAGAAGCATGCGCCGTGCATTATTTTCATCGACGAAATCGATGCCGTAGGCCGGCACCGTGGCGCAGGCCTCGGCGGTGGTCACGATGAGCGCGAGCAGACCTTGAACCAGCTGCTCGTCGAGATGGACGGCTTCGAGGGCAACGAAGGCATCATCGTGATCGCGGCCACCAACCGCCCCGATGTGCTCGACCCTGCGCTGCTGCGCCCCGGTCGTTTCGATCGTCAGGTCGTCGTGCCGCTGCCCGATGTGCGCGGCCGCGAGCAGATCCTCAAAGTCCATATGCGTAAGGTGCCGTTGGGCGATGACGTGAAGCCCGCACTGATCGCGCGCGGCACGCCCGGATTCTCGGGTGCGGATCTCGCCAACCTCGTCAACGAGGCTGCGCTTTTTGCCGCCCGCGCCAACAAGCGCATCGTCGGCATGGACGAGTTCGAACGCGCGAAAGACAAGATCATGATGGGCGCCGAGCGGCGCTCTATGGTCATGACCGAGGAAGAAAAGCGCATGACGGCCTATCACGAGGCTGGCCACGCGATCGTGGGCGTCGTGGTGCCCGAGCACGACCCGGTCTATAAGGTCACCATCATTCCGCGCGGCCGTGCGCTCGGCGTCACGCAGTTCCTGCCTGAGCAGGATCGCTACTCCATGAGCAAGCGGCGCATCGAAAGCGCGATCGCCACGCTCTTCGGCGGGCGTATTGCAGAAGAGCTGATCTTTGGTGCCGACTCGGTGACGACGGGCGCCTCGAATGACATCGAGCGCGCCACCGATCTCGCGCGCAACATGGTCACCAAGTGGGGTCTGTCCGACAAGCTCGGACCACTCACCTACACGGAAGAGTCGGGCGAGGTGTTCCTCGGTCGGCAGATGACACAAACCAAGCAGGTGTCGGACGAAACGGCTCACGCCATTGACCAAGAAGTGCGTCGTGTGATCGAGAACAACTACCAGCGCGCGCGCGACATCCTGCAGACGAACATCGAAAAGCTGCATGCGATGGCTGAGGCTTTGATCAAGTTCGAAACCATCGACGACAGCCAGATCAAGGACATCATGGCTGGTCGCCCGCCGAGTGCTCCGGCTGGCTGGGAAGAATCTGTCACGCCGCCGAACGCAGGCAGTGGCGGCGGTGCGCCGCGGCCGCAATCGCAGGCGGGCCTTGGACCCGCGGCGGGCGAGGGCAGCGCCGGCTGAGTTGAGCACCCGCGCCTTGAGCACGGTGGCAGGCTTGGTGCGCTGCGCGGATCGCGAGCTCGATCTGCACATGCC
>VEQP01000027.1 GCA_018883185.1 Nevskiaceae bacterium | reverse complement strand
AAGCTCACCACCATCGACTACACCGGCACTTGGAACCGCATCACGCCGTGGTTGCCGTGGATGTTGATGGGCCAGCGTACCGGTTATTGCCAGTACGCCTGCTTCATGGGCACGACCAAGAGCCTCGATCAGGTGCTGACGCGTCCGGTGCTCGATTACGCCGAGAAAAACTACAAGAAATATTTCGATGCGCCGACCGAGTGGAGCTCGGATCGCAGTCTCTCCAGCCTCGAGCACTACGCCAAAGATCAGAAGCCGGCGCCCGTCAAGGCCCCCTAGAAAAGCCGTCGTAGGAACGATCAGGACTCAGCGCCGGCGGAGCGGCAAGCCAGCAGCAATCTTCTGGCTCCACTCCGCCGGGCCGCTTTGGTGCACGGAGGTGCCGCGGGCATCGACCGCCACCGTGACCGGCATGTCCTTCACCTCGAACTCGTAGATCGCTTCCATGCCAAGATCGGCGAAGGCTACGACGCGCGAGGCCTTGATCGCCTTGGAGACGAGATAAGCAGCGCCGCCCACGGCCATGAGATACGCCGCGCCGTGTTTGCGGATGGCCTCGATGCCGGTGGGGCCGCGCTCGGCCTTGCCGATCATGGCGATCAGCCCGGTCTTCTCGAGCATCATTTCGGTGAACTTGTCCATCCGCGTCGCCGTGGTGGGGCCCGCGGGTCCTACCACCTCGTCACGTACCGGATCGACGGGACCGACGTAATAGATCACTCGATTACGAAAGTCGACGCCCTCGGGGAGGCCCTGTCCGCTCGCGAACAAATCGGCGATGCGCTTGTGCGCGGCGTCACGCCCGGTGAGCATGCGACCGTTGAGCAGCAGTCGATCGCCGGGTTGCCAGGTGGCGACGTCAGCCGGTGTGAGCGTGTCGAGATTGACGCGGATCGACTCTTTGGAGGGTTTCCAGTCGACCTTGGGCCAACGCGACAGATCGGGCGGCTCGAGCTGTGCGGGGCCCGAGCCATCAAGCGTGAAGTGCACGTGCCGCGTGGCCGCGCAGTTCGGGATCATCGCGACCGGCTTTGAGGCTGCGTGCGTCGGATAGTCGAGGATCTTCACGTCGAGCACCGTCGAGAGGCCGCCGAGACCCTGCGCGCCGATGCCGAGCGCATTGACCTTATCGTGCAATTCGATGCGCAGCTCTTCGGTGGCATTGCGCGGACCACGGGCCTTGAGTTCGGCCATATCGATGGGGTCCATCAGCGATTCTTTGGCCAGCAGCATGGCCTTCTCGGCGGAGCCGCCGATGCCGATACCGAGCATGCCGGGCGGGCACCAGCCCGCGCCCATGGTGGGCACGGTCTTCAGTACCCAATCGACGATGGAGTCGCTCGGGTTCAGCATGACGAACTTGGATTTGTTCTCCGAACCGCCGCCCTTGGCCGACACCGTGATCTCCACCGTATCGCCGGGGACCATTTCCACGTGCACCACTGCCGGTGAATTATCGCGCGTGTTCTTGCGGGTGAAGGCCGGGTCGGCCACGATCGATGCGCGCAGCGTGTTCTGCGGGTCGAGATAAGCGCGTCGCACGCCCTCGTTGATCATTTCGGTGAGTGTGAGCGTCGCCTCCCAGCGCACATTCATGCCGACTTTCACGAAGGCCACCACGATGCCGGTGTCCTGGCAGATGGGTCGATGTCCTTCGGCGCACATCCGTGAGTTGGTGAGGATTTGCGCGATCGCGTCCTTGGCTGCGGGGGACTCCTCGAGTTCGTACGCTCGACCAAGCGATTCAATGTAATCGATCGGATGGTAGTAGGAGATGTATTGCAGCGCGTCGGCCACGCTGTCGATCAGGTCTTGCTGTTTGATGAGGCTCATGGGCGCATTTTAGCCGGGCTCGCGATATCCGGCGCAGGCTTCCTGCCACAGTTGTCCGGAGTCTAGGCAAACCGCAGTCAGGGCGCCGCCCCAGACGCAACCGGTGTCGAGGGCGAGCAATTTCGGCTCGATGCGCAGGCCGAGGGTCGACCAATGACCAAAAATCACGCGTGCAGTACTGCTGCGCCGAGTACCGAGCTCGAACCACGGTCGCCAGCCGGGCGACTGCGAGCCGGGTGTCCCCTTCATCTTCAGATCGATCTGGCCATCCTCGCGGCAATAACGCAGGCGCGTCAGCGTATTGATGACGAAGCGCCAGCGATCGAGCCCCTGCAGAGTCTCATCCCAACGATCGGGCTTGTTGCCGTACATGCCTGCAAAGAGTTGCTCGGGCCGTTCGCGCAGCACCTGCTGCACCTCGGCTGCGAGAGACAGCACTTCGGCGACCGACCATTGCGGCACGACGCCAGCATGCACCATCAAATCGTCGACGCCGTCGGGCCCCGCCGCGGCCGCGCACTCGGCGAGCGGACAGTGGAGCAGCCACTCGAGCAAGCTGTCTCGATCTTTCGCCTGCAGGATCTCATCGAGCGTATCGCCCTTGCGCAGTTCCCGGTGGCGACCAAAGGCTACCGCGAGCAGATGCAGGTCGTGGTTGCCGAGCACGACTCGCGCATTGCTGCCGAGCGCGCGCACGAAGCGCAACACGCCTAGCGACTGGGGTCCGCGGTTGACCAGATCGCCGACGAACCACAACTCGTCTCGATCGGCGGAAAATTTGAGTCGATCGAGCAGTGCGTGCAGTTCCGTGAGGCAGCCCTGCACGTCGCCGATCGCGATGCGCGCCATGTCAGTGGACGATACCCGGCATGGCCAAGCGGAAGGCCGGAATAGGCGCATCGAAGGAGAGTCCCTCGTCCGAGCGCATCTGGTAGCTGCCTTGCATGGTGCCGACCGGCGTCTCGATGATTGCGCCGCTCGAGTAGCGAAACGACTGACCCGGTCGCAGATGCGGCTGCTCACCCACGACGCCTTTGCCGCGTACTTCCTGGGTTTTGCCGTTGCTGTCGGTGATGAGCCAGTGCCGAGACACCAGCTGCGCAGCCTGCGTCCCCTCGTTGCGGATGGTGATGGTGTAGCTGAAAACGTAACGCTGATCCTCGGGCGCTGATTGCGCCTCGAGGTAGGCTGTTTCGATATGGATATGGATGCGGAACGGTTCGTCCATGGCCCTTTGCACGCTAGCTGCTTGGCAGGGCCTGCGCAAGCGCGGCGAACTGCGCGGGCGTCAGGGTCTCGGGCCGCGCGGCGGGATCGACGCCACAGCGTTCGATGGCGGCCGCATCGAGCAGGGCGCGTAGTCCGTTGCGCAGCGTCTTGCGACGCTGCGAGAACGCGGCCGCGACCACACGCGCGAAGCGCGCATCGACCGGGAACGCCGGCGCATCGCGTACGGTGAGGCGCGCCACGGCGGACCAGACTTTTGGCGCCGGTCGAAACGCTCCTGGACCCACCTCGAACAGCGCCTCGGCCACGACCCACGGGGCGAGCATGACGGTCAGTCGTCCGTAATCGTCGCTGTCCGGTGCCGCGCAGATCCGCGCAATCACCTCGCGCTGCAGCATGATGTGTAGATCCTCGATCGAGCCATGTGCATCGAGTAGATGAAACAGCAGCGGTGTCGACACGTTGTAGGGCAGGTTGCCCACCACACGCAGTTTGCGTCCGCGCTGCGCCGCCAGCGCCGCAAAATCGAAGCGCAGAGCATCGGCCACGTGCAGCGTCAGACCCCGCCCGGCAAAGCGCTCTTGCAGAGTGGCCGCGAGATCTCGATCGATCTCGATGGCATCGAGCCGACCCGCGCGCTCAAGCAGCGGCTCGGTCAGCGCGCCGTGGCCGGGCCCGATCTCGACCAGCGCATCCTGCGTCGATGGGCCGATCGCACTGATGATCTGTTCGATGACCCCCTCATCGTGCAGGAAGTTTTGGCCAAAGCGTTTGCGGGCGAAGACCACGCGGCTCAGCCGCCCGATCGCAAGGCGAGACTGCGGGCGAGATCCACTGCGGCGCGCAAACTGCCGACATCGGCTTTACCGGTGCCCGCGAGGGTCAGCGCCGTGCCGTGATCGACCGAGGTGCGAATGATCGGTAATCCAAGGGTGACGTTGACCGCATGGCCGAAGGCGGCATGTTTGAGTACCGGTAAACCTTGATCGTGGTACATCGCAAGGTAAGCATCGAAGCGTGCCATCTCGCGCGGCACGAAAGCGGTATCGGCAGGCAGCGGTCCTTGGGCGTCGATCCCCTCGCGCCGCGCCGCAGCAATGGCCGGAGCGATCACGAGTTGATCCTCCTCGCCGAGCAGGCCGTTTTCGCCCGCATGCGGATTGAGCCCGCATACGGCGATACGCGGTGCATCGATCTGCCACCAGCGACGCAGGTCGGCGTGCATGATGCGCAAAACTCGTAGCAATGCGGTTTCATTGATCGCATCGGGCACGCGCCGTAGCGGCAGGTGGGTGGTGGCGAGCGCCACGCGCAGCGTCCCCGAGGTCAAAAGCATCACCGGCAGCGGCGTCTCGCAGCGCTCAGCGAGATACTCGGTGTGTCCGGAGAAGGGCACGCCCGACTGCGCGATCACCGACTTCTGCACGGGCGCCGTGACCATGGCATCGAAGTGGCCATTGCGGACGCCCTCGAGCGCTCGATCGAGCAGGGTCAGCACGTAGGAGGCGTTGCGTACATCCAGAGAACCCGGCACCGAGGGCACTGCCAGCGGCACATGTTCGATCAGCTCATCGGGCAGCGGCGCAACACCGGCGAGCGATGCGCGCTCGTGCAGCAGCGGTCTATCGCCGAGGATGCACAGTTCGCAATCGGGGGGCGCCTCGGCCAGCAGTTGTGCGCACAACTCCGGCCCGATGCCGGCAGGTTCGCCTGAGGTGATGACGAGCCGCGGTCGCTCAGCTCTTGATGTCGACATACGCCTCGTCACGCAGACGGCGCAGCCAGAGCTCTGTTTCCTCGTCCGCCTTGCTTTCGCGCAGTTGCAGGAAGGCGCGCTGACGACGCAGTTCGTCGGTATTGTCGTACTCGCGCCGGCCGAGCAATTGCACGATGTGCCAGCCGAACTGCGTGCGGAACGGCTGACTGATTTCGTTCTCGGTCAAGCTCTCGAGCATGCGATCGAATTCGGGCACGAAATTGCCGGGAGCGCTCCAGCCGAGATCGCCGCCTTCGGCGGCAGAGCCCGGGTCTTCCGAGAGTGTCTTGGCAAGCACGGCGAAGTCCTCGCCCTTGAGGATGCGCTCGCGTGCATCGAGCAGGCGCTGGCGCACAGTGGCGTCATCTTGGATTTCGGTCGGCTTGAGCAAAATGTGCCGCGCGCGGGTTTGGCGGATTACGACTTGCTGGTCGTTGCCGCGCACTTCGTTGAGACGCACGATGTGATAGCCCGAGGGCGTACGCAGCGGTTCGCTGACCTCGCCGGGCTTCAGTCCCACCACGAGATCGGCGAGCACGGTCGGGATTTCGGGGCCCTTGCGCCAGCCGAGCGCACCGCCTTCGAGGGCGGTTTGACTGTTGGAGTAGGCGACGGCGAGCTTGGCGAAGTCCTCGCCGCTGCGCGCGCGCCGACCGACATCCGTCGCCCGTCGCGAGGCGTCGTCGAGTTGTTGCGGTGTCGCATCCTGCGGCACGGCGATCAGGATGTGCGAGAGGTTGTACTCGTTGAGCTCCGAGGGGCGGGTTTTCTGCTTCTCGAGGAATTGGTCGAGTTCACGCGGGCTGACGTTGATGCGCTGGATGACATCGCGCTGCTGCAGCACCTGCAGTGTCATCTCACGACGGACGCTCTCGCGGTAGCTTGCATAGTCGAGGCCCTGCTGGGCGAGGGCCTGCGGCAGTTGCGCGAGCGGGATGCCGTTGCGCTGCGCGACTTCGCCGAGTGCCTGGTTGAGATTCTCGTCGTTGATGCGGATGCCGGCGCGCTGCGCCCGCTGCATCTGGATCTCCTGCAGCACCAGCCTCTCGAGCACTTGTTGCCGCAGCACCGCCTCCGGCGGCATCTCGAGACCCTGCGTCTTCAAGCGCTCGGTGACGAGTGCCACCTGCTCGTCGACCTCACTGCGCAGCACGACGCCTTCGTTGACCACCGCCGCAACGCGATCGAGCATCACGCCTCGATCGGAGAGCGAACGGTTCTGTGCGCTCGCCTCGGGCCCTGCGGTGCCTGTCAGCAGCGCGAGCAGCACGAGCGTGGTCACGGCGCGGGGTCGAGTGGAGATCATGCGGGAACCCTGAAAAATGTTGCAAGTCAGCGGCTTACGCCGGCCGCCGAGTATCCCCGAATTGCCTCCTCGAGGAAAGTGTCGGCCGAACTTCCGACACTGGCGAGACCATTCAGTTCCAGTTGCAGGTAGATCCCGCTGTCGCGCTCGCCGGTACGACTGGAAACGAAACGCCGCCCGACGACCCGCAAGCGCCAGCAGCAGGCTCCGTACTCGATGCCACCGAACTGCTCCAGGGTGCTGCGTTCCTGCTGGTCATAGACCAAGCGACCGAAGGCGCTCCAGCGCCGCGATAGGGGCCAGGCACCTGACAGTTCGGTCTGCTCCAGCCGCTGGTCCTGAAACCGGTAGGCCAGGTTGATGGCCCGGTCTCCCTGCGGTCGATACTGAATGCGCAGCTGTCGGCGCTCGGTGCGCGATTGCTGCGGATTCCATTGCACGCCGAGGTTGACGTTGAAGTTCTGCCAGCGCGTCACGGCGAGTTGTGCCACCAGATCCGACTTTGACCCGCTGCGCGGCTCGTTGGGCAGACGCACTCGCGGTGCCTCGAGGTGCAGGGTCTGGCCGATCGTGGCGGCGAGTAATTGGCGACCGCTTGCGCCGTCGTAAAACCGTGAGGTCACGCCGAGACTCACTTGGTTCGCATCGGAGACGCGGTCTGCACCGACGTAACGCTCACCGCGAAAAAGCTGCACGAAATTCAGATCCGGCACGCGTGTATCGAACACCGGCAGAGCATCCTGCTCGCGATACGGAGTCCAGAGATACAACAGGCGCGGCTCGAGCGTGATGCGCGGCGCCCGCCCGCTCACCGCCGGCCTCTCGAGCAGCAAGCCCGCATCGATGGCGGCGAACGGCAACGAGCGGGTCGGCGAGCTCGAGGCACTCGAGGGGACATTATCCAGCGCGTAGCGCGTGTAGCGCACTCCGGCAGCGGGGCGCAGGTAATACGCGGAACTGCCTACATCGAGCGCGATCCGCGAGCTGGCATCGGCGCGCCAACCGGTGACTCCGGTGTCGCGGTCGAAATTCACCACTTCCGCATCGAGCGAGTAACGCAGCGGTAAGCCAGCGTCACGCTGACCTTCGCCGCGCACGGCGAGCCGCGGCAACTGGGCATACGGTCGATCGATCGGCTGCAGGGCCCGATCGATGGTCTGAAACTGCTGTACCTCGCCGCGTACGCGCCAGTGCTCGTCACGATAACTGAGCCGCGCCACCCGTTGCAGAAAGGCGGTACTGGTACCGTCGGCACCCGCTGCGAAATCTTCGAAATACTCGGCGTCGCTGACATCGGTGGCATCGAGATCGAGCCGCCAACCCGCCGGCAACTCGGTCCGATGTCGCAGTCGCAGCCAATGCCGGTCGGTATCGCGCACCTGGTCGCCAGGCAGCAGATTGGCGCGGATCTCGCCACGATGAGCCGCGGTCAGATAGCGGAACGTCGCACCGGCATCGACTCCGCGCTTTTCGTAAAAGCGCGGACGCAGCAATAGATCGTAATTCGGTGCGAGATTGAAGTAGTAAGGAATGGCGAGTTCCAGGCCGCTGCGCGAGCTGAAGCCGATATCGGGTATCAGAAAGCCGCTTTTGCGCTGCTCGCCGAGCGGAAAAGAAATGTACGGCAGGTACAGGATCGGCACACCGAGAAATTCCACTGCCGCGTTGCGACCTGTGCCATTGCGCGTGCGAGTGTCGAGCTCGATGCTGCGCGCGCGGATGCGCCAATCGGGTGAAGCCTCGGGGCAGGTGCTGAACCAGACCTCTGACAGTCTCACCCGTCCGTCGGTGCCGATCTGCATGCGAGCGGCCGCGCCGCGCGCCGGACGCTCCGGCAGATCAAACTCCGCCTCCTCGAGACTCGCGCCCGTCGTGGCGTCGTAGCGACCCGTGCCGCCACGCGCGGTAATCGAGCTGTCCTTGTAGGTCAAAGTTCCGCTCACACTGAACTGACCCGATGAGGGGTCATACTTCACTTCCTCGGCTTCGAGCCGACGCTCGCCCTGGCGCAGTTCCACTCGGCCGCTCAATACGGCGGCACCTTGCGCACTGACCTGCGCACTGTCGCTGCTGATCTCTACAGGCAATCGGGATTCGGTGTCGCGACTTGCGGGCAGGTCACGCGCGAGAGCTAGCTCGGGTAGTCCATCCGCGCGCTGCATGCCGGCGACGGGACTCGGCGCCGGGCAGCGCAAGGGTATCGGGGCGGGCATCGGCTGCGCCGCGCCGTCGTCGGTCGCGAGCACGCATGCCGGCAGCACCAGCAGCAGTAAGGTGAAGAGGCGTGCGAAGTAACGCGACATGGTCTGCGCCCATTATGCACCGCCCCTTATAATCCGTTCATGTCTGCCACCGACCTGCGCCTAGCCGCACTCACCGACTGGGTTACACGCGAACTTGCGCATGACGTGCAAAGCGTCGAAGTGGCTTCCGCCGACGCGAGTTTCCGTCGCTATTTCCGCGTGCGTCTGCGCGCTGGCGCCTCACTCATCGTCATGGACGCGCCGCCCGCGCAGGAGGACATCGGTCCGTACCTGCACGTGGGTGCGCTGCTGTCGCAAACCGGCGTACATGTGCCCGCGGTGCATGCCGTTGATCGCGAGCGCGGTTTCGTACTGCTTGAGGATCTCGGCACGCTCTCGTACTTGAGCGCGCTGCAGGATGCTGGGCGCGCCGATGCCTTGTACGGTGAGGCGCTCGGCGCCTTGGCGACCTTGCAGGTGCGGGGCGGCGAGCTGCAGCATGAACTGGCGCCCTATGACGAAGCGGCGTTGCGGCGCGAGCTCGTGCTGATGCCGGAGTGGTTTTGTGCGCGTCACTTGCAGCGGCCGGTGAGCGATACCGAAGCGGAGCTGTTCGAGACCAGCTTCCGCTTTCTCATTGAGGAGGCGTTGCAGCAGCCACAGGTGTTCGTGCATCGCGACTACCACTCGCGCAATCTGATGGTGCTACCGGCACAAGGGCCCGGGATCATCGATTTTCAGGACGCACTCGCGGGTCCCGTGGGGTACGACCTCGCCTCGATATTCAAGGATTGCTACATCCGCTGGCCGCGTGAGCGGGTCGAGGCATGGGTGCTTGCGCATCGTCAGGCGTTGCTCGCACAAGGTGCGCGAACGCTCGCCGGCGCCAACGACACCGAGTTCCTGCGCTGGTTCGATCTTGTGAGTGTGCAGCGTCACATCAAGATTCTGGGCATCTTTGCGCGGCTGTGGTGGCGGGATGGCAAGAGCGGCTATCTCGCCGATTTGCCTCTGACGGTCGAGTATTTGCAGGACAGCACTCGTCGCTACGCGGAGCTTGGGGCACTCGGCGAGTGGCTGCAGCGAGAGGTGGCCCCGCAGTTGGGCGCAGCCCACGCACGAGCGCTGGCGGGTCGTCCGTGAAGGTGATGATTCTGGCCGCGGGTCGCGGCGAACGTATGCGACCCCTCACTGACGTGCGTCCAAAGCCGCTGCTCGAAGCGGGGGGCAGGCTGTTGATCGAGTGGCATCTGACGGCGCTGGCTCGGGCGGGATTCCGCGAGGTGGTGATCAACCACGCGTGGCTCGGTGAGCAGATTCCTGCGACGCTGGGTGATGGCCATCGATATGGGCTGTCCATCCGTTACAGCGCCGAGAGCGAAGCGCTCGAGTCGGGTGGTGGCATCCTGCGCGCGCTGCCGCTGCTCGGCCCCGAGCCTTTCCTCGTGATCAACGGGGACATCTGGACGGACTTCGATTTTTCGCGCCCGCCACTGCTTGATGAGGAGGCTCTGGCGAGCCTTATCTTGGTCCCTAATCCACCGCAGCACCCGCGCGGCGATTTTGCGTTGGTGCCCGGTGCGACCGGCTCGCTCGACGTGCTGGCGGATCCCCTGCGCTTGGCGGCCGCCGACGCCCCGCCGCGCTACACCTTCGCGGGGATTGGCGTGTATCGCCCCGAATTCTTCGCCGGCTGCGAGGCAGGGCGCTTCCCGCTGCTGCCCTGGTTGCAGCGGGCAGCCGCTGCGCATCGGCTGCGCGGTCGCCTGTATCAAGGTTTGTGGTTCGATATCGGCACCCCGGAGCGGCTGCGCGATCTCGACGAGCGCCTGGCCGCCGGTGCGGTGGGCTGAGGGGCGCCATCGGCGTACACTTTCCGGATCATGAGCACGGACGGCCCCGCCCGCAGCGGCGAGAAGTACATCACCGCGCACGGATTCAGCGCGATTCGCGATGGCATCAAGGCCACCTCGCAAGGCGCGGCGCGCGTGCCTGGCGGCAAGCCGCGTTGGCTGAAGGCACCACTCGCCGTGGGACCAGGCTACGAGACCGTGCGGCGTACGGTGCGCGAGCATCGTTTGGCGACGGTTTGCGAAGAGGCCAAATGCCCCAATATCGGCGAGTGTTGGAACGCCGGGACCGCCACGATCATGCTGATGGGCGAGGTCTGTACGCGTGCCTGTCGTTTCTGCGCGGTAGATACTGGCAATCCACGCGGCTGGCTTGACCCAGAAGAGCCGGAGAACACGGCTAAGACCGTTGAGCTCATGCGTCTGCGCTATGTGGTGCTGACTTCGGTCAATCGCGACGATCTGCCCGATGGCGGCGCGGCTCACTTTGCGGCGGCAGTACGTGCCATCAAGGCGCGATCGCCCGCGACCGCTGTCGAAGCCTTGACGCCCGACTTTCAGGGCGTACTGCGCGACGTCGAAACCGTGGTCGAATCGGGACTTGAGGTATTTGCGCAGAACGTTGAAACGGTCGAACGGCTGACGCACCCCGTGCGCGACGCACGCGCCGGTTATGCACGCACCTTGAGCGTGTTGCGGCATGCCAAGCAGCACCGCCCCGAGGTGCTCACCAAGTCGAGTCTGATGCTCGGCCTCGGCGAGACGGATGCGGAGATCGCGCAGACCATGGACGATCTGCGCGCGCACGAGGTGGATCTGCTCACGCTTGGGCAGTATTTGCAGCCGACGGCGCGCCACCTGCCCGTCGAGCGCTTCGTCTCGCCCGAGCAATTCGATCGCTATCGCGACTGGGCGCTCGCTCGCGGTTTTCGCGAGTGCGTATCCGGTCCGCTCGTGCGCTCGAGCTATCGAGCCGAGCAGGCGCTCGCCGGCAACAACGCCGGCCTCGACAATGCAGCCCTCAGCGAACTTGCCACCCCGCGTCGTTGACCTCGGCCGTGTGGCATACCTGCCTACGTGGCAGGCGATGCAGAGCTTCACCGACCTGCGCGATGCGCAGACAGCCGATGAAATCTGGGTGCTCGAACACGAACCCGTTTTTACGCTCGGTATGAATGCCGATCCTTCGCACGTCCTGGCTGCAGGTGACATTCCGGTGGTGCGCGTCGATCGTGGCGGACAGGTCACCTATCACGGCCCCGGGCAGCTCGTGGTGTATCCGCTGATCGATCTGCGCCGAGCCGGGCTCGGCGTGCGTGATCTGGTGACTGCGTTGGAGCAAGCTGTCGTTCGATGCGTTGCGCGTTACGGCATATCGGCCGCTACGCGGCCGAAGGCACCGGGTGTTTACGTTTCGGGCGCCAAGTTGGCGAGTGTCGGCATACGGGTGCGGCGCGGAGCGAGTTATCATGGCGTGGCGTTGAACGTAGCCATGGATCTGGAACCGTTCGCGCGCATCAACCCCTGCGGTTACGAGGGGCTCGCGATGACTCAGTTGGCTGCCTTGGGCGGTCCCACCGAGATGTCGCGTGTGGCCGCAGACGTGCTGACCGAACTGCAACCACTGCTGTCGAGACACGTCTATGAAACTTAAGCCCACTGCCAAAGAAACCGCCATGGTCCGCGACTTGCTGGCCTACATTGGCGAAGACCCCGATCGTGAAGGCCTGCTTGAGACGCCCGCGCGCTTTCTCAAGGCTTGGGAGGAATACACCCGCGGCTATCGCGAGAAGCCCGAGGAAATCCTCAAGTCGTTCGAGGATGGCGCCCAGAGTGTCGACGAGATGGTCATCGTGCGCGACATTCCGGTGTACTCGTTGTGCGAGCACCACCTCGCGCCGTTCTTCGGCAAAGCCTACGTCGGCTACGTGCCTGACAAACGCATTCTAGGCTTGTCGAAAATATCGCGGCTCGTCGAGATCTATGCTCGCCGGCTGCAGGTGCAAGAGCGCCTGACCAACCAGATCGCCGATGCTCTGCACAGTAACTTGCAGGCGCTGGGCGTTGCGGTGGTCATCGAGTGCCGGCACATGTGCATGGAGTCGCGAGGCGTTCGCCACACCGGCACGGCCACGGTGACCTCGGCGCTGCGTGGTTCGATCAAGACCAATGCCGATACGCGGCGCGAGTTCCTGTCGCTGATCGGGCGCTAGATCACCATCATCACGCCTTCGGTCGCGACCAGCGCACCGACGAGCGTGGTCACATGTTCGCGACTCTCGGCCACGATGGTGTAGGTGATCGACAGGAAGTTGCCGGCCCCGCTCGCGCGCTCGGCGATACGCTCGGCGGCCAGATCCGGGCAGTGTTGCAGCACCACGGCATCGATGCGAGCACGAAAACTACGCTCGCTGCGGCCGACCACCTTGATGGGATAGTCAGTCGGAAAGCGCAACGGGCTCTCGCCGTTGTCGCCACCGCCGTTGTCCGTGTCTGAGGCCATCACCAAGCTTGATCGCGCAGCTCAGCTTGCAGCTGCTGGAACGCCGCCCACATTTTTTGCCACACCGGCCCTGGTCGACCATCGCCGACGGGAGCGCCGTCGATGCGCGTCACGGGTGAAACGTTGCGTGTCGCCGAGGCCAGCCACACCTCATCCGCAGCACGCAGTTCCGCTTCGCTGACCGATCGCGTCTCGCGCGGCACACCGATCCGGTCGGCCAGCTCCTCGACGACCGTGCGCGTGGTGCCCGGCAGGATCTCGTTCGAGTTCGGCGGGGAGATGATCACGCCCCCCAGCACCACATGTACGGTCGAGGCGCTCGCTTCCATCATCTGGCCGTCCTTGAGCAGGATGGTCTCGTGGGCACCGATCTGCGCACTCAACTGCCGTTGCATCACGTTGCCAAGCAGAGCGACGGACTTGATGTCGCAGCGTGCCCATCGGATGTCGGGCGCGGTCACGCATTGCAGCCCCTGCTGCAACTGCGTGGCGGAAGGTTTGGGCAGTGGCGCACAAAAGGCGAATACGGTCGGCGGCACGTCGGGATAGGGTGCGTGATTACGGCCGTATTCGGCACCACGCGAGACCTGCACGTAAACGTACATGTCGCCGCCTCCGTTGCGCTGCATCAGTTCGCGCACCAGTTCTCGCCACGCATCTCGGCTGTGCGGGTCGCGAATCTGCAATGCCGCGAGGCTGCGCTGCAGGCGATCGAAATGTTCGGTGAAGCGGAACGGTCTGCCCTCGAATACCGGTACTACCTCGTAGACGCCGTCGCCGAAGAGGAAGCTACGATCGAGCGGCGAGATGCGCGCCTCGCGCAACGCCGGCCACTCGCCGTTGAGATAACAAATGGGCAAAGGTTCGGCCATGGTGATTACCTGAACCAGAGTGCAATGGTGTCGCGGAATCTCGGCCAGACGCCGCCCATCGGCGCCTCGGTAGTGACGACGAGCGGTATGCGACGAATGACCGTCTTGCCGTCGAGGACCTGCATTTCACCGACCCGCTGACCCGCCTTGAGCGGCGCGATCAGCGGCTCATCGAGGCGCGTGGTCGTGCGCAGGCGCGAGAGGCCGCCGCGCGCGATCGTGGCGCTGACATTGATCTGCGGTGCCACCGCGATGTCCTGCTCGGTGCTCTTGTAGAGGCGCGGTCGCAAGACCATCTCGCCGGCTTTGCGCAGCGTGACGGTTTCGTAAAAAGCGAACCCGTAATTGAGCAGTGCTGCGCTCGCGTCTTCACGCGCCTTCGGCGACTCCGTGCCGAAAATCGTCGCAATCATGCGCGTGCCATTGCGCTCCGCGGAACTCGCGAGGCAGTAGCCGGCCGAATCGGTGTGGCCGGTCTTGATGCCATCGACGGTGGGGTCGCGGTAGAGCAGACCGTTGCGATTGCCTTGGCGGATGTTGTTCCAAACGAACTCGCGCTGCGAATACCACCGGTAGTACTGCGGAAATTCGCGAATCATGGCGCGCGAGAGAATGGCGATGTCGCGAGCCGTGGTGTAGAGAGCGGGATCCGGTAAGCCGGTGGCGTTGGCGAAGCTCGAATTCTTCATGCCGAGCTGCTTGGCTTGCTCGGTCATCAACTGTGCGAAGGTGGCTTCCGACCCGGCCAGCCGCTCGGCGATGGCCACGGCGGCGTCGTTACCTGACTGCACGATCATGCCCTGCAAGAGGACTTCGGCCGGCACCTGATCGCCGACGTTGAGAAAGGTCCGCGAACCTTCCGAGCGCCAGGCGCGCTCGCTGATTGCGATCCGATCGTTGAGTTTCAAGCGCCCCTCGGCCAAGGCCCGAAACGCGACATATGCGGTCATGAGCTTGGTGATGCTCGCCGGCTCCACGCGTTGATCGGCGTTGCGCTCGGCAAGTACTCGGCCTGTGGCATGGTCGATTAATACATAGGAGCGCCCCGCCACCTCGGGCGGTGGCGGAATGGGCGTTGCCGCAGGGGTCGCGGCGAACGCGGCGCCGGACAACAGCGCAAGACAGGATAGGGCGACACAGAGAGGGCGAGTGAACATCCGGCTCAAAATAGTCTCCGCGAGATCAAGTTGGGACCTACACCACGCTCTATTGTACCCGCCTCACTCGTGCGCCGGACGGGCGTCCGGCACTCCCAGCAGTCGCAGTCGCTCAACCATGTCGTCCGCCTCGACGGCGTTGTCGAGCGGGCCGATTTGCACGCGGTACACCACGCGCTCACCGATGCGCGCCTCACGGATGACGGCATTGCGGATGCCCGACTGCGCCAGCCGACGCGTCATTGTCTCGGCGTTAGCGCGTGAACCGAACGAACCGGTTTGTAGAAAACGCGAACTGATGCCGAGGCTCGGCGTCTCGACGGCGGCGTTAAGCGTTGCGTTGGGCGTTGCGATCAGCGGCGCTGCGACTGGGGGCACCACGAGTGGGGGTACAACGACTGCGGGCGGTGCGAGCGGCGGCGCCGCAGTCGCCGCGGCGGCGGTGCGGTCGGAGCGCGTGTCACCTGGCTGCAGCACACGGATTTCCACCGGTGCGGTCCCCGTGCCCACCATGCCGAGCTTGTGGGCGGCCGTGTACGAAAGATCGATGATGCGATTGCCGACAAAGGGTCCGCGATCATTGACACGCACCACGATCGAGCGACCGTTACCCAGATGGGTGACGCGCACGTAGCTTGGGATCGGCAGCGTCTTGTGCGCGGCTGTCATGGAGTACATATCGTAGGGTTCGCCGCTCGAGGTGCGCTCGGCGTGAAACCCCGGCCCATACCACGAGGCCAGACCCCGCTCGATATGGCCGCGAGCGGATTTCATCACACGGTATTTCTTGCCGAAGACTTCGTAGGTCTCCGGATTGCCATAACGACTGCGCGGCTCGGCCCGCGGAATCGCATCGGGAATCGAGTCGAGATCGCGCGGCGGTTTGGGCACGCCCGAGGGTGGCCGCTGCGGTGTCTCCGGCGCCCTTCGCAGCAGCGTGCAGCCTTGCAGCACGAGCAGCGATAGCAGCAGGATCGATGCGGCGCGACGCATTTACGGTGGTGTGGGTGACGGCATCGACGCCGCTGGCCCGGCTGCTGTCTGTTGCCGGATCGCTGCCGCCAGATCGTTCACCGCCATCGCGTACAGGATGCTGCGGTTGTAGCGGGTGATGACCTGGAAGTTCTTCAGTCCCACGCGCGCACTCGGCCGGTCGGCGAGTTCAGCTGGGATCAGCATGGCAGGGGTGTCGGGTGGGAGCGTGGAGTCGAGGCCAACACCTTTTCTCCTCAATCCCTCCAGGGTGTCGTTCAATTCGAGGTTGCGCCGATCCAGCGTTGCGATGAGTTCAGGCGGCGTATTGGCTTCGAGTACCGCGGGCGCATCGCGCTGCCAACCGTGCGCTGTGAAGTAGTTTGCGACACTGCCGATCACGTCGTCCCAGTCGTTGAATAAATCGCGTCGTGAGTCACGTCCGCCGTCGAGTACGCCGTTGACGGCATAGCGACGATAGCTCGAAGGCATGAATTGCGGCGCCCCCATGGCCCCGGCGTAGGAGCCAAGCGTCGCCAGCGGATCGAGGCGCTCCTCGCGAACGAGCAGCAGGAACTGCTCGAGCTCCGAGCGGAAAAATCGACTGCGTGGCGGGTAATCGAAGCCGAGCGTCATCAGCGCATCGAGCACGCGCCAAGAGCCTTTGTTACGGCCGTAATTGGTCTCGATGCCGATGATCGCCACGATGTAGGCCGGCTCGACGCCGGTCGCCGCGTGCACGGCATCGAGTCGTTCGCGATTTTCGCGGGCGAACTCGACGCCGCGGTTGATGCGCTCGAGGGAAACGAGTCGCGCGCTGTATTCCCACCACTTCAGCACGCTTTCGGCAGGACGCGCGATGGCCGCCAGGATGCGCGGCTGCGACATGCCTTGTGCAAGCAGCGCGCGGATTTCCTCCGGCGGAATCGAATGACGCGCTGCGACTTCCTCGACAAAGGCGCGAATGTCGTCGCGCTGCAGATCAAAGGGCTGCGGTGTCGCGGGGGGTGGGACGGGTGGCGCGGGCTCGACGACCGGTGGCGGAGCTGGAACGACGACAGGCTGGGGGGGCGCTGAGTCCTGCGGCGGCGGGGTGACGCAGCCACCGATCGTTGCGCAGAGGATCAGCAGTGTGAGGCTGCGGTCACGCAGCAAGTTTCCGGTTCGCATAGAGCGACATGAGCATACCGAAGCCGGCCAGCAGGGTCACCATCGATGTGCCGCCATAACTGACGAGCGGCAACGGTACGCCGACCACGGGCAACAGGCCGCTGACCATGCCGGCATTGATGAAGACGTAGACAAAGAAAATGGAGGCCAGACAACCGGAGAGCAGTCGAGCGAAGGTGTCGCGCATCTGCGAGGCAAGAAATAGCGCACGCATTACCACGAATACATACAAACCAATCAGTAGCAGAGCGCCAAGCAGCCCAAGCTCCTCGCCGATGACAGCGAACACGAAGTCGGTACTACGCTCGGGCAGGAACTCGAGCTGACCCTGCGTGCCACGCAGATAACCCTTGCCGAAGATACCGCCCGAACCGATGGCGATCGTCGATTGGATGATGTGGTAGCCCGAGCCGAGCGGATCGGTCTGTGGATCGATGAAGGTCAGCACGCGCTGCCGCTGGTAGTCGTGCAGGAAGTACCAGCCGACCCAGGCGCTGAGGATCGCGCCGATACCGAGGCCGACGATGATGCGCACCGACAGGCCTGCGAGCAGTACCACGATGCCGCCGGCCATCAGGATCAGCAAGCCCGTGCCGAGATCCGGCTGGATGATGGTCAGGGCGGTGGGTACGAGGATGATGGCGGCGAGCGACAGCAGGGTGCGGCCGTCGGGCGGCAGCGCGCGCTCGCGTAGCAGCCAGGCGCAGGTCATCGGTACGGCGAGCTTCATCAACTCCGATGGCTGGAAACGCATGAAGCCGAGATCAAGCCACCGCTGCGCCCCTTTGCCGATGTAGCCCACAGCATCAACGATGATGAGCAGTAGCAGCCCGAGCGCGTATAACCACGGCGACAGGCGACGCAACACACCCGGCTTGAGCTGAGCGAAGATCAGCATCAGCAACACGCCGAGCCCGAGACGCACGCTGCCGCGCAGCACAGCGCCCCAATCGCCACCCGATGCGCTGTAGAGCACGAACTGACCATAGGCCGCGATCAGTGCGAGACCGATGAGCAAGGGGCCATCGAGGCGCAGTGCGCCGAGTACGCGAGCCGTCTGCGTCAACGTTCTGCGTGCGGTGCTATCGACTTCCTCGCGCAGCATCATTCCCCCGAAACATCGCCCGCTGGAGCCGCGGCATCGGCAGGCGGGAATTTTCGCAACAAGTAAGCATCCATCACCGCGCGGGCAATGGGTGCGGCGGTACCGCTGCCACTGCGGCCATTTTCCACCAGCACCGCGATGGCAATGCGCGGCGCCTCGATCGGCGCGAAGGCGATGAACCAGGCGTGATCGCGTAATCGCTCGGCGATCGCGCTTTCGTTATAGCGTGCGTTCTGGGCGACGCTGAATACTTGGGCCGTGCCCGTCTTGCCGGCGATGCTGTACGGCGCGCCGGCCGCCGAACGTGTGGCGGTGCCGCCTTCCATCACGGCGCGCATGCCATCGATGATCAGATCCCAGTGCTCGGCGGTTGCCGCTTGCAGCGGGGGCAGCGGTGTGGGCGGCAGTTCGGTCATGCGTTGCGTGCGTGGGTCGCGCAGGGCCCGCACCAGGCGCGGTTCGAAGTTCTTCCCGCGGGTCGCGAGGATGGCGGCCATATGCGCGAGCTGCACCGGCGTGCTCGTCATGTAGCCCTGGCCGATGCCGAAGATCACCGTTTCACCTGGGAACCAGACCTGGGCGCTGCGCTGTTTGAATGCGGTTTTTTTCCATTCCGGCGAGGGCAGCACGCCACTCTTTTCGCCGCCTATGTCGATGCCGGTGGGTTTGCCGAGTCCGAACTGACCGAGGAATTCATTCAACCGTCGTACGCCGAGCTGGTTCGACAAAGAATAGAAATAGGGGTCGCAGGATTGCGAGATGGCCGAGCGCAGATCGACGGCGCCATGGCCTTTCGGCCGCCAGTCCCGAAAGCGGTGTGAGCTGCCGGGCAGCGAAAAGTAGCCGACGCAAAAAAACGGCTTGTTGGGTTCGACAATGCCATGCGTGAGACCGGCCAGAGCCACCACCGGTTTGATGGTTGAACCCGGCGGATAGGTGCCGCGCAGCGCTCGATTGAACAGCGGTCGATCCGGGTTGTCGTTGAGCGCGGCGTACTCGGCTCGCGTCAGGCCGCGGGCAAATAAATTCGGATCGAACCCGGGCCGACTGACGAGGGCAATGACATCGCCGTTGTTCGGGTCTAGCGCGACGATTGCGGCGCGCTGGTCGCGCACAGCTTGCTCCGCGACGCGCTGCACCTCGAGATCGAGTGTCAGAAAGAGGTCCGTACCGGGCTCGCCGGGTCGAGTCTGTAGCGCTGGCTGCAGCGTGCCAAGTTTTTCGACGGAGCGACCGCGGGCGTTGACCATGATTTCCCGACTGCCGTTGCGACCACGCAGCGGGGCCTCGAACGCCGCCTCGATGCCCACCTTACCGATGGTCGAGGTGCCGGCGTACGCCTCGCGATCGATGCGGGCGAGATCAGCCGCCGAAATGGTGCCGACGTAACCGAGGGCGTGCACGGCCGTCTCGCCATGGGGGTAGGAGCGAGCGAGTCGGGTGCGGATGTCGACGCCCGGAAATTCGAAGCGATTCACACCGAAGGCGGCCATGTCCGACTCCGATAAATGCAGCCGGATGGGTACGCTGTCAAACGGTCGCCGCGAGCGTACTGTGCGCTTCGCATCGTCCACGTCGTCCGTATCGAGCAGACCTATTCGGACGAGACCCTGCAGTGTGGCGTCGAGATCAGGGACTTGCTCGGGAACGAGTTCGAGCTGGTAGGCGGGCTGATTCTCCGCGAGGATCAACCCTTGGCGGTCGTAGATGATGCCGCGCGGCGCAGGCAGCGGTTCGATACGCACGCGATTGCCCTGCGACAAGTCGGTGTAGTAGTCGTAGCGCACCACTTGCAGCCACACCAGACGACCCACGAGCAGCAATGCCAGTGTCGCGATGATCACCACCGCAGCGATCGCACGCTGCTCGAACAGTCGCTGTTCCCGCCAGAAATCCTTGATGATGCCGCGCAGGCTCATGGGGCGGAGCGGCGGCTGCGACCATCAACGGCAAACAGCGTGCTCGCCACGGGCCACAGTAGTGCACCCGTGAGCACCGGTAACCAACGTGTCCAGCCGCCCGTCGCGTGCCCGGTCCAACCGTCGATGCCCCAGACCACGACTTCCCACAACAGCAGCAAGCCAGCCACGAACAGTGTCTGCTCGAACACGGGCTTGTTGCGGACGATCAGGTGCTGCCGGATCGCGATGTAGGTGATGAGCGCTGTGGCGAGCGCGTATTGACCGAGCACCGCGCCGCGCCAGACATCGAGGGCGAGCCCGAGTGCGAAACCGAGGCCCACGCCACCGAGTTGCGGTACGACCATTGACCAGGCGAGCAAAACGAGCACAGCAAATGGCGGCCGCACAGCCGCCAGCCACATCGGCAGCGGAATCACCTGCAGAATGAAGGCGATGGCCGTGGTCCACAACGTGCGCCAGCGCGTTTCTACAGCTCTCATGGGGTAGACCCCGCAGGCGCGGGTGGCGGAGACCCCGCCGGTGCGGCGGGATGTTGTGCGCGGAACCAAAGAAAGGCGACGGTTCGATCACGATCGACTTGCGCCGCGGTTACGGCTTCGACTTGGGCGAGCGGCGAGGCGCCGTCGCGACGCACGGTCAGCACGGTGGCGACGGGATAACCCGCCGGAAAAGTGCCGCCGAGGCCGGAAGTCAGCAGCCGATCCCCGGGGCGCACGTCCGTCTGCAGTGGCAGGAACGGTAGTGTCAGGACGCCCGGCCGGCCGCTGCCGACGGCGAGCGTGCGCACGCCGGTGCGGGCGATCTGCACGGGCACGGCATGCTCGGGGTCGGCGAGCGTGATCACCTCGCTGCTCCACGGACCGACACGCAACGTCTGGCCAATAAGACCGCTGCCGGCGATGACCGTTTGTTTGAGCGTCACGCCATGACGCGCACCGCGGTCGATGGTCAGGCGATGCCGCAAGCGGTTGGCCTCTTCGCCGATGATTCGGCCCGGGAGCCACTTCTCGGCGACGTCGCCCGCGGCGGCGCGCAGCGAGCGCAGTTCATCGTTTTCGCGTTCCAGATCGGCCCGGCGCAGCGCATCGCGTTGCAGCGCGCGGATCTGTTCGCGAAGGGCGCGGTTTTCGGTTTGCAGCGCCGCACGCGACTCGAACGTATCGCGCGTCCATTGCCAAGCGGCTGCGGGCGAGTTCAAAGCAATCTGCAAGGGATAGGCCAAGGCCTGCAGGCCATAGCGCAGAGTTTCGAGCCAGCCGACGCGCTGGTCGGCCCACATGAGTGCAAGCGCTAGAACGGCGTAGACGGAAAAACGCAGCCCCGCCGGGTAGCCGCGCTTCGGAAGGTTGCGGCTGGCGGCGGCGCTATTCAAGCCCGAAGTTGCCGGGTCCGAGCTCGTCCATCAATTCGAGGATGCGACCACCGCCGCGCGCCACGCAAGTAAGCGGGTCTTCGGCGATGACGACAGGCACGCCCGTCTCCTCGGTGATCAACTTATCGATGTCGCGCAGCAGCGCGCCGCCGCCCGTGATGACGATGCCGCGATCGGCCACGTCCGAGCCCAGTTCAGGCGGCGTCTGTTCGAGTGCTTGTTTCACCGCGCCGACGATGCCCTGCAGCGGTTCCTGCAGCGCCTCGAGGATTTCATTGCTGTTGAGCGTAAACGCGCGTGGCACACCTTCCGAGAGGTTGCGCCCCTTGACCGAGATCTCGCGTACCACCTGTCCAGGATAGGCGGTGCCGATTTCGATCTTGATACGCTCCGCCGTGGTTTCGCCGATGAGGATGCCGTAGTTGCGACGCACGTAGTTCATGATCGCTTCATCGAAGCGATCGCCGCCGATCCGAGCGGACTGTGCGTACACGATGCCATTCAAAGAAATCACCGCGACTTCCGAGGTGCCGCCACCGATGTCGAGCACCATCGAGCCGCGCGCTTCCTGTACCGGGAGACCCGCGCCCACGGCGGCAGCCATCGGCTCGCTGACGATCGCCACGGTACGGGCGCCCGCGCCTTCGGCCGATTCGCGGATGGCGCGTCGTTCGACCTGCGTCGAGCCCACCGGCACGCAGACGAGTACGCGGGGCGAGGGCTTGAGCAAGCGGTTGTCGTGCACCTTGCCGATGAAGTACTGCAGCATCTTCTCGGTGTAGGTGAAATCCGCGATCACGCCGTCTTTCATGGGGCGCACTGCGGTGATGTTGCCGGGCGTGCGGCCAAGCATGTTCTTGGCGTCCGCGCCGACCGCGACGATGACCTTGCCGCCGCGACTGAAATCATCCTGCACGGCGACGACGGAGGGTTCGTTGAGCACGATGCCACGATCGCGCACGTAGATGAGGGTGTTGGCCGTACCCAGATCGATCGACAGATCGCTGGAGAAGTAGCCGCGCAAGCGTTTGAACATCGGAGCCGGACCAGCCTTGGGAAGCGGGGGAAAAGGCCCGGCAATTTAACAACCCGCGCGACCTTCCACAAGGCAACGATGGTATGATTCCGGCCCCGGTTTTGGCCGGGAATCCCCTTACGTCACGCCTACCCGGGGTCGCTCCATGAGCCTCAACCGTGCCGACATCGAAAACATTGCGCGCCTTGCGCGCCTCGAGCTCACCGAGACCGAAATCCCGGTCTACGTGGACTCGCTGTCCCGCATCTTCGCCTTCGTCGGCGAACTCGACCGGGCGCCCACGGCGGGTATCTCGCCCATGGCCCACCCGCTACCCGGGCTCGCTCAAAGGCTTCGGCCCGACGAGGTCGCCGAGAGCGACCACCGGGAGCTCTATCAGCGTAATGCGCCGCAGGTCGAAGCAGGCTTGTATGTCGTGCCCAAGGTGATCGAATGAGCCTGCCCGCCGCCCCGGCCGCCACAGTCGCTGAGCTCGTTCGCGGTCTCGCCGCCAAGCAATTTTCGAGTGTCGAGCTCACCCGTGCCTACCTTGCACGTGTGGCCGCCGCCCAGCCCGAGCTCAATGCCTTCATCACCGTCACGGGTGAGGCGGCGCTCGCCGCCGCCGCCCGCGCGGATGCAGACCGGGCCGCGGGGCGCGGTGGTCCGCTCACCGGTGTGCCCCTCGCGCACAAGGATATTTTCTGCACCGAAGGCGTGCTCACCACTTGCGGTTCAAAGATGTTGGCTAATTTCGTCTCACCCTACGACGCCACGGTCGTCGCTGGGTTGCGGCAGGCGGGCACGGTGATGCTCGGCAAGCTCAACATGGACGAATTCGCCATGGGCTCCTCCAACGAGACGAGCTACTTCGGGCCCGTCCGCAACCCCTGGGACACGGCGCGAGTGCCGGGCGGTTCGTCGGGCGGTTCGGCTGCGGCGGTCGCTGCGCGTATCGCCCCGGCGGCAACGGCCACCGACACCGGCGGTTCGATCCGCCAGCCGGCAGCGCTATGCGGCGTCACCGGCATCAAGCCCACCTACGGTCGGGTCAGTCGATACGGCATGATCGCCTTCGCTTCGAGCCTCGATCAGGGCGGCCTGATCACGGTGAGTGCCGAAGACGCCGCCTTGCTGCTCGGGCCGATGTCCGGATTCGATCCGCGTGATTCGACCAGTGTCGACTCACCGGTGCCCGATTACACCGCTACGCTGACCGCCTCGCTCGAGGGTTTGACCATCGGGCTCGTCAAGGAATTTTTCGACGACGGGCTCGACGCGGAGTGCGGCGCACGTATTCGCGAAGCTATTGCCGTGCTCGAAAAGCAAGGCGCCAAAGTTCGTGAGGTCAGCTGTCCGAACCTGCCGCTGTCGGTGCCCACCTACTACGTGGTGGCGCCCGCCGAGTGCTCATCGAACCTCGCGCGCTTCGATGGTGTGCGCTTTGGTCACCGTTGCGAGTCGCCGAAGAATCTCAACGATCTCTATAGTCGCTCGCGCGGCGAGGGCTTCGGTGCCGAGGTCAAGCGCCGCATCATGACCGGTACGTACGTGCTTTCAGCCGGCTACTACGACGCCTACTACCTCAAGGCGCAGCGCGTGCGTCAGCTGATCAGCGCCGATTTCGCCCGCGCATTTGGCGAGTGCGATCTGCTGCTCGGGCCGACGTCGCCGACCCCGGCGTTTCGCATCGGCGACAAGTGCGATGACCCGATCACGATGTATCTGAACGACATCTACACCATCGGCGCCAACCTCGCAGGTCTGCCCGGCATGTCGCTGCCCTGCGGCTTCGTCGGCGGCTTGCCGGTGGGCTTGCAGCTGATCGGGCCGCATTTTTCCGAGGCGCGCATGCTCAACGCGGCGCACCGTTACCAGATGGAAACCGACTGGCACCTGCGCGTGCCGGCGGCGTTTGCCTGAGGGATCCGCCATGGAATGGGAAACCGTCATCGGCCTCGAAATCCACGCGCAGCTCGCCACGCGCTCAAAGATTTTCTCCGGCTCCTCCACCGCGTATGGCGCAGAGCCCAATACGCAGGCGAACCTCGTCGATCTCGGCTACCCCGGCGTGCTGCCGGTGCTGAATGGCGCGGCTGTACGCATGGCCGTGCGCTTCGGGCTTGCCGTCGGCGCGCGGATTGCGCCGCACTCGGTGTTCGCGCGCAAAAATTATTTTTATCCGGACTTGCCTAAGGGCTATCAGATCAGCCAGTACGAGTTGCCCATCGTCGCCGAGGGCTCGCTCGATATCCTGCTTGATGACGGCGGCCGCAAGCGCATCGGTATCACGCGGGCGCATCTCGAAGAAGATGCGGGCAAGTCCATGCACGAGGGTCTGCCAGGAGCGAGCGGCATCGATCTCAACCGCGCCGGCACGCCGCTCATCGAAATCGTCAGCGAGCCCGATCTGCGCTCGGCCAAGGAAGCCGTGGCGTACATGAAAAAGATCCACACGCTGGTGCGCTACCTCGATATCTGCGACGGCAACATGCAGGAAGGCTCGTTCCGTTGCGATGCCAACGTGTCGGTCAGGCCGAAGGGGCAGGAGAAATTTGGCACCCGCGCCGAAATCAAAAACCTCAACTCGTTTCGCTTCGTCGAGAAAGCCATCAACTACGAGATCGAACGGCAGATTGAGTTGATCGAGTCGGGTGGCAAGGTGGTTCAGGAAACCCGTCTCTACGATCCTGACAAGGGCGAGACGCGTTCGATGCGCTCCAAGGAAGAAGCCAACGATTACCGCTACTTTCCGGATCCTGATCTGTTGCCGGTGGTCCTCGATGCTGCGTTCATCGACGGTGTGCGGGCCTCACTCCCCGAGTTGCCGGACGAGAAAGCCGCGCGCTTCGTGCGCGAGTACGGACTCTCCGAGTACGACGCGGGTGTGCTTACCGCGAGTCGCGAATTAGCTGCGTTTTACGAAGCCGTGGTTCGCCAAGTCGGCGGTGACGCCAAGTTGTGCGCCAACTGGGTGATGGGTGATCTGGCTGCCTTCCTTAACAAGGATGGTCTCGAGATCACTGCCTCGCGGGTCGATGCCGCGGGGTTGGCGGCGCTTGTCGGGCGCATCGCCGATGCGACGATTTCCGGCAAGATCGCCAAGGACGTTTTCGAAGCCATGTGGGCGAGCGGCGAATCGGCCGATGCCATCATCGAACAGAAGGGGCTGCGGCAGATCACCGATACCGGGGCCATCGAGCAAGCGATCGAAGAAGTCATGGCGCGCAACCCGGGCCAGCTCGCCGATTACCGCTCGGGCAAGGACAAACTGTTCGGCTTCTTCGTCGGTCAGGTGATGAAGGCCACCGGTGGCAAGGCCAACCCCGCCCAGCTCAACGAGCTTTTGAAGAAAAAGCTTGCCGGCTGATCTCACATTGGCTGACAGCGTCTGCCGGTTCGCCGTCGAGCATCAGGCGGTGCGCGGCGAGTTCGTGCGTTTGGGTCCCGCTTGGCTTTCCTTGCGCGAGCATGCTGACTACCCGCCCGCCGTGCGCACCCTGCTCGGCGAGGCCGTGGTTGCCAGCGTGCTGCTCGCCTCGACGCTGAAGTTCGAAGGCGAGTTGACCTTGCAACTGCAAGGCAATGGCGCTGTTCGATTGCTCGTCGCCCAGTGCACGCACGATTTCAAGGTGCGTGCGGTGGCGCGGTTCGATGCCGCGCGGGTCTCGATGGATGAGACGACGATGCCGTTCGCCGCGCTGGCCGGCGAGGGGACCATCGCCGTGACGGTGGAGGCTGACAAGCGCGCGGCCCGCTATCAGGGCGTCGTGCCTATCGATGGCGTCTCGCTAGCGGCCTCGCTCGAACATTACTTTGCCAACTCCGAGCAGTTGCCGACGCGTCTTGCGCTTGCAGCCGATGCGGCCGGCGCCGCCGGCGTGTTGGTGCAGCGTATGCCGCAGGCGGGTGGCGCGCAGAGCGGCGGAGCCTCAGCCGATGCGGCGGCGGCTGAGTCGGCACGCGAGACGCTCGCATGGGATACCTACGCGGCAGCCGGCGCAGCGCTCGATTCACTCGCCGCAGACGAGTTGCTCGCCCGACCGTCCGAAGAGTTGATGCGTCGTACTTTCACCGGTCTTGATCTGCGGCTGTTCGCGGCACAAGCCGTTGAATTTCGCTGCCGCTGCGATCGGGATCGCGTGTCGGCTGTGCTACGTTCGTTGGGGGCGGCGGAGGTCGATTCAATCATTCGCGAACAGGGCGCGGTCACCGTCACCTGCGAGTTCTGCCACAAGCCGTGGCGCTTCGATGCGGTGGACACGGCGGAATTGTTTGGCGAGGCGGCCTCTCATGTGCCGGCCTCGTCCGCCTTGAACTGACAGCGCGGCAGGGTTCCACAGCGCTCAGGCGCCGCGTTCCAGGTGCCGTTGATTAGGCGCGGTGTTCGCTCGCGAGGTACTCCTCGCTCTGCATTTCGATCAGGCGACTCGCGGTGCGCTCGAATTCGAAGGCGAGACGCTCTCCGCGGTAGAGCTGCGTCGGCGCGGCCGCTGCCGAGACGATGAGCTTGACGCGCCGATCGTAAAACTCGTCGACCAGCGCGATGAAGCGTCGTGCCGCATCGTCGCTGCTGCCTTCGCCCGTGAAGATCGGCACATCCGAGACGATAACGCTCTGGAACTCGCGCGCAATGCTGACGTAGTCGTTCTGGCTGCGCGGTCCTTCGCACAAGGCGCGAAAGTCGAACCAAGCGACGTTGTCACAGGCCCTGATCACGGTGATCTCGCGGCCTTCGATGCGGATGCTGTGTTGGTTGCGACCGAGGCCGTCGGCCAGATCCTCGAAGATCTCGGTCAGCGCAGCGGCCGCATGTGCTGATTCGCTCTGCAAGTAGATCGGCGCCCGGGTCAACTGGCGCAAGCGGTAGTCCATGCTGCCGTCGACACAGACGAGATCACAATGGACCTCGAGCAGGGCGATCGCCGGCAGGAAGCGCTGTCGCTGCAGGCCATCGCGATACAGCGATTTCGGTGGCAGGTTCGAGGTGAATACGAGCGTCACGCCGCGATCGATCAGATGCCTAAAGAGCCCGCCGAGCAGCATGGCGTCGGCGATATCGCTGACGAACAGTTCGTCGAGACAGATGACGCGCGCTTGCGCAGCAATATCGGTGGCTACGGCCCCGAGTGGGTCGGTCTCGTTGCGATGCACGGCGAGCCCTTCGTGCACATCCTGCATGAAGCGGTGAAAGTGACTGCGTCGCTTTGCCTTGAACGGCAAGCTGTCGAAAAACAGATCCATCAGCCAAGTTTTGCCGCGCCCGACGCTGCCGTAGAGATAGACGCCTCGGGCTGCTTGCCCATGGCCTGGTTCGGCCGAGAAGCGGCGCAGCAGTCGCGCGACCATGGACCGTTTCTCGGCCTGTAGCAGTTCACCGCGCAGGCGCTCGAGCCGTGCGAGGGCGGCCTGTTGCGCGGCATCGGCGACGATACCACCGCTGCGTGCCTCTGCAGCGTACCGCTCGGCGAGCACGCCATCGCTCATCCGGCGAGCTCGGGTCGGTCGCGAAAGTGCGCGAGCGCCTCCGGGTTGGCGAGCGCATCGGTATTGGTGACCGGCTTGCCGTGCACGATATTGCGCACTGCGAGTTCGACGATCTTGCCGCTGATCGTGCGCGGGATATCGGGCACGGCGACAATCACGGCCGGTACGTGGCGCGGTGTCGTGTTGCGGCGGATGGTGTCACGGATCTTCTGCCGCAGTGCATCGTCGAGCTGCGCGTGTTCGCGCAGCCGGACGAATAACACGACCCGTACATCGTCTTGCCACTGCTGACCGATACACAATGATTCGAGGATCTCGGGCAGTGTTTCCACTTGGCGGTAGATCTCGGCTGTGCCGATGCGCACACCACCGGGGTTCAGCACCGCATCGGAGCGGCCGAGAATGACGAAGCCGCCGTGTACGGTGCGCTCCGCATAGTCACCGTGATGCCATACGCCGGGAAACCGCGCGAAGTAGGCTGCGCGGTAACGCGAACCGTCATCATCGCCCCAGAAACCGAGCGGCAAGGAGGGGAAACTCTGTCGACAGACGAGCTCGCCGCGTTCACCCGGCGGTAACGAGCGGCATTGCTCGTCGACGACGTCGACCGCCATGCCGAGTCCCGCGCATTGCAGTTCACCGCGCCACACGGGGCCTAAGGGATTCACCATGCAGAACGAGGAGATGATGTCGGTACCGCCGGAAATGGAACTGAGCAGCACATCGCTTTTGATGGCGCGGTAGACGAAATCGAAGCCATCCGGCGCCAGAGGCGAACCTGTGCTGATCACGGTGCGCAGTGCCGGCAAGGCGAAGTGCTCGCGCGGCGCGTACCCCGCCTTGTCGAGACTCGCCAGATATTTGGGGCTCGTGCCGAAGATCGTGATGTGCTCGCTTTCGGCCATGCGCCACAGCACACCCGGATCGGGATGCAGTGGCGATCCGTCGTAAAGCATGAGGGTCGCGCCGGCCACGAGTCCGCTCGCCAGCCAGTTCCACATCATCCAGCCGCAGGTCGTGAAGAAGAATAATCGGTCGCTCCGTCGCAGATCGACGTGCAGCAGATGCTCTTTGGCGTGTTGCAGCAGCGTGCCGCCGGCGCCGTGCACGATGCACTTTGGCTTTCCGGTGGTGCCCGACGAATACATGATGAAGAGCGGATGGTTGAAAGGCAGGCGCGTGAAGTTGAGCTTGGCACCGGCAGTGCCGAAGCTCGCAAAGTGCATCACGCTACGTTCGCCCGTCGCTGATTGCAGCGGCGCGAGATCCGGAGTCTCAGTCACGTAGCCGACCACGATGATCGTGCGCACGGATGGCAACTGCGCGACCACAGCAGCCATCGGCGCGAGCGAGTCGTGGGTCTTGCCGGCGTAGTAATAGCCATCTGCCGTGATCAGCACGGTCGGTGCGATCTGCCCGAAGCGATCGAGGACGCCTGCGATGCCAAAGTCCGGCGAGCATGATGACCAAATCGCACCGAGGCTGGTCGCGGCGAGCATTGCGATCACCGCCTCTGGAGCGTTTGGCAGGAAACCAGCGACGCGATCGCCCGGCCCGACGCCTGCCGTCTTCAAGCCTGCAGCAACGCGACCGACTTCGGCATGCAGTTGACGGTATGAGATCGAGCGGCGCGTGCCACGCTCGGTGTAGGCGATGAGTGCCGGTTGATCATCGCGAAACCGCAGCAGGTTTTCGGCGAAATTCAGTTGCGCGCCCGGGAACCACTCGGCACCCGGCATGCGATCGCCATCACGCAGCACCGGCGCGTCGGCCCAGTCGGCCTTGATGTCGGCGAAATGCGCGAGCTCGAACCAGAACGAATCCGCGTGCTGCAAGCTCCAAGCATGTAGCGCGGCGTAGTCGTTGAGCGCTAGATCACGCCGTGCGCGCAGGCAATCGATGAATCGACTGAGGTTGCTCGCACTGACGCGTTCGGCCGACGGTGTCCACAGCGGTGCGGTGCTCATCGCAGCGATCAAAGCGATTGATAGATCGGACCCGAACCACCTTCCGGCGTAGTCCAGTCGATGATCTGGTACGGATCCTTGATGTCGCAGGCCTTGCAGTGCACGCAGTTGGCCGAGTTGATCTGCAGTCGCTTACCGCCTGCGCCGTCGTCCACCATTTCATAGACATTGGCAGGACAGAAGTTCTGGCAAGGATTGCCGAACTCCTGCGCGCAGCGCGTAGCGCAGATCGAAGTGTCGCGGACCTTCAGATGCACCGGTTGGTTTTCTTCGTGCGAGTTATTGGCGAAGAAGACCGAGGCCAGCCGATCTCGCGGTGGCAGGCTGCGGTCGATCCACCCTCGATCGGGCGATTCGAACTCGGCGAGCCGGCGCGTCTCGGCGTAGGCCGCGGTATTGCGCAGCGTCCACGGCGTGCGCCCACCGGTGACGGTTTCGAGGGCGCTGTTGGCCAGCGCGAACCACAAGCCGCGTTTGAATCCAGGCTTGATGTTGCGCACCTTGCGCAGCTCGTCCATGCCCGGTGAGGCACGGAAGCGCGCATCAAAGCCCTGCGGCGAGTCCGTTTCGGCGAGGTGCTCGCCGGCGAGCATGCCGCAGCGGATCGCTTGGTGTATGCCTTTGATCTTGGCGACGTTCAGCGTGCCCGCCGCATCACCAATCAGCAGCGCGCCCGGCATCTCGAGTTTGGGCAGCGACTGCCAGCCACCGGCCGCAATGGTGCGTGCGCCAGCGGCGAGAATCTCACCACCCTCAAGCAGCGGCTTGATGCTCGGGTGATGCTTGAATTGCTGGAACGCTTCGAAGGGCTTCAGCCGCGGGTCCCGATAGTCGAGGCCCACGACATAGCCGATATACACGCGGTTATTGTCGAGGTGATAGAGAAAGCTGCCGCCGTAGGTGCCGTTGTCGAGTGGCCAGCCGATGCTGTGCTGGATCAGGCCAGGTTCCACGCGGCCCTCGGGCAATTGCCACAGTTCCTTGAAACCGAGGCCGTAGGTCTGCGGGTCGCACTCGGCATCGAGCGCATAGCGCTTGATCAGTTGCTTGCTGATGCTGCCACGGCAGCCTTCGGCGAGCACGGTGATGCGGGCGCGAACTTCGGGGCCGGGCGCGAAGTTCGGGCCGATCTCGCCCGACTTCTCGATACCCATGTCGCCGATCTGCACGCCGGCGACTGAACCGTCTTCGTTGAACAGCGGTACTGCCGCAGCGAACCCCGGAAATACGTCGACGCCGAGCGCTTCGGCGCGCTGCGCCAGCATCGGCGTGAGCAGACCGAGCGAGATGATGAAGTTGCCTTCATTGTGCTGCTGCGGCGGCGTCGGTAGGCGGATGCGACCCGTGCGCGTGAGCAGCGAAAACTCGTCGCGTTTGGCGGGGATGCAGATACCCGGCGGCGTGTCGCGCCAGCCAGGCAGCAACGCATCGAGCGGACCGGGTTCGAGTACGGCCCCAGAGAGCGCCTGTGCGCCGATGGCCGAGGCTTTCTCCAGCACGCATACCGTGAGGTCCGGCTTGCGTTGCTTGAGAGAGATGGCACAGGCGAGGCCGGCCGGGCCGCCGCCTACCACCAGCACGTCGTACTCCATCACGTCGCGTTCGATCGTCTCGGCCATGGGCGTGTCGTCCGTTAATGAGGTTATTTGGGTTGCATGCGGATCGCGCCATCTAGGCGGATCGTTTCGCCATTGAGCATCGCGATCTCGTAGATCGACTCGACGAGGCGTGCGTACTCGTCCGGGCGCCCGAGGCGGGCCGGAAACGGAATTTGGCTCGCGAGCGACGCCTGCACTTCCGGCGTCATTCCACCGACCATCGGCGTGTGGAAAATGCCCGGCGCAATCGCCACGACACGTATGCCGAAGGCCGCGAACTCACGCGCCATCGGCAGGGTCATGCCGGCGATGCCGGCCTTGGTGGCCGAATAGGCGGCTTGGCCGATTTGCCCTTCGAACGCCGCCACCGAGGCGGTGTGGATGATCACCCCGCGCTCCCCGTCAGCATTCGGTGCGTTGCGCTGCATGAGCGCCGCTGCGGCCTTGTCGCAGAGGAAAGTGCCGATCAAGTTGATGTGCACGACCTTGGCAAAGAAATCGCCGGCCATCGGCCCGTTGCGACCAAGCACGCGACCTGCGCCGATCACGCCCGCGCAGTTGACGAGCAGGTCGATTCCGCCCATGGCGTTCGCGGCAGCATCCATCGCCGCGTTGACTTCGCTTTCCGCGGTGACATCGCAACGCAGATACCGCGCCGCAACGCCGAGGCTCGCCGCAGCGGTGCGACCCGCTTCATCCTGGATATCAAGCAGCGCCACCTGCGCCCCTCGCGAGGCGAGATACTGCGCAACGCCGAGTCCTAGCCCGGAGGCGCCGCCCGTGATGACGGCTCGCGCACGGGTGATGTCCATGCTCAGAGCCTCTCGATGGCGATGGCCGTGGCCTCGCCGCCGCCGATGCACAGCGCCGCAATGCCGCGGCGCAGGTTGCGCTGCACCAGTGCATGAGCCAGCGTCGCCACGATCCGCGCGCCGGTGGCGCCTATCGGGTGCCCCAGCGCGCAGGCACCGCCGTTGACGTTGAGCTTCTCAGCCGGGATGCCGATGTCCTGCGCCGCCGCCATCGAGACTGCGGCGAAGGCTTCGTTTACTTCGAACAGGTCTACATCCGCCGCGCTCCAACCGGTCTTGGCGAGCAGCGTGCGGATAGCGCCGACTGGTGCGATTGTGAACCATTCGGGCTCCTGCGCGTGGCTGGCGTAACCCACGATGCGGGCGAGAGGTTTGAGGCCCCGCGCCGTTGCCAAAGATTCGCTGACGAGTACCGCCGCAGCGGCACCGTCCGAGATCGAAGACGAACTTGCTGCGGTGACCGTACCGTCTTTGCGGAAAGCGGGCTTGAGTTGCGGGATTTTCGCGATGTCGCAGGTGAATGGGGTCTCGTCGCGCTCGACCAGCGTCTCGCCTTTGCGACTCTTGACGGTGACCGGGACGATCTCGGCGCGAAACGCGCCGTTTTCGACAGCGGCGAGCGCGCGCTGCACCGAGCGGGCCGCGAACGCATCCTGATCGGCGCGCGTGAAGTTGTAGCGACCCGCCGTGTTTTCTGCGAAGCAGCCCATCATCTGGCCGTCCCATGGGCTTTGCAGACCGTCCAGGAACATATGATCCAAAATTTCGCCGTGACCCATGCGGTACCCGGCGCGTGCCTTGGGCAGCAGGTACGGCGCATTGCTCATCGACTCAAGACCGCCTGCGACGATGACGTCGGCCTCACCCGCTCGAATCTGGTCGGCCGCCATCATGATGGCCTTGAGGCCCGAGCCGCACATCTTATTGATGGTCGTGGTAGGTACGGCAGCCGAGATCCCTGCACCGAGTGCAGCTTGGCGCGCCGGGGCTTGTCCGAGACCGGCAGGCAACACGCAACCCATGATGACTTCCTGCACATCGCCGGCCGTCAGTCCCGAGGTCTCGATCGCGCCACGAATGGCCGCAGCGCCGAGTTGCGGCGCGGCGACCGGGGTGAGCACGCCTTGAAAGGCACCGATCGGGGTACGACGCGCAGCAGCAATGACAACGGCAGGGTTCATAGCGTTCCTTGGGATTTCAGCAACAGGGTCGAAGCGACCCTAACTCACAAGTCTAGCCAAGCCGCTGCGCTCAGGCGAGCAAGTCCGGCTCGCCCACCCGCTGAAGGATGGCCTCCCGAGTGAGCTGCCGCAATTCAGCCGCCGCTTTTTCCGGCGGCAATTCCGCAGCCGGGGCGAGCGCCGGCAACAACTCGACCTCGATATGACCGTGTCGCGGGAAAAACAGCGGGCTTGGCAGGATGTGGCGGGTGCCGCGGATCACGCAGGGCATGACCGGGCAGCGTGCATAGGCCGCACTCATGAACGCGCCGCTATGGAATTTCAGCAGGCCCGGCTTGCCGATGAAGGTGCCTTCCGGAAAGAACAGCAGCGACTGGCCGCTCGTGGCCGTGCGCAGCACGCGTCGCGCATCGCGACCGCCTTGATGTGCATTGAAGCGCTCGACGAATTGGGTGCCGAGCCGCTTGAGCAGCAGGCCCGCCAGCGGTACCTCGGCCATCTCGCGTTTGACAACGTAGGCATAGCTCTCGGGCAGTACGGCCTTGACCACGATGGCATCGATGTAGCTCGCGTGGTTGGCGGCGACCACGCATTGCCCTGGCGGTAGGTGCTGCGCGCCGCTCAGCGTCAGGCGGATGAACAGCAGCTTCAGGATCAGCCTGGAGGCAACGCCCGCAATGTGGCGGCGGCGATCCATGCCGGGCACAACGATCAGTGCCAGCAGCGTGACGAGCGCGATCAGCAGGAACACCGCCCATGCGTAACTGCCGTACAGCAGCCGCCCGAGCAGCGCCGGCAGGCTCTCGCGGGGCGGGACGCTGAGATCGATGACGGGGCTGGGTGGGGGGCTTGGGTCGCGCATCGGGTATCCAAATTCGACCGGCCGTATCCTTGAAGCCTGTGGCGCGAAAGTCAAACCACTCTGCCTCGGCTTTCGCTAGGATGCCGCGGCTTTAGCTAGGATGCCGCCCCCACCATGGAAGGACCCGCGATGACCAACCGTCTTGCCGATCTGCTATCCCGCCGACCCTACCTGCTGGCCGATGGGGCCACGGGCAGCAATCTGTTCGAGATGGGTTTGGTGTCGGGTGACGCGCCGGAATTGTGGAACGTCGATCACCCGGATCGCATTCGCTTGCTGCACCAGCGCTTCGTCGACGCGGGTGCTGATTTGATTCTGACCAACACCTTCGGTGGCACGCGCTACCGACTGAAGCTGCACTCGGCACAGGATAGGGTCCGCGAACTCAACCGCGCCGCCGCGCAGCTCGCGCGTTCCGTGGCGGACGCGTCCGGCCGCGAGGTGCTGGTGGCGGGCAGCATTGGCCCGACGGGCGAAATCCTCGAACCGCTCGGCCCCGTGTCGATCGCCGAGGCGCGAGCGGCCTTCGCCGAGCAGGCCGCGGCCCTCGCCGAGGGTGGGGCCGATGTGCTGTGGATCGAGACCATGTCCTCGCGCGAGGAGGTCGAAGCGGCCATCGAGGCCGCGGCGAGCACGGGTCTGCCGGTGGTCAGCACGCTGTCGTTTGACACCAACGGGCGCACCATGATGTCGCTGACGCCTGCCGAGCTCGCGGGCATCGCGCAGCAGCATCATTTGGCGGCCTGCGGTAGCAACTGCGGTGTCGGGCCGGCCGAGCTCGTTGCCTCTATCCTCAATCTCAGTGCGGCCGCGGACCCGTCGATGGTGCTGGTTGCCAAGGCCAACTGCGGCATCCCGCAATACGTCGACGGTGCGATCCGCTACGACGGCACACCCGATTTGATGGCGACCTACGTGCACCTGGCCGTCGATGCCGGTGCGCGCATCATCGGCGGTTGTTGTGGCACTTCGCCCGAGCATCTGGCGGCGATGCGCCGCGCACTCGACGCTCACGTGCCTGGTCCGCGTCCGGACGCCGCGTTGCTTGAATCGACGCTTGGGCAGATCAGCACGGGCGCGCGCGCCCAGCTCGGTGGCAATCTCGATCGCGCGGCAGGGTCGGCCTCAGGCGCCGCACCGCGCACGCGGCGTACCCGACGCACCTCGTAGGCTCCGACGCGGCGCGCTCAGCGCCAGTGCAAATTGATGTCTGGGCGGCTTTGGGCGGCGGCCCAGCGGCGCAGTTGCCACACGGCGGGGAGGTCAGCGGGGTAGTGCTGCTGGTGCGTCTCGACGAACACGTGCTCCACCTCAAGCGGTACGCCCGAGTGCATCAGCTCGGTCAGGATCTCGAGCTCCGAGCCTTCGATATCCATTTTGATGAGGCGCAGTCCCGGGCCGGCTGCCAGCACGACCTCGGCGAATGCGCGCTGCGGCACGACGATCCCCTGGCCTTGATCCATGCGCGGGTCGGTGAAGCGCACGGAGGATCCCACTGAATGGCCGATCGGGTCGTCGGCGTAGCCGGCTTCCCGGCGCAAGGTCACTTGGCCGGCGCGTGCACCGACGGCCGCTTGATAAAGATGCACGTGGGGTAGCGCAGCGCAGGCCGCCTGCAACCTCGCGAAGGTGTCCGGGTCGGGTTCGAAGGCGTGGACGGTCGCCCCTGTTGCGGCCATCAGTTGGGTGAATTCACCTCGATTGGCGCCTAGGTCGAGGCAGACGTCGCCGGGCCGCAAGGTGGTAAGCACTTGCTGAAAATCACGCTCCGCGCGGCGTTTGTAGCGCCGATCGAGTTTGCGACCCGCGGAGCGACCGACGGCATTCGGCCAGTACTGCACGCGATCGAGCAGTGTCTGGAACAGTCCGTCGGGTTGGTAACTTGCCATGCGCCGAGCCTAAGGGGTTTGCACGGCTGCAGGCAAACCCGCCGCGGTATGCTTGTTCGAATGGCCGAACTTGATCCATCGATCCTGCGCTTTCTCGACGTGGCTTGGATGGAGCGCGGGCTCGCCGCGAACACGCTCGCGGCGTATCGCGCTGATCTTGCTGCCCTGCAACTGTGGTTGCACGGCAAGGGGCGGCGACTCGGCGAAACCACGCGGGCAGACGTGCTGGCCTACCTCGGCGAACGCGCGGCCAGCGGTGCGCGGCCAAAGTCCACCGCGCGGCAGCTCTCCGCATTCCGCCGATTTTTTCGCCACCAGGTTCGCGAAGGGTTGCGCGCGGATGACCCGACGGCCGAGGTGGCCATGCCGCGTCTCGGCAGGGCCTTGCCGAAATCCTTGTCCGAGAGCGACGTCGAACGCCTGCTGGCGGCACCGGCGATCGAACTCGCACTCGGTCTGCGTGATCGCGCCATGCTCGAAGTGCTGTACGCGACGGGGTTGCGAGTCTCGGAGCTCGTCGCGTTGACCCTGCAGCAGGTTAACGTCAATCAAGGCGTGCTGCGGGTGACGGGCAAGGGCAACCGCGAGCGCCTCGTGCCGCTCGGTGCCGAGGCCATCGAGTGGTTGCAGCGGTTCGTGCGCACGGCGCGCGCCGAGTTGCTCGGCGCCCGGCAAACCGACTATCTGTTTCCCACGCGCCGCGCCACGCGCATGACTCGCCAGTCGTTCTGGCATCTCATCAAGCGCTATGCGCGACTCGCCGGGATCGACAAGCCGCTCTCGCCGCACACCCTGCGACATGCCTTTGCCACCCACTTGCTGAACCACGGCGCCGACCTGCGCGTCGTGCAGATGCTGCTGGGCCACAGCGACCTGTCGACCACGCAGATTTACACCCACGTGGCGCGCGAGCGACTGAAGTCGCTCCATGCGCAACATCATCCTCGAGGTTGACGCACTTCCGACGGCGTGCGGACGGGGCTCTGCTAAACTTCAACCCTATGAAAGCCAAACTGCTGATTTCGCTGTTCGTGAGTCTCGCAGCGCTCACGACGTTCGCAAATCCTGCCGCCAAGGTCGACCCCCGGGCAGCGCTCGTCAAAAAATTCCCGGGGAGCAAGCTCGAGGAGTTCAAGCCTTCACAGATACCCGGACTCTTCGAGTTCGCGCGCGGTGCTGATGTGCTCTACGT
>VEQP01000026.1 GCA_018883185.1 Nevskiaceae bacterium | reverse complement strand
CCACGTTGCTCGTAAACAAGGCCAGCGTCACGGGCGCGAGACTCGTGAGTGCGTCACGCAAGTTGCGCGCCGCGATGACAACCGCCGGCTTGCGCTCGAGTACATAGGCCAGTAACGCCGCCTTGTCTGCGAAGACGAGATCCCCTGGCCCACAGGACTGCACTGCCGCAACGCCAGTGACCGGCCAGTCGGCCGGAATCTCTCCTTCGAGTAACACGCCCGCAGTGCGACAAGTCTCGATGATTTCAGTCAATTGCGTGTTCATGGCCATTGAGTTTACGCAGTAACTACGGGTCTACGGCAAATATTTGGCGCTCGCTATGGAATAACGCCAGTGTCTACTTCAATGACAGGCTTTCACGCCTCGGTGCCTCGGACACCAAACAGCAACTGCACTTGCAACACGGCCTCATTGGCGTGGGCGATCTCCCCCAAGGTGACACCATGGGCATCGCAGGCCAGCGTGCCGCCTAGCCAGTCGGCAGTGTGGCCTGGCACGTGGGAGTCGCAAGCGGCATTCACCTGAAGCCGCGGAAGACCCGAGGCGATATCCGCGATCCGCTTCGATGCGACGTTTGGCCCGGAGCCCATGACGAGCAGTGCTTCTGCGCCACCGCGCACCGCCTGCTTGATGTCGGCGTCGGACTGCGCGGTCGAAACGATCGCGATACGGCGCCCATTCAGCCTCACCAGTGGACCGTATTGCACCTCGGTATCGTCAGCGGATAACAGGACTGCTTTGCGATCGACTCCGCATCCGAAACTCACCGCACAGGCGTGTTGTCGTGCCGCGGTGCGCAATCTCTCGATCTGTGCCGCAGAAGGCATCAGCGATGTCGAGCGTCCCGTCAGCGGGCAATCATTGAACGCGAGCCAGTCGCAATCCGGGCCTGCTCTGGCAATCGTTTCGAGCATGCGCTCGAGATTACGCGCCGTATCTTCGTACAGGCGCGAAGCGTCGACATCCCAGGGTGCGCTTTGCACCAGACCAATGCGCCATGACTGCGGTGATCGGCCCGTTGCCGTGGCGCCAATGTCGAGGGCGCGCGCGGCAGTACCCCCCGCGATCACCGCAAGGGTCGTGGCGCTCACAAAGTCGCGTCGGGTGAGTGACATCCGCGTCATTTCTGGGGCGGTTGGATGAGCCCGCTCTTGACGAGGTTTCGGTAAGACTCCTGCTGGACTTCGACGATGCGCTGCTTCGAATCCATCGGCGCATCGGCGAAACGGTTGGCGGGATACAGGGTCGTGGCGTTGTACAGTGGGCGATAGATGTCGATGCGTTGTCGCAGCAAGCGGTTGCCCGAGCCAGGAATAGAGCGCATACGACGCAGCGCTTCCACATCAATCCACGAGGTGCAGACCGCGGATTCACCAGGGCCGCCGGAGTCCGAGAGCACCCGCCCGTCCCAATCGTAAATCTTCGAGTGACCTGCCGTAGTGCCCGTCGGCAGTGGTCCGCCTACCTGGCCGCACTGGTTGGCCGAAATGAGATACATCATGTTCTCGGAAGCGCGGACCTTCTTCGCGGACTCCCAGCTCCATTTGTCCGATGCGCCGTGATCTGAGGTCGGATGTAGCAGCACTTCAGCGCCGCGGAACATGAACATGCGCGCCGCTTCCGGGTACATGATTTCGCCGCAGGGCATCATGGCAATGTTGCCAAGATCGGTCTTCGCCACGGGGAAGGTACCCTCGATGCCATAACGATCGAGGTAGCGATCCATGAAGTCGTGGGGTGAGCCGGTCTGCACCGTATTGATACGACGGTACTTGAGTACCACGTTTCCGCTCGGATCGATGAGGAACGAGGTGTTGAAATATCTGCCCGGCCATTCGGGGTCGCGTTCGTAGGCGTTGGCGCCGATCCATATCTTGGCGGCCTGCGCTTCGCGCTGCAGTCGCTCGGTCACGGGGCCGGGAATTTCAATGCAGGCCTTGTCTATCCATTCTTTGGCGGTTTCGGTGAGTGGGAAACCGGTCAAGCAGAATTCCGGAAACAGCAGCAATTGCCGTCCGCCGCCACGCGCCGTGCCGCGGATCAGCGTGACCCAGCGATCGAGCGAGCGGTTGACGATGGCCATGGCCTCGTCGCGATTGCGCGCGGAGTTCACCAAGTTGCAGTAGACCTGCATGCAGGTGGCTTGCCAGGGTTGAATCACGGGATGGCTCCTTATTGAGGTTTGCGGACTCGTTCAGAGTAGCCGGAATGCAGCCGCCGCCACCAGTGTTGGTAGCAGCGCCGCCGCGAACAGTCGTGCAGCGCTCACCGACTCGTCGGCAAAATATTTGCGCAGGATTGACATGCCAGCCGGATTCGGCGCATTGGCAATCACGGTGAGACCGCCACCGGTGACAGCGCCTGCGACGAGCGCATATTTGAACTCGTCGGACAGGCCTTCCACGAGTGACCCCAGATAAGTGAGCGCGGCATTGTCTGTGATAGCCGTGAGTGCCGTGGCACCCCAGAACACGGCGTCGGCGTCCATGCGCGTCAGTAGCGGCTGCAACCACCATTGCTGCTGTCCGCCGAGTACGACGAGCCCGGCGAGGAAAAACGCGACCAGCAAGCCCTCGCGCAGGATCAGTCGGTCCTGATACTGCGGATAGGCGGATGCCACGCCCATGAACAACAGAAAAAGTCCGATGAACAGCGGTGGGTAATGAGCGAACACCACGATGCCGGCAAGCAGTGCCAAGTGCAGGATCATGATCCAGGTGGGCATCATGGGTTCAGCGGCTGTCGAGGTATCGTCGCGAGCACTGGGTGCCGATGCAAGAGACTCTAGTTCTCGACGGAATAACAGAGTGACTGCTACGCCGTTGACGAAAACGGCGATCGCGGCCTTCCAGCCGAAATGTGTCAGCATGAACGCCGTGTCCCAGTTCCAGGTCGCGGCAACCATGAGTACGGGCGGTGCGGCATACGCGGTGAGCGTACCGCCGATGGATACATTGACGAACAGCACGCCGAGAGTGGCGTACTTCAGCCGCTCGGAAATATTCGCCGAGTAGAACCGCCCCGCCAGCAAGATCGCAGCGAGCGTCATCGCTGCAGGCTCGGTGATGAAGGAGCCGAGCAGAGGCACGAGCGTCAAGACGACAAAATACGTCGCCACGCTCTCGCGCAGTGGCAGCACTCGTGCGAACACGCGCACAATTTGCCGCGCCATATGCAGCACGGGCCGTGTGCCTGCGACCACCATGATGACGAACACGAACATCGGCTCGGTGAAGTTGCGGCTATTGATATAGGTTTTGGTGGCTTCGGTGCCCTGCAGACTGAACATCACCACGGCCATGACGAGAGCCCAGAAACCGAAGACAATTTCCACCTCTCCAAGCAAATGCCAAACGCCGCTGTGTGCCGGGCGTCTGTGGGCGAGGCGTTCGAAAAACTTGGTTGAGAAGGTATGGATGATGGCCAGAGCAAAGATACCCGTGGCCACAATTTGCATCGTCGTCGGAGTCATGGGGATATAGTATCCGTAATGCTTGATTCCGGCTGCAACATCGCCTTGGTCGTCATCGCGCGCAACGAGGAGCGGTGCATCGAACGCTGCCTGAAGAGTGCGGCGCCCTACGTCGATGACATGTTAGTGCTCGATACGGGTTCGACGGATCGGACTATGGAGATTGCGCAAGACAGTGGTGCGCGAGTGGCGACGTTTGTCTGGATCGACGATTTCGCTGCAGCTCGCAATGCGGCCTTGGATGCCGTAAACGCCCGCTGGCGAGTCGTGCTCGATGCCGATGAGTGGCTGGATGACAGCGCAGCGGCGCTGCGCGACCTATCGCGCGAGCCCGCAAGCTTCGTCGCTCAAGTCAATATTAGAAGCGTGCTCGATCCCGACCTCAATACGGGCCAGCCCTTACAGGCGAGCGACTGGCTTTCCCGGGTCTTGCCGCAAGGCGTACGGTACAGCGGTCGTATTCACGAGACTCCCGTGCATTCCTTGCCGGTACGCAGACTGCCCGTCACCGTGTGGCACGACGGCTATGCAATGGCTCAAAGGGCGCATAAGCGGGGTCGTAATCTCGCATTGCTGCAGCGAGCTGTTGCTGAGCAGCCGGAAGATGCCTACTTTCGCTACCAGCTCGCCCGCGAGCAGGAGCAGGCCGGTGATGGCGATGCGGCGGTCGCGTCTTACCTCGAAGCCTTGCGCGAGCGTCCCCGCATTGCACCGCCTTGGCGGGATGCTGCCGTTTTCAATGCCATCGACTGCCTCGGTCGGACGCGGCAATTCGAGGCGGGCATCGAGCTCATTCAGGCTGAACTGCCGCAGTATGCGGGCGCCGTGGATTTCTGGTTCGTGCTCGGCGGGTTTTTCTTCGAACTCGCCTCTGCGAGGCCTGAGCTCGCGCCCGAGTTCATGCCGCGTATCGAGGAGTGCTACTTACGCTGTCTGGAGCTTGGCGAGCAGCCGCAGGCCAGTGGCGCACTGCGCGGTCGGGGGAGCTTTCTGGCGGCGCGCAATCTGTACGCGTTTTATACTGCTACGGGCGATGCCGAGCGCGCCGAAACCTATCGCCAATTGTCCATCGTTTCCGGGAGTACCCCATGACCCAGCGACTCAATCGACGACGATTCCTGCAGTACACGGGCTTGGCGGGCGGTGGTCTGATGCTCGGCATTCAGTTGCATGACGCGGTGGCAGCCACAGGCACGGCGGGCGCCCAGACCGCCTTTGCGCCGAATGCTTTTCTACAGATCACGCGTAAGGGCATATTGATCTACGCCACCCAACCTGAAATCGGCCAGGGCGTCAAAACCTCGTTGCCCATGATCGTTGCTGAAGAGCTCGATGCGGCCTGGGCTGACGTCGAAGTGCGTCAGTCGCCGATCGATGCTGCCCGTTTCGGGACGCAGGTCGCGGGAGGTTCGACAGCGACGCCACGCACTTGGGATCCATTACGCCGCGCGGGGGCGATGGCCCGTGCCTTGCTTGTCGAGGCGGCGGCGCGCCGTTGGGGCGTACCGGCGGCTGAGTGCCGCACCCAGGACAGTCGGGTATTTCACGACGCATCAAAGCGGAGTCTGCGCTATGGCGAGCTTGCCGAGGATGCGGCACGCCTGCCGGTTCCGGCGGCCGAGTCGCTGCAACTCAAGGCGCGCAATCAATACCGTCTGCTCAACACCCGCGTTGGCGGCGTGGACAACGCTGCCATCGTCAGTGGCGAGCCGCTTTTTTCCACCGACGTGCGTTTGCCCAATATGGCGTATGCCGTCTATGTGAAGTGTCCCGCTGCGGGCGGATCGGTGCGCGAGGCAAATCTCGAGGTGGTACGGCGTCAACCCGGGGTGATTGATGCCTTCGTGCTCGAGGGCAAGGGCGATCTCAGTGACTTAAAGCCAGGAGTCGCCATCATCGCTGCAAACACGTGGGCAGCATTCAGCGCCCGACAGGTGCTGCAGGTCGTGTGGGATGAGTCGCGCGCGGCCAAAGACGACTGGCGTGAGACTGAAGCGCACGCGCGAACTTTGCTCAATCAGCCTGGCGCTGAGACGCTCGCCGATCGAGGCAAGGTGGACGAGGCGTTCAAGTCCGCCGCGCGCACGGTGGAAGGCCAGTACCAATACGCCTTCGCCTCGCATGCACAGCTCGAACCAGAGAGCTGCGTTGCGTGGAAGCGCACTGACGGCACGATGGAATTGTGGGCGCCTACGCAGACGCCGCATCGTGCCTTAGGCGTCGTGTCGAAGGTGCTGGAGATTCCGGAGACGTCCATCGTCATTCACCAGATGCGTCTCGGTGGCGGCTTCGGGCGGCGCCTCTATAACGACTTTGCTTGCGAAGCCGCGGCGATCGCCACGCGACTCGATCGACCGGTGAAGCTGCAGTGGTCGCGCGAAGACGAGATGCGCAACGACTATTTGCGAGCCGGTGGTTTCATTGATCTTAAGGCGGCACTCGATACCAAGGGTCGTGCCGTAGGTTGGCAGCAACACCTCGTGACATTCTCGAGTGATGGCAAGAAACCCGTGACCGGCGGTGATCTGCGTGTCGATGAGGACTTCTCGCAGCTGCTGCCGAACTTTCGCTACACCCGCACGCAGCTGCCGTGGGCATCGCCCTGCGGTGCGTGGCGCGCGCCGGGAGCGAGCGTGTTCGCGTTCGCGCTGCAGAGTTTCCTGCACGAGATGGCCATTGCTGCCAAGCGCGACCACCTTGAGTTTCTGCTGGAGATACTCGGCGAGCCCCGCTGGTTGACGCCAGGTAATCGCATGGCGCTCAACACCGGTCGTGCGGCCGATGTGTTGCGCTTGGCTGCACAAAAAGCTGGCTGGGGTTCACGACAGCCGAAGGGCCGGGCTTTGGGACTCGCCTTCTATTTCAGTCATGCCGGGCATGTGGCGCAGGTCGCAGATCTCAGTGTCGATGCGTCGCGGCGCATCACGCTGCACAAGGTAACGGTGGTGTCCGACGTCGGGCCGATCATCAACCTCAGTGCGGCCGAGGCACAGTGTCAAGGTGCCGTCGTGGACGGCGTGAGCGCCATGGCGGCACAGCAGCTCACCCATGTCGCGGGTCGCGTACAGGAAACGAACTTTGATCGGTATCCACTGTTGCGGATCAGTGCTGCGCCGAAAGTCGACGTGCACTTCATCCAGAGCGAGTACCCGCCGACTGGCCTCGGCGAGCCGGCATTCCCGCCGCTTGCCCCGGCCGTCTGCAACGCCGTGTTCGCTGCGACGGGCCATCGCATCCGTCGTTTGCCGATCGTTCAGGAAGGGTTTTCTTTCGGCACGGCTTCGAAGTCGTAGTCGTCGGCAGCCGTTAGCGTTACGCGGGCAAACTCACCCACAGGGAGCGAGCTGCCCCGCTTGATGCGCACGACACCGTCGATCTCGGGCGCATCGCCGCGGGTGCGCGCGATGGCAACGTTGCCCTCGTGACCATCCACGAGCACGGTTTCTTCTTGACCGACACGCTGCGCCAAACGGGCGGCGCTGATGCGCTGGGCTACTTGCATGAATCGATCGAGGCGCTCGTCCTGCACTTCAGATGGAACGTGCGCCGCGAGATCGTTGGCGCGTGCACCTTCGACCGGTGAGTATTTGAAGGCGCCGACGCGGTCGAGTTGGGCCTCTTCGAGCCAGTCGAGCAGTTGTTGGAACTCAGCGTCCGTTTCGCCCGGGAAGCCGACGATGAACGTGCTGCGCAGAACCAGTTCCGGGCAATCACGTCGCCAGGCAGCGATACGCGCTAATGCGTTTTCCGCATGCGCCGGTCGTTTCATGCGCTTGAGTACGGTGGGGCTGCCGTGTTGGAAGGGAATGTCTAGGTAGGGCAACACGCGGCCCTCAGCCATCAGCTCGATGACACCATCGACATGGGGATAGGGATACACGTAATGCATGCGTACCCAGACACCGAGAGACCCCAAGCCTCGCGCCAAATCCAGAAAACGGGTTTCGTAAACGCTGCCGTTCCACTCTGCGCGCGGGTAGCGCAAGTCTGCGCCGTAGGCGCTCGTGTCCTGCGAGATCACCAGCAGTTCACGCACGCCCGCGCGGACCAAGCGTTCGCCCTCGCGCAGCACCTCGTCAATCTTACGGCTCGCCAGCTTGCCGCGCAGATCCGGAATAATGCAGAAGCTACAGGTGTTGTTGCAGCCTTCCGAAATCTTCAAGTAGGCGTAGTGCCGTGGAGTCAGCCGAACGCCTTGCGGCGGTACTAGGTCGACGAACGGGTCGTGCTTGGGTGGTAGGTGCTCGTGCACCGCCTCTAGCACGTCTTCGTAAGCGTGTGGACCGGTGACTTTCAGCACCTTTGGGTGTCGCTCGAGAATGCGCTGTGGGTTGGCGCCAAGACAGCCGGTGACGACCACCTTGCCATTGTGTTCGAGTGCTTCGCCGATCGCTTCGAGAGATTCATCGATAGCGGAATCAATGAAGCCGCAAGTGTTGACGACGACGAGATCTGCCGAGTCGTAGTCTGGGGCGACCGTGTAGCCTTCTGCGCGCAAGCGGGTGAGGATGCGTTCGGAGTCGACTAACGCCTTGGGACAGCCGAGGCTGACAAAGCCGACTTTCGGGTTACGCTTTTTGCGTGTGGATTTCAGATTCACGGCGTATTTTACCGCTCCGTGGCCGTACTTGTCCGCAGTCTGGACGGCGAACCTGCCACTCTTTAGGTCGCGCTGCCCCCTGAGGCTGAATGGGCGCCGTGAAACACACCAGCATCGGTATCGTGGGCGGCGGGATCGGCGGTTTGACCGCCGCGTTGGCGTTGCAGCGCGCAGGATTTCGTCCGGTCGTCCTTGAACAGGCCCCTGTACTGGCCGAAGTTGGCGCCGGGATTTCCTTGAGTCCGGCTGCGGCCCATGCGCTGAATTACATCGGCATGCACGAGGTGCTGCAGACCAAGGCCTACCACCCCGAAGATCAGTGCGTGCGTCATTACAAGGATGCGCGGCCTTTGTCCTGGATCAACCGCGGACAGGCGTTGGTGGAGCGTTACGGCGAGCGGTACTACCTTATTCACCGTGCTGATCTGCACGATGCGCTGGCTGCTGCGGTTCGGGCCAACGACGCGCAGGCGATCGAATTGAACCGGCGCTGCCGCTCTGTGCAGCAGGAATCCGATGGTGTCACTGTCGAGTTCACCGACGGCAGTTCGCGGCGGTTTGATTCGCTGATTGGTGCGGATGGCTCCCGTTCGATCGTACGCAGTCAGATTTTCGGGATGCTCGAACCGCAGTACACCGGCTACATCGCCTGGCGTGGGCTCGTGCCGATGCATCTGGTGCCGACCGAGTATCTCGATCCGCCTTCGGGTGTCTTTGTGGGTCCGGGTCACCTCGTGAATCGCTACCCGGTGCGCAACGGCCAGTGGCTCAATTTCGTCGCTTTTGCCGAGCGGCAGGCTTGGGTGGAAGAGGGCTGGTCGATTCGCTCTACGGTGGAGGAGTTGCTCGCCGAGTTTGAGGGCTGGACACCATGGGTTCGTCGCCTGATGGAATTGGTGCAGCCTGAACTGCTCTTCAAGTGGGGCTTGTTCGATCGTGAGCCGCTCGGCAGTTGGACTAAGGGGCGCGTGACCTTGCTGGGGGACGCTGCGCACCCCATCCTGCCGTTCTTGGGGCACGGGGCCGTGCTCGCCATCGAGGATGGAGTGGTGCTGGCCCGAGCCTTCGAGGCATCCAACTCGGTCGAAGAGGCCTACCGGCGTTACGAGGGAGCGCGCATGGAGCGGGCTTCGTTCGTGGTGCTCGAATCGCGCAAGGCCGGCAAGATGTTCCATGCGCCCGACACCGATACCTACCACCAGCGCACGCAGGGCAAGGCTGCCGACGAAGGAATCGGGCTGTTCTCCTATAATCCGGTGACCCAGCCCCTCTAGCGACGAGGTCTCTCATGTCTGCAGTGCCCGAAACACTCCCCGCGCTCGCCGAGCGTGCGGACGCCGCCTACCTCGATTTCGTCGAAGGTTTCCGCGAATACATTCTCGGCAAGGGTGCGGATTTCGAGGACCGGTTGAACGAGGCGCTACTGGCCGAACAGGCCCGCCGCGGGCAACCCTGGGGCGAAGTGGAGCAGATTCGCGAGTACGTGCATTCGTTGCCGCTCGGTCGATTGCGCGATCGGTTGTCGCGCACCCAGCAGGAGATGAAATGGTTTGCGCTGCGTCGCTCGTTCGAGGCGCAGCGCGCTGCATTGCTCGCTGAACTCGAGCGCTACGACACCCGCGGGCCGGGCCGGCTGGAGCTTGATCCGAACTTCGTCCATCCGCCGTACGTGAACGTGCATTTCCATCTGCAACCGGGCGGGTACTACAAGGACGCCTTGTCCGGCTACCTCTACCACTACGGCACCAAGGTCTTTTTCCGCGGCGACAACGACCATGACGAGTTGCACTCGAAGCTTGTGGCGCGCGTCCCGGCACCGGTCGACGGTCGGGTCGAACGTGTCCTCGATCTCGCCTGCTCCATCGGCCAGAGCAGTACTGCATTTCACCGCCGGTTTCCGTCGGCTGAAGTCACTGGCATCGACTACTCGGCACCGATGCTGCGCGTTGCCCATCGGCGCGCGGTGATGCTAGGCGACGAGGTGACCTTCGCGCAGCGTTTGATTGAGAAGACGGGATATGCCGACGGGCAGTTCGATATCACCTTCGCGTTCATCGTGTTTCACGAGCTACCGCTGCGCATCATTCATGAAACGGTGCGTGAGGCGGCGCGGGTGACGCGGCGTGGGGGCATCTTTGCAATCTACGATTTCACCGGAACGCGCGACAAGTCACCCTACCAGCGATATCACCGCTGGTTCGATGCGCGTCACAACGGTGAGCCGTATTCGCAGGACTTCTGCGACTGCGACATGAATGCCATCCTCGCCGCCAACGGTTTTGAGGTCGCTGTGGCACCGCTCGGACAACGATCAGGCGGCGCTGGCTACATGACTAATTGGTTTGCGACCCGTGTCTGAGCTCACGCAGCAGACACCCGAGGGCGGCACGCCCATTGCGGACGAGAACCCGGTTTATCTCAAAGATCCGGTGCTCGATGCCACCGTGCGCATGGTGGTGGAGCTCGCTGCTCAAGTGTGGATCGAACGTGAACGACGCATCACCCTGGAGTCGCTGCTCGAGGCCCAAGGCACACTGAGCCGCGCGGCAATCGAGTCGTTCAAGCCCGATGCCGCGCAGGCTGCTGCGCTCAAACGAGAACGTGCGCGTTTCATAGAAGACGTTTTCAAAGAACTACGTCGTATTCCGCCTAAGCCCTAAGCGGTGACTTTGCCGGCTGCGATCGCTGAGATTCGCGTAGTGCTCTCCGTGCCGGAGCCGTACTAGAGATCTCGTGCCACACGAAATCCGAAAGTGAAGCGACGATCCGTTGCGTTCATCTTGAGACGAAAAGCCGCTCGAGTGCTGGCCGCAACGGCCGTCCATCCTTGGCCGCGCATCACCCGCATTCCGCAATCGGCGCCGGTCAGCCGCGCAGCCTGATCACCTGCGGCACTGCGATGATCGTCGTTCCAGCAGTCCGCCACCCATTCATTGGCATTACCCAGCATGCCGTGCAGGCCGAAGGGGTTTGCCACTGTCGCTGCGACCGGTGCCAGCGTCGGATGTCCATCGCGGCATGACTGACCCTTCCAGTCGCTCATCTTGTCGTACTTGATCTTTGTCTCATGCCAGCGAAATCGATTTTGCGTATCGAGATCGCCCAGATTTACAAATTCGCAGATACGCGCCGGATCATCGCCAAACCAGTAAGCGGTAGTTGTTCCTGCTCGAACCGCATACTCCCATTCCGCTTCGCTCGCTAAGCGATAGCGTTGACCTGTTTTCCGACTCAACCATTCGAGATAGGCGGATGCATCATGCCAATTGACGCAGGTCACGGGATGCGCATCCGTCTCGCTGATCTTTGCGTCCTGCCAACTTCGCGACTCATCGAACAGCCACTCCGTGCCGATAAAGTGCCAGCAACCGGGCGCGGGGGAATAACCCGTCTCTGCGGCGAAGCGGGCAAACTCGCCCCGGGTGAGTTCATATTTTCCGAGGGCGAACGTACGTGATATGCGCACCCGATGTTTGGGTTGCTCGCGCGTGGCCCAGAACTCCGGCAGTTCGAGCCGTCGCGGCTCTTCGATGTCCGCACCCATCACGAACTCACCGACAGGGATCGGCACAAGTTCAGGACAATCGGCGCAATCGCGAATACTCGCAGGCCCACCCGCAACCGCCTTTTCGGTGGTGACCGCTCCACCGAAGAGCACCGCACACACGAGGACGATGAGCGGACGCATCGTCACCCCGGATGGAGATCAGGAACAGCGCGCTCGAAGGCCCGCCGATCGACGCGCAACAATTCCGGGAAGTCGCGCGCCGCACGCCGCCGAAATTCCTCAGGCAACTCGTCCACGGAGCGCAGTTTGCAGCCACTCCAGGCGGCAAACATATGACCCGGTGCATCGCCCATTTGCATCCATGCAGGCCATGGGAACACATAGGCACCAGATACTTCAGTCGGCAGCCAATTTTGTGAGGGATCATCGAATAGCGCCGCGGGCGCCGCTTCAGTACCCATTTCGAGAAACGTCACGGGCCAGGTATCCGGCGGCACACGAATGCCATCTACTTTGACGAAATCGTTTTCGCGTCTGAGCACTTTGTAATCGGGGCGCGGCGGCAACGACGGCTTGTCGAGCGTGATGACGCCATACGGCGAACGGACCAAGCCTGGGTCCTGCGTCAGCGCCATCGGCGGAACGGCAACAACCTTGCCGGTCACTGGATTACGCACCTCGGCGACAAATGCGCCGCTCTTGAGATCCCGCGGAAACGATAGATTGTGACCGTGCATCCGATAACGGTTATCACCAATTTTTTGATGCCGGGAAAACTCTATACCTTCCCACCGGACCACCGGTTTTGGCGTCGCGTTAAGCGGCACCGCCACCATGATGAAGTGGTACCAATGCAGGATGTCGTCCGCGTCTTCGAGACTGCGCTGCAAGCGCATCGCCTGCCGGAAATTTTCGATGGGATCCAGCGCCAAGAATTGCGACAGAGACCGCACGCGACGCGCCGATGCAGGCGCATTACTTGGCATTGCGATCCCCGCCCCGCCGGTTGCTACACCGGCCATGATGGCGGGCAGCAGATCGCGTCGGTTCATGACGCAACGGCCTGCTGCAACACTGCAGACAAAGGCCGATCGAGCTCGCGCCACCGGGGCTCGAGCAACTCGGGATTCTCTCGCGCCACTCGTTCGCGAAATGTTCTCGGCAAGTCACGCGGACCATTGACCGCACGACGTCCGCTCCAGGCGCCAATCATGTGGCCGGGTTGATCGCCCATTTTCATCCAGGCAGGGAACGGGAATACATAGAAACCGGATGTCTGATAAGGCAACGCCGTCACCGACGGATCAAAGAAATCTTTTCTCGAAACGGTGCTGCAGGAACTCTCGATAAACATGGTCGGCCAACCATCAGGCGTCGGCCGAATATGCTCGGACTTGATGAGCGGTCCTTCGGTGCGCAGTACGTGATAAGTATCGAGCCAATTGACGGTTTTGGCATCGAGCGGCAAGTACCCTTCGGGCCCATGCAGTACGCCTGGGTCGTCAAGCAGCTTCATCGGTTCGATGTCAAGCATCGAATCGGTGAACGGATTTCGCACACGCGAAGTAAACTCGCCCGTCTGCAGATCCCGCGGATAACTGAGATTGTGCGCGTGGATCCGCCAGGTCAACTCACTGATCCGGCGAAAATAAGAAAACTCCATCCCTTCCCAACGCACGATCGGTTGCGGCCGCCGCCCATGGACCAATGCGTAGGTGATGAACTGGTAGGTACTGAGGGTAATGCCCTCATCGCGAAGATCACGCTCGAGACGAAACAACGCTTTGAATTTTTCGTTCTTATTGGCGAAGGTGATGAAACCATCATCGGCTGCGGACACTCCCGCGCCCGCGCCCGCGCCCGCGCCCGCGCCCGCGCCCGCGCCCGCGCCGGCCTCGGCCGAGTGAGTCGCTATGGGACCGGCAAAGGCGCTCCACGCCGCCGCCGCGGGTGCGTGGGTCAAGAGCAGGCGGCGCATTGAGTCGATCATTGCTGGATTTTGCGCGTACAGCCGGCGCGCGTGCCATAGATGATGCGCCTGTCGCCATCCGTAGAATGCATGCACGGCCTCCGAAATGGGTCTAATTTTTAGGGGAGGTTGGCGCAATACGCGCTCTAAAACACGGGGAAATCAATATGAGAACAATCACAAAAGGGGTCATTGCGGCCGCGGTCGGCGTAGCAGTCGTCACGGCCTCGGGCGGGGCCGTCGCGCAGAACGCGACCGCTGAGGCTGGCGGGCTTGACGAGATCGTCGTCACAGCGCGCAAACGCGTGGAGTCTATCCAGGACGCCCCGCTGACCATACAGGCCTTCACCGGGGACCAGATCGAGGAGCGCGGTGCGGAGTCGCTGGTGGACCTCGCGAAGTTCGCACCCGGCCTGACTATGAACCAGGGGTCATCACGCTCGGCAGCCGACTTCTCCATCCGCGGCATGACGCAGATCTCCCCCGTCGGCGACAACCGGCGCGACCTCGTCACTGTATTCATCGATGGCGTTCCGTATGTCGGCAATCCGCAGGGTATCGGCACCGAGGATCTCTCGCGCGTGGAGATCATCAAGGGACCCCAGTCGGCCCTGTTCGGCCGTGCCACTTTTGGCGGCGCGATCAGCCTCGTGACGACCACGCCGGGCAACGAGCTCAAGGGTCGGGTAAGCGTTACGGGCGCCACCGACAGCGACTACCGGCTGAGTGGGGCAATCGAAGGGCCGATCGTGCAAGACAAGCTCACCGGCCGCATTGCCGTGGAAGGTCGAAAGTTTGACGGCTTCTACGACAACGCCTTCGGCGGCAATCTCGGCGAGACCGACCAGCGTTATGTGGCTGGCACCCTGAACTTCACCCCGACGGAAGACCTGTCGATTCGGCTGCGCTGGAGCGACCGGCACGACGAGGACGGTCCGGCCGCCACCACCCTGATCGCGCGCTACACCGAGCACAACTGCGGGCCGTTCCCCGGCTATCAGACGCGGTCGCTGGCCGGATTGCCGGCGGGGTTCACGCTGCCGCAATCCCGCCGCGTTTATTGCGGGGAGCTTAAGGCACCGAAGGGTCCGATCGGCATCAACACGACGCTTCCGGCCTCGACGCTGCCGCTGATTCCGCTCGATGAGCACAAGCTCATACTCGATCATGAGCTCGGCTCGATCTCGGCGGACTGGTCGTTCGGCAGCGGCTATACACTCACGGCGATTGCAAGCACGCAGGAGCAAAATATCGAGCAGGTGCGCGACTTCGAGCTGGCGCCCGAGGACCGCTACCAAGTTTATCTCACGAACGATCAGACCCAGGACACGTATGAAGTTCGCCTGACGTCACCGGCCGAGCAGCGCCTGAGCTGGATGATCGGCGTGGCACGCTTGGAGACGACGTTCGACACGATCGGTGCGTTCATCAATGGCGCACTGTTCGGTACCGCAGGTGCGCCCACGCCAGCCCCGGCCTCGCTGCTGCCGCTGCGCAGCGCCTCGAAGGCGGATTCGGTATTTGGCAGCATAGGCTTCCAAGCGACCGACCGGCTGTCGTTGAGCCTGGAAGCCCGCAGACAAATTGACGAGCAGACTAGTGGCGTTGGTACGGCGCTACCGGTCAGCGTCGAGACCAAGGCTACGCTGCCCCGCTTCCTTGGCCGCTATTCGTTGAACGATGAGACTAACCTGTTTGTCAACTACGCCAAAGGCAACCAGCCGACGCTGGGCTATGCGACGTTCTTCCAGCTCACGCCGGCGCAGCAGACGGTGGCTCTTGCCAATGGTCTCGTGCCGGCGGCACCGGAAGCCGAGATCGAGAACTACGAGATCGGCATCAAGCATCGCGAGGATGACGGCAGCTGGTACCTCAACGCGTCGATCTACTACCTTGAGTGGGTTGGCCGCCAGGGCGTGCGCACACTGCAGATCGATCTGAACGGTGACGGCGTCATCACGAACCTGCCGGCACCCGCGGGTGAGAACTTCAATGCGTCGCCGTTCTCAGCCGGTGACAGCAATACCAAGGGTATCGAGATCGACGGCGCGCTGCGGCTCGGAGAGAGCTGGACCGTGGGCGGCAGCGCCGCGTATGCCGACACCGAGATCACCAAGGCACTCAATGAGACTATCCCGCTGCGCTTTCTCGGCGTGACGAATGCGAAGGGCTTCCAGTACCCGCTGGTTCCTGCGTTCAGCGGCGCCGCATACTTGCAGTACGACCGGAAACTGTCTGACGCGCGTAGTTGGTTTGTACGGGCCGACATGACCTATATCGGCAAGCGCTACGACAGCATCGCAAATTTCGCGTATGTGCCAGGGCAGTTCCGCACCAACTTGCGGGGTGGACTGCGCGCGGAGAAGTGGGACGTCACAGCGTTCGTGACCAACCTGTTCGACGATGACACGCTCGAGGCCTGCCGTTACCAGAGTGACAGCGCAACCGACCCGTTCTTCTTCCAGCTCGCCGCCTGCGAGGCGGTGCTGCCAAACAAGCGACAGTTCGGGGTGACGGCAACGTTCCGGTTCTGAGCCTTCGCATGCTGCGCCGAGCGCTGCTGACCGGCGGCGCCGCAAGCCTAGGGCTTGCGGCGCTGACCCCAGCGCCCGTGCTGGGGGATGAGGTTGCCCGAGGCGAGTCCGCGACAGAGCAGGCCACCGCACTCGCTGCAAGTCTTCGGGGACCTGCGCTGCTCGAGGCGTTCGTTCGTACGCGCGGACGTATCGATGGGCGCATCGCGCACGGCTGGCTGCGCTCGCAGCGCTCTGCAGTCATTGATGGCGAGATCACGCCGCTATGCAGTGTGATCGCAGGTGCGGTGCAGCGCTTTGAGCGCCTGCGCGAAGACGTTTTCGAAGCGACCATCCTTGAGGTCGCGCACTACGTGCATCCGACCACCGGTGATCTGCTCGACACGGTCGAGATGCCGGGGACGGGGCGCAGGGTCAATGTTCCGAGGTATCGCTTCGGCCCGGTGAAGGCGCGATTCGCAGTGGCGCTGGATGAGTGGGAGGAGTTCGATCCGCCTCAGGGCGGCAGCGGCGCTACGCAGTTCGTGCCGCGCTCGTCAGTCCATCTGCTGCGCTCCATCGAGCCGGCCACGGCAGTCGGCGACGGCGTCGTTATCCGTACCAACGAGTACGGGCGCGTCTATCCAGATCGTTCGGGCCCGATGACGATCTATTATCGTGAATGGATGGCGTGGCAGGCCCGCGCGGAAGATCTCGCACGCAACAGCCCGGCCGTCGCGGCGAACTACGGCTACACGGCGTTGGCGAGTTGGCGCCCGTGGATGCAGATGGGCGCTCTGAAGGGTCACACGGTCGATAGCGGCTACGGCGCAAAGGCAGCGACTTGGGCGGAGTGTCCGCCGGAGTTCCTCGAACTCACCCGCAGGTTGCATCCGGACGTGCTGGACGATCCGGAGCGTGCGCTGCGCTCCCCGCCGGTGTGATCATCAGCAATCGATCGACGCGTACGGATGGTCGCTCGCGAGCGGTCGCGGTCACCCACGCTACTGTCGCTTCGCGGAGCGTCGCGGTGCGCCGTGTCCTGGCTAAATGGGTGTGCGCTGCGTTTGTATGGGCCGGTCCGCTCAGCGATGCTGCGGACGATGCAAGAAGCCCGGTCATTGCAGCAGCACCGGCGTTGAGCGCACCGCTTAGGTTCCAGATTGTCGAGGGCGCAGGCGGTGTACCGCTTAACGTGGTCACCGCCGGGGATCCGTCAAAGCCGCCGATCCTTTTGGTGCACGGCATCGGGCAGAGCTATGTGAGTTGGGAAAATCAGCTTCGCGCCCCGGTGACCGACGAGTTCTACGTGGTTGCGTTCGATCTCAGGGGTCACGGTAATTCCGGCAAGCCCTGGGGTAAGGCTCAGTACACGGAATATCGCAACTACGCGGAAGACATTCGCGCAATCATTGAGGCTACCGGCATTCGTCGGCCGCTACTGGTCGGTTGGTCCTACGGCACACTCGTGGTAAGCGACTACCTCCGCGCGTACGGTGACTCCGGGCTTCGCGGCCTCGCGCTGGTCGGCGCCTACGGCGGTCTGACACCGCCGCCGCCAGCGGCGCCGCCCGCGTTCGCCGCACAAATGGCTCGAACCCGTGAGCTTCAGCTCAGCAGCAATCTTGAGGACAACATCGCCGCGGCTCGCGGCGGGGTCCGCTTCCTGACCGGCAAGGAGATGCCGCAAGCCTACTACGAGCGCGCAGTCCAGCTCGCCTTGATGCTGCCCGCCTATGCGCGGCGCCACATGTTCGATCGATCCATTGCCAACATGGATCTGATCCCGAACATTCGTGCCCCGCTGTGGATCGTCGTGGGGGGCAAAGATGGCAGCACGCCCGAAGGGCAAGCGCGAGAACTCGCACGTAAGGTGCCGGACGCGCGCGTCAGCGTCTATCCCGACAGTGGACACTCGCCGTTCGCCGAAGAGCCGGATCGCTTCAACCGCGAATTGATGGAGCTTGCGCGATCGACAGCGATTGCACACGATGCGGCGCCACCACGCTCGGTATTGCGGCCCCCGCTTCACCCGTAGCCATACCTGAGTTCAACCGACAGATAGTGGGGCTGGGCAGTCGACCGTTGCGCCTACTACCGTGTCGGCGATGCGCTCGATGAACTGACGCAGTTCGCCGGTTTGCGCGCCGCATCCCGCCGGCGGGCTGAGCGATTACTTCGCAGGCCCCGGTACGACGAGGTGGCCGAGCTGCTTGTACATGCTCGCGAGGTCCGAGTTGCCCCAGCGCTCGGCGACTTTCCCGTTTTCGAAGCGGTAGATGTCGATGCCGGTGATGTCGTAATCGCGGTTGGTAGCGGGCAGTCCCGCGACCCCGATGGTGTCGCGATTGCGGATTCGCGTACGAACCACCACAAAGTCACCGGCACACAGAATCAGCTCGTCGGTCAGCGTGCGATCGGGTTGATTGCGACGCGACGCATCCCACATCGCGGCCAATTGCGCGGTGTTGACGTTGCGTGCGCCGTCACCACCCGTGTCCGTGTTGTGCGAGATCACGCTCGGCGCATAGAACTCAGCCACGCGCGTCGTGTCGCGCTTCATGAACAGCACGTCGTGGATCGTGAGGTAGGTCTTGAGATTGCGCTCGTTGCCTTCGCAGGCCGTGATCGGCTTGCCGAAGACGGGCGAGGTGACGACTGCGCAAATCAGCAGCAGCGCATGGCGAGTCTTGAGCATGAGTGTTTCCTTGATGGTGTGTCGCAGGGTGGTGATTCGGGGAGTGTTCGTTACGGTGAGGCGGAGGCGGTGCGCGCAAAACTGCCTAGCTCCCGATTGAAGCGCTCCGGTTCTTCGGCGAAGGGGGAGTGTCCGGACTCGGGGTAGAACGTCGCTGTCGCACCGCGCACGCGCGCGGCGAGGTCGCGACCTTGTTGCTCCGGCGTACTGCCATCTTTCCCACCGATGACCACGAGCAGCGGAACATTGAGCTTGGGGAGAACGTCTTTGTTGTCGATCGGCCGGTCAAACATGAAGCGACGGGCTTCGGTGGCCGTCAGCATACCCATCGTGGTGGCTTGAGCGATCCACGCTTCGGGCATCGCCTTGCCCGTGAGTCGCAGTACGCCGCGGCGTACTGCGGCCGCGCGTAACTGCGGATCGCCGGACATCTGCTCGTCGCGCATCCGGTTCATCTCGGCGATCACCGTGGCAGGAGGTGGTGTTCGACCGTTGGGCGGGTCGGTGAAGCCGCCGTATGCACCCGTCAATATGACGCCAGCCAGACGCTCGCTGCCGTACTTGCGCAGGTAATCACCGATTACGAGAGTGCCGTACGACCAACCGACCAGAACGACTTTGCGCGCACCGGTTACCTCGATAACGCGCGCCAAGTCCTCTGCCCAGAGTGCGCTTGTGGTGTAGGCCTCGCGCGCCCACGGTTTACCGGACATTCCATGGCCACGCAGGTCATAGCTGACGAGACGAAAGTGGCTGTTGAGTTCCGGCGCGGCGAACTGCGCCTCGAAGCTGGCATGGCTCTGTCCGAAGCCATGCACCATGACGATCACCGGTTGCCCCGCGGCTCCCTGATCGACGACGTTGAGCGGTACGCCCTCCGCTCCCGGAACGATGCTGTAGCGCTTAGCAGGAGTCGACGTGCTCTCAGCGCCCTGCGCCTGCGCCATTCCCGACGCGCCAACAACGACGAGCAGCCAACCCAGCAACGTGCAGCGCAGCGCTTTAGCCATGACCCCCCTCCTTAAGGACCGACTTTACACGAGGCCGAACCCCGGTACGATCAACGCTTCTCCTGTAAGTTCGAGGTGCGGTGTGCGGCAGTTTCTCGGTTGTTGGCTCGCGGTACTGGGTGCGTTCGCAGCGTCGAATGCACTCGCCCAGCAAGGGCTAGAAATCCGTATTCCGGCGCAAGCGTTCGGCGAGCTGCCGAACCCTGCGGCGCCCGACTATGCTCGCGAAAGTGCGTGGGCGGCGCTGCCGTGGCGCCTCGATGCGGCGGATGTGGTCGCCGAACGCGGTCCGTTCGGTGATCGACAGGCAACGGCGGGCGTCGATGTGTTCTACATCCACCCGACCACCTACCGCGATATCGACTACTGGAATCAGCCTCTCGACAAAGAGACGACCAACGCATGGACAGACGAGTCGGTCATCGCGCGCCAGGCGGCGATCTTCAATGCCTGCTGCCGAGTGTTTGCTCCGCGTTATCGTCAGGCCACCGCCGCCGCCGTATACGCGCCACCGGAGCGAAAGCCGCTCGCTGCGTACGAGTTTGCTTGGGGCGATGTGCGTGCTGCATTCCTGCATTACATGCAGCATTGGAATCAAGGCCGACCGTTTATCTTGGTCGGTCACAGTCAGGGCGCCTCGCACATCGAACGTTGGTTCAATGAATTTGGTGCGAGTGCGTATCGTCGTCAGTTAGTCGCTGCCTATGCTGTGGGCATTGGTTTCACCGCAGGCTCGTTGCGCCAGATGGCTGGTGGCGTGCCGGTGTGCACCACACCCACCCAGACCGGTTGTCTCGTCAGTTGGAACACCTTTGATGCAGCGGGTGACCCCAGTACTTTTATCCGTAGCACGCAGGCCCGGCATGCGGCTCGCTTTGGCTCTAGTGAAGGCAACGAGATCCTGTGCATCAATCCACTGACGTTTGAGGCGACGCAGCCACAGGCCAGCGCCTCGCAGAATCTGGGTTCATTGCCGGCTCGTGCCGGAGTCGGCTTGGCTGCGACGTTGCAAGCCGGCGTATCGCTGCCTGCTACCGAACCTGGGCGCATTGCCGCGCGTTGCGAGGGGGGTGTGCTGCGCGTCGAGGGCGTGCCGCGCGAAGGTTATGCCATCGTCCCGTTGCCGGGCGGGATGCTGCACTTCAACGATTTCGATCTATTCTATGCAAACATCCGCGCCAACGCCGTGGCGCGAAGCGCAGCCTTCAAGGCTGCAGCGCCGCGATGAAGGCGTTGACGAATTTGCCGTCGTCAAAATCGTTGCGCACTCGACCGATGCGCACGATCACGGCGCGTTGACGCGTAAGTACGAACACCCGCTGGCCGCCGCGGCCGCCGATGTAAAACACGCCGTCGTCCGCAAACGGCGTGAGTTCTGCTGCCGCGCGTCCGGCCTGTACCGAGCGCGGCACCAGCAGCACGGGTTCGCGCGACCACACCATGCCGTGTGCTGGCGAAAGCGGCGAAGGTGCGAGCATCGTGGCGATGCTTTGTTCAGTCAACGCGCGTCCTTGAGCGCCGACGCCGCGATCAAGGACAAGTTGACCGACTCGGGCCCAGTCACGTGCGCTCGCCTGAATGCAGCAAAAGGTACGCGTGTTGCCGCCGGGGCGATCGAGCCGGACGTAGGCGTCCGCGGCTCCCGCAGGCTGCCAGATACGCTCCGACAAGTGTCGAGCATAACTGCGGCCGGTAGCGGCTTCCAAGATCAAGCCCAACACCTGTGCATCGAGCGTGCTGCTGCGATCGACTGTGCCGCGCGCTGCACGCGCAGGCTGTGCGAGCGCGATGCCTCGCAAGTCCGGCCCGATGAACATCTGCATGCCGGGCGACTCGGGTCGGTTTTCGAACGGTGGGTCCGCCAACGCGGCTTGGCCCCACAGCAGGTCGCCGACGGTGATGAGTCGTCGAGGGTCGTCCGCTCCGCGCCACTCCGGCAGCCAGCGCGCGGCCGGCGTGTCGAGCGAGGGTATTTGTCCATCTTCGAGGGCGGCCAGCACTGCCATTACCAGTAGCCCCCGGTGCATCGATTGCGTATCGAACCGACGCGCCGGTTCGATGCCGGCCGCATAGTCTTCGAGCAGCAGTTGGCCGTCGCGCAGCACGATAAGCGCGAGGGTGTCGTAGTCACGAGCCAGTTGACGAGCTGCGGCGAGTCGAAGGGGTTGCGATTCGGCACGGGCTTGCTGCTCGATGGCGTTCGTGAACCACGGCCGAGCACGACCTTTCACGGTGACCGTCGGGGTGTACCAGCCGCCATCTGCAACCACATCGTCTGCGGCCGGCATGCGAGCGAATCGATCGGCAGCCAGATCATCGAGGTGACGACAGCTTGTGAGCAGCATCAGCGCGCCGATGAGGCCTAAGTAAAGTGGGCGTGATGTTTTCATAGATCGATCCGCAGTATGGAATTGTCTTCGGCGCAGCTGAGATACAAGCGCCCGTCGCGCGTGGCGACAAGGCCCGTCGTAGTGTCGGGCGCAAAGGGCAGTCTGGCCAACGAGGTCGGCAGTTGCGTAGCGATGATACGTCGACTGCGATCGCGCGGATCGTAAAGCACGAGTCGGCGCTGCAGTTGCTCGATGACAGCGATGCGGCCATCCGGCAAGCGCGCGAGCGCCGAGGGCGACTCAAACCCAGTCGCGACGAGTTGCCGAGAGCCGTCGCGCAGGCTGACGCGGGTCAGTGAACCGTGGCCGTATTCGCTGACGAGTACGCTGTCATTCCCATCGGCGATCAGTGCCACCGGCTGCGCAAGGCCCGCTGCGAGAGTGCGGCGGCCGCCCTCGTGCAGTCGTATTAGACGACCAGATTTGGCTTCGGCGACGATGATCGCGCCATCGTCCATGATCAGCAGTCCGCGCGGCGCATCGAGGTCATTGACGTCCATCACGACTTCATCAGTGCGCCGGTCGATCACTCGTACCCGTGAGGCACCGGAGTAACTGAAGGCGATCAAGGTGTCCGAAGCGGCGATAGCGGATGACATGCCTCGGCCCCCCACCCACGGGGGGCGCGTCACGGCGCCGCTTTGCAGATCGACGAAGCGGTAGCCGAACGGATCGGCCACCAACATCGCCTCGCGACCTTCGTGCTGCGTCAGCACGGCACCGAGTGCCACGGTGAAATGGCCATCGACGAGTCGGCGGCTCTGGCCGGTTTGCGGATCAAAGACGAGAACACGGCTGTCGGCGACGCTCGGTAGATAAATGAGTCCATCGGGACCGAGCGTCAGATTGTCGATGACGTCATCGAATCGCCCAAGCAAGGTGTTGCGTCGGGTGCGCAGATCCGTTCGCCAAAGTTCACCGCGCAGATAGTCGATGCTGAGGAGTGAGCCGTCGCGACGGTCCACTTTGACGGCTGCCGGCGATCCGAGGCCCTGCGCTACGTCAACATGGACGCCCGTGTCGGGGTTGATGGCCACGAGGCGATCCGAGCCGAAGGCCGGCGCGTACAGCAGCCCATCGGCGCCGAAATCGAAGCCGTTCAAAGGTGTCTGGCCGCGACTCACCACGCGCGCCTTGCGGCGGCCACTAACGTCAACTTCCCACAGTGCGTTGTCCCCGGCTCGACTCTGCGCCACGAACAAGCGCCCGCGGTCGTCGAAGGCCACAGGATTGACGCGCGGGACCTTGCGCAGGAGCACATCGAGGCTACCGTTGGGCCGCCGAATGCGTAACTCGCCGGAGCGCTGAGCGGTCCAAGCCATGACACCCGCCGCGGGCGAACCCGCGGGACCGAAGGCGACGTCATCGGCTTCACCGAAGGGTGCGGGCACGGCGTAACTGACGGCACCGCTTGCGGGGTCGATTCGATAGATGCGTCGATCGTAGACGCTGGTGCCGTAGAGCCGGCCATCCGGTCCGAACGCCATCCCCTCGATGGCGTGCAACGGACCGCCCGGCACCACGACCTGCGGCTTCAGACCCTCTGCTCCCGCAAGGGTTGCGCACGCGGCGGACAGCAGACAGAGGCCTGCCGACAGCCACCTCATGCGAAGGCGATCAATTCCTTGCCGAGCAGACGACCGAGCGAGAGGGCTGGCATCACCGACATACCACCTGGCATACCGTTGCCCATCACCGTTCCCATACCAAGCAGTTCGCCCGCCGCATACAGATTCGGGATAGGCGTGCCGTCGCGCCGGATCACGCGCAGTTGCGCATCGACAGCGACGCCCGCATAGCTCAGCAGATTCCAACTATTGATGGTGACTGCGTAGTACGGGGCAGTGGAGATCGCTGCCGGTAAGTGTGTTCGGCCCAGTGCATCCTTGCCGGCATCACGCCCGCGGTTGTAGTTTGCGACCGTCTCAATCAAGCCCTGTTCATCGATTCCGGCGCGCTTTGCGAGGGTGCTCAGGTCCGTGGCTCGATGAAAACCGTAAGTGCCACCAGCAAAGGCTTGCTCGGTGTCGGCTTCGGTCCAAGGACCGGAGAATCCGCCGCGCAACAGCGGCGGCGCCTGCCGACGGATGCTCTCGTCGAAGACGAACCAGCAGCGCTCGTCCGGCAGACGTGCCAGCGCCATTTCATAGGCATCGTGGCTCGGAATGTCTTCGCGTAGAAATCTTTGACCTTTGGCATTGACGATAATTTCCCAAGGGGGGCGCTCGGGCGGGAAGTGCCGCGCCATGGCGCGCATGGCCGTGGGTGATTGGTCGTCGGCAAGCACAGCGCCAAACAGCGGGGTGTGGTGCTCGCCACCGCGAATGTAACCGCCGGCAGCCAAGCCGAGATCGAGGCCAATGCCCTGGCTGAACGGGTAGGTGGCACGGGTATGCGTACGCGTGCCTTCGTACTTGAGGAACATCTGCGGATTGGCGGTGTAACCGCCGCTGGTCAGCGCTACCTGCCGAGCCTGCAGCGTCACTTTGCGATTATCGGCATCACGTACGACCAGACCCGTGACGGCGCCTGAGCCCCGGGCCTGCACGAGTTCGACGGCTGAATGTCCGGTGAGGATGGTGACGCGCCCCGACTGAATGTGAGGCGCCAGTTGTCGATTCAACACTTCGAGGATGTCGCGCCCGCCATTACGCCCCCAGACGTATCGGGGTTGGCTGTACGGCTCGTGGGTGGTGCCAGTGATCGGGTGCGCATCGATCGGTTTGAAGCCGCTGTCCATCAACCAGTCGAATGCAGGCGCCGCGGCGTTCACGGCGAGGCGCAGGATTTCGGGGTTCGCCGTGTTCTTGCTGATTCGCATGACGTCGGCGTAGTGCAGATCGGGGCTGTCGACGATGCCGCGCTGCCGCTGCAACCTGGTTCCCGCCGCGCTCATCTGGCCACTCGAGAGGTGCAGGGTGCCGCCGACGATGCCTGCTGCCTCGACGATCGCGACTTTGGCGCCGCGCTCGGCGGCAAAGATCGCGGTTGGCAGGCCGGCATTGCCACCGCCGACGACGATCAGGTCGAAGGTGGTGTGGCGGGCAGCCCGCGCTGTGCTGCCCATGACACCGAGCGCCACCGTTGCGCCGGCTCCTACGATGAAGTCGCGTTTACTGAGCGTGCTCATATTGTTCTGATCCCCGTGTGGTCAACCGATCCTAGTGTGAGCCACGCTTCGGCGGAACCGTCGAGGAAGCCGTGCGCCGCCCTGTGGTATGGCGTATCGTCGACTGCGTTTTCAACCTGTCGGGGGGGTGGGTTTTGAGTTCTCCAGCAGCGACCGTATCGGCGACGCCTAATCGGCTACACATCGGTTGGGGCATCGGCACTTTGGGGGCGTCCGCGCTGCTCAACAGTTTTGCCGCCCTGCAACTTTATTACCTGACCGACGTGCTCGGCGTGGCCATCGCTACGGCGTCGCTGGTGCTGTTCGCGGCCAAGATCTGGGATTGGATCGCCAACCCGCTGATGGGCTTGATCAGCGACCGGACCCACACCCGTTGGGGTCGGCGCCGTCCCTATCTCATTCTGGGCGGAGTGATTTCCGGTTTTGCGTTTGCCGTGTTCTTCAGTGCCGCGTTGACTCCCGTGTCGCAGTCGCTGCTGCTCGTGACGCTGTCGCTTGCGCTCGTGGGTACGGGTTACACCATTTTCAATGTGCCCTATATGGCGATGCCCTCGGAGCTCGTCGACGACTACAAGGAACGCACCCGAATGATTTCGGTGCGCGTTTTCTGCATCGGTATCGGCACGATGATCGGCATTTCCACTCAGCGCCTCGCCGAGATTCTGGGCGGCGATGCCCAGGGCTATGCGCAGATGGGCGTGATCATCGGCGTATTCGTGTTTTTCTTCATGGCGCTGACTTTTTTTGGTACCGCCGGAGGTCGTCAGCACGCGCGCGAGACGCAGCGCGTGGGGCTTGCTGAGCAGCTGCGCACGGGTTTTGCCAACAAGCCGTTTGCAGCGCTGCTCGGCACCAAGTTCACCCAGCTCTTTGGCCTGTTCACATCGACGGCCATGAGCATCTTCGTCGTCAAGTATGTGCTCGGAAAAGAAAACCCGGGCGAGTGGATGATCTACTTCACTGCCGTGAGCTTCATCGGCCAGACGCTGTCGATACCGACGTGGACCTGGATCACCAATAGGATCGAGAAGCGTGCGGCCTACATGCTCTCAACAGCGGCGTTCTGTCTGATGTCGTTGACGTGGTTGGTGGCGAGCCCCCAGGAATCGATCTACATTTTCTTGTTGCGTGCGCTGCTCAAAGGTTTTGCCGCTGGTGGACTGCTGCTGCTCGGGCAGTCGATGTTGCCGGACACGATCGAATACGACTATCGGCGCACCGGTCTGCGACGGGAGGGCGTATTCTCTGGCCTGTACAGTGTCGTCGAGAAAGTAGCCTCGAGTTTTGCGCCAACGCTGCTTGGTCTGGGCTATGCCTGGTTCGGGTTCCAGTCGAAGGCGCCGGTACAAACGACCGAGGCCATAGACGGCATCCGCTACTGTGCCGCCTTCTTGCCGTGCTTCTATTTCGGGATTTCGCTGATCCCGTTGTGGTTCTATCGTCTCGACGAGAAAATCCTCAAAAGCGCGCAGCGCGCCTAGAGACTACCGATGACGGAACTCGATCCTGAAGGATTGGTATTTCGCGACGACCCAAGCAAGCGGTCGTCGTTCTTCGCAGGCCAGGCGGACGTCGGGCGCTTGCTAGGCATGATCACCGCGTTGACGAGCGAGATCGCCATGCTGCGCGCGCGTCTCGACACGCATGAGCGGCTGGCGGCCGAAGGTGGTTTCGATCGTGCCAAAGTTGAGGCCTATCGACCCGATGCGACAGCGCTGGCCGAGCGCATGGTCGACGATCAGGCGATGATCGGCCGGGTGTTCAAGCCCCTGTCGGACGAGCTAGATCGACTGCTTGAGGATCCTGCTGTGCAGAAAACCTTGCTGGAGACCGATCGATGAGTGCCACGCCACACGCGATGATGCCTGAAGCCACCCACGACGAGGCGGCACGCTTCGCTCACGTGGTGGGACTCAAGAATTTTTTGATGCGGCAACTGGAGCCCAAGTGGCGCGCGCTCGTCGATGACAAGCTGGCACCGCAACTGGCTGCTGAAGGCCGAGATGCCAAGGAAGAATATCGAGGGCTCGAGCGCAGCCTCGCGCGACTCGGTGCCTACCGCACCTGGCAGCAACTGACGGTGTCGGCACAAGAGGAAATGTGGCGTAGCGTCGGCGAGTGCGTCGATCGGCAACTGCCCGAGCTCGAGCGGCGGGCTAAGGATCCGGCTGCGGGGGGCTCCGTACGCACTGATCCGCAGTTTCGTCCGCCGCGCTACTTGAGCACCGTCGATATTCACCTGATGCCAGGTGGCTACGCGGATGATCGCGGCGAGGGTGATGTGCGCCAGGGTGCGGTGTTCGACAAGGCTGCGGCGCTATACCACATGGGACGGAATGGCGGTGAACTCAACGATGTCCGCGGACACACGTTAGTACAACACTACTTCGACCGATTCCCCGGAACGACGCCACAACGCATTTTGGACATGGGCTGTACCGTGGGGCAAAGCACTACGGCGATCGCCGGGTACTTTCCGCAGGCTGAAGTGCACGGCATCGACGTCGGGGGTGCACTGTTGCGTTATGCGCGAGCCCGCTCTGCATCACTCGGCGCGTCGATCCACTACTCGCAACAGAACGCCGAGGCGACCGATTTCGCGGACGGGTCATTCGATCTCGTAGTGTCTTCAGCGGTGTTGCACGAGACCTCGTTCAAGGCGTTGCCGCGCATCATGCGCGAGGCGCATCGCCTGTTGCGACCCGGTGGCGTGATGATGCATCTCGAGGTGCCGCTGCGTTTTGATACGGCATCGGCATGGAACCGGGTCCGCGGGCTGTTTGAAGCCCTGCATAACAACGAGCCGTTTTGGATCGGCGCTCAGCAGGCCGACATCGCGCAGGCCGTGCGTGACGCCGGTTTTGCCGAAGTCACCTCAGGCTATCAGCCGGCCGTGCGTCAGGCCGATCGTAATGCCGAGCCGCGCTTCACTTCGACGCCGGGACCCGTGCACGTGGTGTGGTACTTGTTGTCGGGCGTGAAGCGTTGAGGTCACGCGCGACGCGCAAGCCGAAAATTTGACTGACGAGTGTTGCCGGATCGCGACCCCGAAACGTCGGTGTCTGGCGGGAGAAACTGCTCAGCCAAGATCCACCGCGTGAGCCGCGGCGATCGCAGCCCTCCGCAAGCTGAGCAGAACCGTCGCGCGGTGCGCTCGGCGGTAAGGGCATCACATAACAATCTTCGACCCATTCCCAGACGTTGCCCAGAATGTCGTGTACGCCGAATGGGTTGGCTGCAAGACTGCCGACTGGTGCGACCTCTGGATAACCGTCATCACAGGGTGCGGCGTCGATGCGTCGGTCAGGCCGCGCGCGCTTGGCGCTCTCATCGAAAACGTTGGACTCGCGGCAGGCCTCGGCCGGACGCTCGCCCCATACGAAGCGATGACCACCGCGGTTGCCGCGCCCGACATACTCCCATTCAGCCTCTGTCAGCAGTCGATAAGGCTGGCCAGTGCGGCGAGCAAGCCAGGCAACGAATGCCTTGGCGTCGTTCCAACTGATGCACACCACGGGCTCAGTTTCTCGGATGGGGCGCTGGTAGCCGGGGTCCTGCCAGTTCGTGCCGGGCTCGGCGCGGTAGGTGCCATCGCGCAGGAGGTTGCAGTCTCGCGCCGAGACGTGACCCGTCTCGTTGATGAAGCGACGATACTCCGCGTTGCTGACTTCGTACTTGCCGACCGCATAGGCGTAGTTGATCGTGATATTGCGCACAGGGCCTTCGTATCGGCCTTCTTCGCCGCCATCGAAACCCATGTCGAATCGTCCGGGCGGTATCACCACCATGGCCGGGCAGTCGGCGCAATCGCGAAATTCACTGCCGGCCTTCAAAGATACTGACGTGGGTGTTGCTTGCGCAGACACGGAGCCAGGCAGGGCGAACGCTGCCAGGGCGAGTAGCCCCGTCAGCGGAGCAAGAGTTTGCAGCATGGGATTGGACCTAGGGTTGCGGGCGGTAACGCGCGTGGACAGCGAGCATTTTCTTGACCCCCTCCGCGACGTGCGTCGCCGACAGGGTAGAACCTGACACGATGGGTATGGTTCGGGTCGGATCCCAGCGCCCATGCTCCAGACCGACCAAGGTATTACGCCACTGCGGCGTATACAGATCGCAATAACCATCTGCACAGGTCAGCACTTCTATGCCACGGCATTTGCCGTCGGCGCCGACGGCGACCAGATAGGTGACGATGTCGTTGAGACCATACACCTGGTCGATATACAGCCACCCACCACTTTCGACTTTCCAGCCGCGAAACAGCGGCCGGAACGCCGGAACCTTGTATTCGAATTTGAGCTGCGTGAACTGCTCGGGTGAGAGCTTGAACTCGAATGGCGTCAGTTTCGCGTTCGGATAGAGACGTTGCTGCGCTTCTTCGAGGGTTTGCAACTCGTAGGCGGGCGCGTACTGCGCCGCCACGATGGCCATGGCCGGAACCAGCAGAAGGCGATGATGCATCAGGGCATCGCGGCGCGGTGCGCCGCAGTCACACCTTGATGCTGTGCCGCACGCCGAACCCGGGCAGGGCAGGCTTCGCGTTCTTCACAACGTTGAAACCGCGCTCGCCGATTTCATTGGTGAAGTTCAAGGCGTGGTACTCGAAGCTCCACACTTCGTTATTCCAGCGGTGGTCGTACCAGCGGCTGTACATCATGCGCGCAGGCATTTTGGTGCCGCCCGAGTTGAAGTCGATCGGGTAGTAGACGCCACCCGGGCGCGTCACGCGCCGCGCTTCGTCGATCACCTTCTTGGTGATCTCGCCTGGCAACTCGTGATGCATGATGTAGCTGGTGACCAGATCGAAGTAGTTGTCCGGGAAGCCGCTGAGTTCGGCCAGCCGCTGCGCGAAGTTGACTTCGACACCAAGGCGCCGAGCGCGCATGTGTGCGTAGCGCACCATCGGACCGCCAACGTCGATGCCCCAGACTTCGGCGTCCGGGAAACGCTCCTTGAGCGCGACCGACATCTGACCAATACCGCAGCCCATATCGAGGATGCGCTTGACCTTGCCGTCTTCCGGCAGCGGCAGACGCGCCGCTGAGCCTTTGTGCACCTGGTCCTGTTCGTTGTGGCCGATGACGCTGATGTAGAAGCTGTTGGTGCCGTAGTGGTAGATGTGGCCGGCGAACGGGTCACCGACATAACCACCCGGCTGAATGTGGATCTCGTGCCTTGCGTAGGTTGGTATGTCGAGACTCGGCGCAAGTTCCAGCGTGCCGGGACCGGATTTGTCGGCCGCTTCCATTTCTGAAAGGTAGGCGTCCGCGTTGGCATGGAAGTGATCGCGTAGGGTCTTCCACGTGACCTGCTGGTTGGCGAGCCAGGCGCGCGAGGCAATGTTGATGCCGGGCTCCGTTTCGACGAGCTGGCGAACCTGTTCGCCGGTAAGCGGCGTCAGCGGGTCGATGCCTTCGCGCTCCAGCACTCGCTCGAAGGCCGCGGCCGATGCGGCGCGCAGCGCCTTGCTATGCATCAAGCGAAAGCCGAGCGTGAAATCTTGGTGACTCTCGAGATCGAGAGTCGCGAGTCGGGCCAAGCGCCCGTCGGTGCCACGCGGAAGGTATGAGCCTTTCGGTGCGGCCGTGTAGGGCTTGAGTTTCTCCGCCGCTGCGGCGGCATCGGCCTTCAGCGTCTGGGCCATCACCAAGGCGCCAGCGGTGGCGCCAAACAGTTCACGACGACCGATCATGAATCACCTCCGGAGTGAGCGCCTTCAGCGCTTCGGAAAGCCAGTGCCGATGGAACGGAAGCCATCGTTGGCGAGCGGACCCATCGCGAGTTCAATGAAGCGATCGCGCTCCTTTTCCCATTCGGCAGTTTCCGCCGCAGTGGGCACGTAGCCTTCGATCATCTCTTGCGAGATGCCTTTTTTAGCGAGCAAAGATTCGAGCACCTTCATGCGGCGCTTGGTGGCCCACATTTCGGCATTCATGGCGATCACGCAGGACAGCAGGTTGTCGACGGCAGGATTGCCGAGAAACACGCTGTTGGTGATGTCGGACGGGATCGCTTCGACGGCGTAGGTGGGACGGTTCTTGTCGATGGCCATAGGCTAACCTCCTGCAGAACAACCCGAAGATATCATTCCTACCGTCCGGGCGATCAAGGGAGTTTTATGCGTTCAGAGAACGGTCATTCGCTGTCGGTGCTGCAGCAGACCCGGCCGGGCCTCGGCACCTACGTCACGGTCGGGGTCTCGGGTTTGCCGGTCCTTGAGGCCGAGGCAGCTCTCGAGCGGGCCTTCGAGGCGGTAGCACGGGTGGAGGCGGCGATGAGCTTCCACTCTTTGGACAGCGACCTCGCTCGCCTCCATGCCGCTCCGGTTGGCCGAGAGGTCGAAGTGGGTGCCGACACGTTCGTCGTGCTGCAGTGTGCCGACCGCTTACATCGGCTGTCGGGGGGTGTTTTCGATGTAACGGTTGCGCCGGTCCTCGTGCACGGCGGCCTCTTGCCGGTGCCGCCCCAAGGTGGCGGGTACCCCGACCCCAGCGCGCGGTGGGGGACGGTCGTCTTGATTCCGCCGAACTCTGTGCTGTTGGAGCGCCCGGTGTGGATCGACCTCGGAGGCATCGCCAAGGGCTATGCGGTGGATCGGGCGATCGAGGCCTTGCAGCTGCCCGCTATGGCCAGCGGCCAGGTGAATGCGGGGGGCGATTTGCGGGTGACGGGGCCTGAAACCCAGACCGTGTCGCTGCGCGTGCCCGGACATCCGCTGGGCACCCATCCCTTGGTCGAACTGCAGCAAGCGGCTCTCGCAAGCAGCGCGTCTGATGCGACGCGAGCCGTGCATGTTGAGGGTCGTGAAAGACGCGCCTTGCCGCCGGGGCGATTCGTTAGCGTGGTGGCACCGTCCTGCATGCTGGCCGATGGCCTGACCAAAGTGGCGCTCGCGCAGGGGTTGGATCTTGAAACCATGCTTGCTGCATGCGGGGCGAGCGCGTATTTCTACGCACCCGATACGGGCTGGAAGATCCAAGGAGGCGGTCAGCGGTGAACAGTGTTCGGACGGGTGTCCTGCCGCCGGGGCGGCGGCGCTTGCTGCATGTGTTGGCGATCGGCACCTGGGTCACGGGTGGCGTTTGGCTGATCTTTCACTACTTCGTGCGTGTCGTGGATCAGTTCGGTTTCGATGGCCCGCATCCGCAGCAGCGCTGGTGGTTGATCGGCCACGCGGTGTTCTCGTTTGCCGCCGTGTGGATGTTCGGTGCACTGTGGTCGGATCACATCGTACGTGGCTGGCGGGCGCGACAGCGCCGGCCCACGGGCGGCACGCTGTTCGGCGTTCTGGTGTGGCTTACGCTCACAGGCTGCGCCCTGTATTACATCGGTAGCGATCAGTGGCGGTCCTGGACCTCGCTTGCACACTGGGTCGTCGGGCTCGCCGCGATCGTGCTGTTCATCGTGCACTTCCGCAAAAAAAAGGGCCGGATGCGAGCATCCGGCCCCAGTTGATCAAACTGAATTCCGTTTAGAACTTGTAGCTGAGACGCGCGCCCCAAGCCTGCGGCATCGGTGGCGAGAAGCGCACTTCGTTCCTGTTGGGCGGCACGAGGAAGGTGAAGGCATCGATGCCGAGCAGCGCCGAGGTCAGCACCTTGTTGTCGGTAATATTAGTACCAAAGATTTCGAAGGTCATCTTCTCGGAGCGCAGACCGATGCGCGCGTTCACGTTGTCTGACGATCCGACCCAGGCGACGTTCGAGAAGTCGGTGTACTTCTCGCCCTGGTGCATCAGGTCGACGCGGGTGAACCAGTCGAGCGTATCGCTGAAGGGGCGCGAGTACTCAGCCGTCAGCGAGTAGGTGATCTTCGGCGTCGTTGGCAGACGATTGCCGATGGCACCGCCGAAGCTGCCGTAAACGAGGTTGCAGTCGGCGCAGTTGCCGCTAGCACCCACACCGTAGCTGACGAGCTCCGACTTGTTGTAGGCGAAGGTACCCGAGAGTTTCAGGTTGCGAGTGGCCTGGAACTGACCTTCGAACTCCATACCCTCGAGCTTCGCCTCACCGTTGTTGACGGTGATGGTGATGAGGTTGGTGAAGCCCGGCAGTGCCACCGTGGAGCCCACCTGACCGTCGATCCAGTCGTTTTTGTAGAAGGTCAGGATGGCGCGCGCGCGGCCATCTAGGAAGGTCGACTTGATGCCGACTTCGTAGTTGTCGAGCTGCTCTTGCTCGAAGGCGAGGCTCGCCGTGGGCACGACCGATAACAGCGCGGCCACGAGTGCGGGCGGCGAGGTCTTGAGTGCCGCATTGAAGCCACCTGGGCGGTAGCCGCGCGAGAACAGACCGTAGATTAACGTGTCATCGGTGATCTGGTAGTCGACCGAGATGCGTGGCGAGAAGCTGGTGAACGTTTCGGAGAGCGTTTCGGCTGCGACACCGGTGGTCGCGACACCCGGCGGCGCGACGAGCGGGGTCTGCTCGATCTTGTCCCACTGGTAGCGGCCTTCGACGCTTACCGTCAACTGGTCGGTAATGTCGTAGTAGGCCGCGCCAAACACCGCGGGGGTGGTCACTTCCTGCTTAGTGATCGACGCCGTGAACGACGGGCCGCTAGGCAGCAGTCCGTACACCGTGCCGCCAGGGCTCATACCGGAGAAGTAATTGCCACCGACTACCCAGCGCAATCTTTGTTCCTGCGGCGAGCTCAGTCGCAGCTCCTGACTCCAATCACGGAACTTGCCCTGCGACACCAACAGCGACTGCAGCCAAGGTACGGTGGTCGTGGGCCGCGTGGCGTAGAACGGATTGACCCGATCTTTGCCATTGCGGTAGTTCAGGTCGATGAGCGTCATCGTCTTGTCTTGATGCGCCGCGGTCAGTGACGACAGCGAGTAGCCACCAGCGAAGTCGTAATCGACGCGCAGGTCAGCCTGCAGTGCCTCACGTTTGATGCCGCCGTCCTGATTGAAGCTCGTCTCAAATCGCGTCCAGAGCGGATTCGGCTCGAACAACGCTTTGTAGGTGTTCGGGTTCGAGGTGTCGTAGTCACCCGAGATGATGCTCCGCGGGATAGTAGCCATGGTGGGCACTTCGCCGCAGACATAACCGAAGGAGGCGCGGGAGTTGGCTGTTTGCCCAAGCGCCGCGGTGCCCGCGGGCGCTTGCGAGAACGGCACGCAGGTGCCATCGGCCGTGACGCGACCGGTGAACGAGTCGGACTTCAACGCGCCTTGTGCCGGCGGGCCATCGTCATCGCGAAACACGTTGACGTAGGCTTTGATCTTCAGGGAATCCGAAGGTTTGAAGACGAGGGCTGCGGAGAATGATTGCGTTGTCTGCTCGCCCAGCTTCTTGCCGCTCGAGTCGGCGAAGTTGGTGTACTGACCGCCACGCTTGAAGTCGCGCACGGTAACCCGACCGGTGATGTTGTCGGTGAGGCCACCTTCGAAGCTGCCGCTGACATCGTACGATGACCAGGAACTGACTTCGGCAATGACCTTGCCCTTGACGTCCTGGCCCGGTTCGCGGGTCACGAAGTTGATAGCACCGGCAAATGTAGAGCGGCCAAAGTAGGCGCTTTGCGGGCCTTTGAGAACCTCGATGCGTTCCACGTCAACGATGGCTGGCGGCTGTGCGCCAAGCACGGGCGCGCCGTCGATGAACAGGTTGCCACCGGCGTTGAGGCCGGTGTTCAGGTTCAGATAAAGGCCGCGAAACACCAGCGAGGTGGCCGAGCGATCGTTGCGACCCGAGCTGCCTTGCTGGTTGACGAAGTTGAAACCGGGAGTCATCAACATCACATCGCCGAGCTGCTTGATGCCGGCCGATTCGATTTCGGCCGATGAGAACGCCGTGATCGCGATCGGCACATCCATCAAGTTTTCCTCGACTTTGCGCGCCGTGACGACGATTTCCTCAAGGCTGATGGCGCCGTCTCCGCCGGCATTCTGTGCAGGTAGCAGTTGTGCGGACGGTGCGGCGAGGATCGCGAGAATGGCGCCCGAAACGCGGCGCGCGGAAGATGCTGACATTGAGCCCCCTGAGCGGTTGTTGTAGTCCCGTAAGTAACGGGTGTTTCGACACCGAGACTACGGAGCGTTCATCGCCCGTGAGAGAAAAACCGATGTGGTATTCGCAGGGTGAACAAGACCGCCACCGGATAAAAAAAGGGCCGGGTGATACCACCCGGCCCTAGTGCTTACGCAAGTAAGGTCGTTTATCGGATCAGAAGCTGTAGGTCGCTCGCAGGCCGAAGGAACGCGGCAGCGGCGGCGACACGCGCAACTCGTTGCGGTTCGGCGGTGCTGCGAGGAAGGTGAAGGCATCGACGCCTATCAGCCCGGCCTCGGCCACATTGTTATCGGCGAGGTTGTTGCCAAACAGCTCGATCGTCCAGACATCCGAGCGGATGCCGACGCGGGCGTTGATCGTCTGCTTGGCTTCGATCTCGGCAGCATTGGAAAAGTCGGTGAATTTCGCGCCTTGGTTCATCACATCGAGACGGCTGAACCAGTCAAGTCCGTTGGCGAACTTGTCACCGAGCTCGGCCGACAGCGACCAGGTGGTCTTCGGTACGGTGGGCAGCTGGTTGCCGATGGCTCCCGCGAAGCTGCCCCAGACGAAGTTGCAGTCGACGCAGGCGCCGGTACCGAGGCCGTAACTGACGATCTCGGTGTCGTTGTAGGCAAAGGTGCCCGACAATTTGAAGTTGCGGGTCACCTGCAACTGGCCTTCAAACTCCACACCCTTGAGGTCCGCTTCGCCGTTGTTGATGACGAGCGGAATCAGGTTGGCCGTGCCGGCAACCACCACCGGTACCGAGTTCGATACTTGTCCGTTCTTCCAGGTTGAATCGTAGTAGGTCAGTACGGCTCGGGCGCGGCCATCCATGAATGTCGACTTCACGCCGATTTCATAGTTGTCGAGTTGCTCTTCTTCGAAGGTCAGACCAGCCGAGGGCACGGCGGCTTTCAGTGCTTCGATTGTGGCCGCCGAGGAGGTGACCAGGCCCGAGTTGAATCCGCCCGGACGATACCCGCGCGAGAACAGCGCGTAAAGCAGCGTGTCTTCGGTGATCTGATAGTCGAGCGAGACGCGCGGCGAGAAGCTCGAGAACGTCGCGTTCAGGGGCGTCGCAGCGAGCCCTGTGACTACGGCGCCGGTGGTGCCGACCTTCGGGATCTGGTTGAGTTTGTCCTTTTGGTAGCGACCCTCAACGCTGAGCGTGATCTTGTCGGTTATGTCGAAGTACAGACCGCCGAACGCGGCGGGGGTCTCCACGTTCTGTTCGGTGATGGCGGCTGCGAAGAGCGGACCGATCGGGCTCATGCCATAGACGGTGCCACCTGGGGTGTTGCCATCGAAATAGTTGAGGCCGACGGTCCAGCGCAGCGCCTGCTCCTGCGGCGAGGTCAAGCGTAGTTCCTGACTCCAGTCTTGAACCTTGACCTGAGAAATCAGCAGGAACTGGGCCCAAGGCACGGTCGTAGTCGGCCGCGAAGCGTTGAACGGATTCGGACGATCGCGACCGGCACGGTAGTTCAGGTCGATGAGCGTCATGCTCTTGTCCTGGTGCGCCGCGGTCAGCGAACTCAGCGTGTAACCGCCACCGAACGTGTAATCGATGCGCACATCGCCCTGCAGCGCCTCGCGGTTCATGCCACCGCTCGTGTTGAACGACGGATCGAAGATTTTCCAGGCGGGGTTCGGCGGGTTGAACAGCGCCGCGCTGGTAGCCGCAGGGCTGGTATCCCAGTCGCCGGAAATGAGCGTCTTTTGGAAACTACCGATCCGCGGCACCGTGCCGCAGACATAGCCGAACGACGCTCGCGAATTGGCGGTCTGGCCGAGACCGGCGGTGCCCGAGGGCGCCTGCGAGAACGGCACGCAGTTGCCGTTCGCGTCGACACGACCCGTGAAGGACTCGGACTTCAGCGCAAGTTGCGCCGGCGGACCGTCGTCGTCCTTGAAGGCGTTGATGTAGCTCTTGATGGTGAGACTGTCCGTGGGTTTCCACAGCACAGTGAGGGAGGCCGACTTCGTGCTCTGTGCGCCGAGCTTGTCGGTCGCAGGGAACGCTGCGTTGGTGTATTGCCCGCCGCGATCGAAGCTGCGCAGAGTAAGACGCGCGGAGGCGTTATCGCTCAACCCGCCTTCGACGCTCAGCGAAGCCTCGTGCGAATCCCAGGAGGAGATCTCGGCCGAAACCCGACCCTTGAACTCCTGCGAGGGATCGCGGGTCACGAAGTTGATGGCACCGGCGAAGGCCGAGCGGCCGAAATAGGCGC
>VEQP01000008.1 GCA_018883185.1 Nevskiaceae bacterium | reverse complement strand
GTATGGCGATGGCGAAGACGAGCGGCGCCTGAGTTCATACGTTCGACGTCAACTCTTGTCCGGACAGCCCGCACTGCTTACTAGCGCACAGCAAATTCGCGATTATCTCGACGTCAAGGAAGCCGCCAAACTAGTGGTGCGCACAGCGCTCGGCGGCACTCAAGGCGCAGTCAATGTGTGTTCGGGAATCCCGATCACCGTTCGCGAGTTTGCCGAGCGTATCGCCGCTGAGTGTGGTCGCCCTGACTTGCTGCGTTTCGGTACACGACCCGATAACGCATTTGACCCCCCTTATGTGGCTGGCATCCCAGGTCCCTTCCATGACTAATCAGCGCGTTCTATACACTCAGGACGATTTTCCGATATTTCAGAATCGGATGTACGACTCCGCCGAAGCGGCACGTAATTGTCCACGCGGGAGTCTCCGTCTTGTCCATGACCTAGAAACGGGGATGGTCTTCAACGCCGCCTTTCAACCGGAACTGTTGACCTACGACTCGGCGTATCAGAATGAACAAGCCCATAGCGCGGCGTTCCGCTCACACCTCGAAGAGGTCGCGAGTGTTGTGACTCGAAATCTCGGTACCGAGGGTTTGGTCGAGGTCGGGTGTGGCAAGGCGTTTTTCCTTGAACTTCTTCAGAGCCGTGGTTGCGGCATCACCGGGTTCGATCCGACCTACGAGGGGAGCAATCCGGCTGTCCAGCGCCATCTGTTTGGCGGTGGCGTAGCGGTCCATGCGAAGGGCATCATCCTTCGACATGTGCTCGAGCACATCCAAGACCCGAGCAGCTTCCTTCGCGGTCTGCAGCAGGCGAACGGCGGAGGTCTGATTTACATCGAAGTTCCCTGCCTCGACTGGATCATTCGCCGAAAAGCGTGGTTCGATATCTTTTACGAGCATGTTAATTACTTCAGGCTCGCGGACTTCGAGCGCATGTTCGAACGGGTCGTGCACGCAGGCCACCTGTTCGGAGGTCAATACTTGTTCGTCGTGGCCGACTTGGCCTCGTTGCGGACACCGGTCAACGCGACATCCGAGACGGTGACTTTTCCCGAGGACTTTCTCCAGGCTGCACAGGGCAGCGGCGAGGATCGGTCAACAAGTGACGCGTTGTTGGGGGACACGGTATGGGGCGCAGCATCAAAGGGTGTTATTTATTCGTTACTGCGCGAGCGGGCACGCAGGCCAGTCAAAAACCTAATAGATATCAATCCGGCCAAATGCGGACGATTCGTTCCCGGAACGGGCCTGCGGGTCATGTCGCCCGAAGAGGGCTTAGCGCACCTCAAACCCGGTGCGGTGATTCATGTGATGAATTCGAATTACATGAGCGAAATCAGACAAGCGACCGGCAATCGATTCAGTCTAAGGGGGATGGACAATGAGTGATTTTCAGACGGAAGTTACGCAGCGTATCGAAAACATTTCGCGGGATGGACAGTTGCGGCGGTGCGCCATGGACTTCATGCGAGCATCGCTGTTACCGCAGTACTCCTACAATTTTTCCTGGATGTCACGTCCGGTCATACAGTATCCGCAGGATCTGGTAGCCATGCAGGAGTTGATCTGGCAAGTGAAGCCGGATCTCGTTATCGAGACCGGAATTGCCCACGGAGGTTCGCTGATATTCAGCGCTTCGATTCTGGCGTTGCTTGAAATGTGCGAAGCAACGGAAGCAGGCCGATCGCTGGATCCACGCCGCCCGAACCGCAAAGTGCTCGGTGTGGACATCGATATCCGTTCACACAATCGGGCCGCAATCGAGGCACATCCTTTGTCGCACCGGATCCAGATGATTCAGGGGTCGAGCATTGAAGCGGATATCGTCAAGCAGATCCGAGAGATCGCGCAGCAACACGAGCGCGTACTCGTCTGCCTTGACTCGAACCATACCCACGCGCACGTCTTGGCGGAACTGGAGTCTTATGCGCCGCTGGTCTCGAAAGACAGTTACTGCGTCGTGTTCGACACCATCGTCGAAGACATGCCCGCGGCGCTTTCGGGCGACCGCCCCTGGGGACCCGGCAACAATCCCAAAACGGCGGTGTGGGAATACCTGAAGTCGCATCCGGAGTTCGTAATCGATGCGGACATCCACCACAAGCTGCAGATTACGGTGGCCCCCGACGGATACTTGAAGCGGGTGGCCTGAGGCGGGAACTGGCGGAGAGAGAGGGATTCGAACCCTCGAAGGGCTTTTGACCCTTACACCCTTAGCAGGGGTGCGCCTTCGACCACTCGGCCATCTCTCCGGTTCGCGGAGGCGGCATGGTACTGCCCACCCCGCCCGAGGTCAAAACCAGACGATCAGTCGACCGCCTCCGGTCAGGCGCGCATGCCCCGTTGCGCCTCGCCGCCTTGGGCGGTCTCGCCCTCGCCGACTTCGGATTTGATGCGCTCAAAGATTTCTTCGCGGTGGACCGCGACGTTTTTCGGCGCATTGATGCCAACGCGCACCTGGTTTCCCTTGACGCCGAGGATGGTCACGGAGACCTCCTCGCCAATCATGACGGTCTCGCCGACTCGTCGAGTGAGAATGAGCATAGAGCCCCCTAAGCGCTCTGAGGGCCGCCAGACTCGGAGAACCGCACCCCCTGTGGGTCCCCGCTGACGGCCTGACGTTCCTTGCCTGGCGCCTTCACCCCCGACAATAGGGGAAACCGTGTTGGCCGTCCACCGGCCGGGTCAAAGTCCCCATTTGCCGCGGACGTAGGGGACAACGCTCGCCAAGGCTTCGGGCAGGCGGGCGGCATCGGTACCCCCCGCTTGCGCAAAGTCCGCCCGACCACCCCCGCGTCCGCCCACCTGGGCCGCGACATGACCGACGAGTTCGCCCGCCTTGAGGCGTGATGTCTCGGCCGAAGTCACCCCGGCCACCAGAGTGACCTTGCCGTCGGCCGAGGTGGAGGCCAGCACGATGATGGCGGCCTTCAGCCGGTCTTTAAGACCGTCCACAGCCGTGCGCAGGGCACCGGCGTCAGCGCCATCCACAACGGTGGCTAGAACCTTAACGCCGCCGACATCCACGGCCCCGGCGGCAAGGTCCGTGCCCTGCCCAGAGGCGAGTTTGTCGCGCAGACCCCGATTATCTTTCTCGAGTTGACGAATCCGCTCCATCGCATCGCGCACCTTGGACGCCAACTCGTCGCGCGTGCCACGCAACAGACCGGCCAGTTCGCGCACTACGGCATCGCCGGATTCGATCTCGGCGATCGCGCCCGCGCCGGTGACGGCCTCGATGCGGCGCACGCCGCTCGCCACGCCGCCTTCGCTCAGAATCTTGAACACGCCGATATCGCCAGCGCGCCCAACGTGCGTGCCACCGCACAACTCCATGGAAAATTCGCCGATGCGCAGCACCCGCACGGTCGAGCCGTACTTCTCGCCAAAGAGCGCCGTGGCGCCAGCGGCAACCGCCTCGTCGTAGCTCATCTCGCGGGTCTCGGCCACCGCATTACGCCGGATCTGCTCGTTGACGCGCCGCTCGATACGCTGCAGCTCCTCTGCGGTCACAGGCTGGAAATGAGAGAAGTCGAAGCGCAAGCGATCCGGTGCGACGCGCGAACCCTTCTGCTGCACGTGCGCGCCCAGAACCTCACGCAGGGCGGCATGCAGCAGATGCGTAGCGGAGTGATTGAGTGCCGTCGCGCCCCGAAGCGCACTGTCCACTTTGGCGGTGAGAGTGTCGCCGACCTTGAGTCCGCTCGTCCCTTGGGCGAGGCGCCCGATGTGCGAATGGGCTCCGCCGGTGCCGCGTTTCTGCGTGTCCTCAACGATGAAGCGCAGACCTGTTGCGCCCTGCAACTCGCCGGCATCGCCCACCTGACCGCCCGACTCAGCGTAGAACGGCGTACGCGCCAGGATGACCTCTCCACGCTCGCCCGGCTGCAAGGCGTCGACCTCCTCGCCCTCGCGCAGCAGTGCAACCACTGTCGATTCGCCCGTCGTGCCGCCGTAGCCGCAGAACTCGGTCGCCAGATCGAGCTGGGCGCCAGCTCGCAGATCGACGCCGAAGCGACTGGCAGCACGCGCGCGCTCACGCTGCGCCTCCATGGCGGCCTCGAAGCCGGCCTGATCGATCCCGAGCCCGCGTTCGCGAGCGACATCGGCCGTAAGGTCCGCCGGAAAACCGTAGGTGTCGTAGAGCTTGAAGACCGTTTCGCCGTCGATGACTCGGGAATCGGTGCTGCGGGCCAAAGCATCGATGGCCGCATTCAGCAGTACCATGCCGGTGCTCAGCGTTTCGGCAAAGCGCTCCTCCTCTTGGAGTAGCACCCGCGCCGCTTGTTCGCCGCCCTGATGCAACTCGGGGTAGGCAGCCCCCATCTGTTCGCGCAGCGCCGCCACGAGCTTATGGAAAAACGGACCGTTGATGCCGAGCTTGTGACCATGGCGGATCGCGCGGCGGATGATGCGCCGCAGCACGTATCCGCGCCCCTCGTTCGAGGGCAGCACGCCGTCGATGATGAGGAAGGTGCAGGCACGGATGTGATCTGCGATGACCCGTAGCGACGGGTTGGACAGATCGTCGGTGCCGGCAAGACGAGCCGCCGCCGCGACGATGCCTCGAAACAGATCGATGTCGTAGTTATTGGTGACGCCCTGCATGACTGCGGAAATACGCTCAAGCCCCGCTCCCGTGTCGACGGAGGGCTTCGGCAGCGGCGTGAGTGTGCCGTCCGGAGAACGCTCGTATTGCATGAAAACGAGGTTCCAGATCTCGACATAGCGATCACCGTCCTCGTCCGGCGAACCCGGCGGGCCACCAGCGATATGCTCGCCGTGGTCGTAGAAAATCTCGGTGCACGGCCCGCAGGGACCCGTATCGCCCATCGCCCAGAAATTGGACTTCTCGCCCATGCGCGAGAAGCGCTGCGGCGAAACGCCAATTTCTTTGATCCAGATATCGGCCGCCTCTTGATCGTCCTTATACACCGTGACCCAGAGGCGCGCCGGATCGAGCTTCAAGGTGCCGGTGACGAAATCCCAAGCGAAGCGGATCGCATCGCGCTTGAAGTAATCACCAAAGGAGAAGTTACCGAGCATCTCGAAGAACGTGTGGTGGCGGGCCGTGTAGCCCACGTTCTCGAGGTCGTTGTGCTTGCCGCCGGCGCGCACGCAGCGCTGCGAGGTCACGGCACGCACGTAGTCGCGCTTATCCTTGCCAAGGAACACGTCCTTGAACTGCACCATGCCTGCGTTCGTGAACAGCAGCGTCGGGTCGTTGCCCGGCACGAGCGAGCTCGAGGCGATGCGCGCATGGCCGCGCTCGGCGAAGAAGTCGAGGAAGGCACGCCGCACGTCGGCGGCACTCATGTAGGGCGGTTTGCCCGGTTTAGTCGAGGAAGTCATCTGCGGGATTATCTGCCGAGTCGGGGTCCTGGCCCATTGCCAGCCGGATATGATCCGATGAAAACCCCCGATACTGCAAAAATCTCGCTTGCTTGCCCTTTTCAGCCCAGCTGCCCGGCGCCTTACTACCGAACCTCCGGCGGCGAACCTCCCGGCACAGGGCGGCGAAATCTGGGCCCCCGTCCAGCGCCGGAGCAATGTCAGCCTCGCCAAACCCGCGAGCCATCAGCTCCTGTCGGATACGCGCAGGGCCTTGGCCGCGCGCAGCATGCGCACGGACGAAATTCTCTAGGAAGCGGCCATCGTCTAGCAGGCGCTCAAGGCGCAGCGCCTCAATGGCCATGTCAATCGCCGTGCGCTCATAGCCCTTGGCGAGCAGCTTGGTGCGTAACTCAGCCGACGAAAAGTCTCGGCGGCCGAGCAGCAACAAAGCTGCCCGGCGCGCCGATTCGGGTTGGTCTTTGTGGTCGGGCGAACTAGTCAATCAGCAGACTTGTCAGCGGCCTCGCCTCGGCCTGCCTTCTCAGGCAGCAACTTGGCACGCACCTGGGTCTCGATGTCCTTGGCAATAGCCGGGTTCTTCTTCAAGAACTCGCGCACGTTCTCCTTGCCCTGACCGATGCGCTCGCCCTTGTACGAATACCAAGCGCCGGCCTTCTCGATGATGTTATGGGTGGCGCCAAGTTCGATGATCTCGCCCTCGCGGGAAATGCCCTCGCCGTACATGATTTCGAATTCGGCTTCACGGAACGGCGGCGAGACCTTGTTCTTGACCACCTTGACGCGGGTCTGGTTGCCCACGACCTCTTCGCCGTTCTTGATGGCACCGATGCGCCGAATGTCGAGGCGGACCGAGGAGTAGAACTTCAGGGCGTTGCCGCCGGTGGTGGTTTCAGGATTGCCGAACATCACACCGATCTTGAGGCGGATCTGGTTGATGAAAATGACGATCGTGTTTGAGCGCTTGATGTTGCCGGTGAGCTTGCGCAGCGCCTGAGACATTAGGCGGGCGTGCAGACCGACCTGCAACTCACCCATTTCACCTTCGATTTCGGCCTTGGGCGTGAGTGCGGCCACCGAGTCGACCACCACGACGTCGACGGCGCCGGAGCGGACCAGCATGTCGGTGATCTCGAGGGCTTGCTCACCCGTATCCGGCTGCGACACGAGCAGGTCGTTGACGTTGACGCCGAGTTTCTCGGCGTAGGCAGGGTCGAGGGCGTGCTCGGCATCGACGAAGGCGGCAGTGCCACCGTTACGCTGGATCTCGGCGATGACCTCGAGCGTCAGGGTGGTTTTACCGGAGGACTCCGGACCGTAGATCTCGACCACGCGGCCGCGCGGCAGGCCGCCGATACCGAGGGCGATGTCTAGGCCCAGCGAACCGGTGGATACCGCTTCCACATCGTAGGACGCGGTGGCGTCGCCAAGGCGCATGACAGAGCCTTTGCCGAATTGCTTTTCGATTTGGCCGAGGGCGGCGCTGAGAGCTTTTTTGCGATTGTCGTCCATGAGATCCCCGAGTGCAGTGAGAGGCGAATGGGAGGGTGTTGAATGACGCAAATTATCCCACACGCCTTGCGCTCGGGAATGCTAGAAAACAAGGGGAAAGCAGATATTTAGTCAGGCGTTCACGCGGTATACAGGGAGCCGCGACGGGCGGTACTGTATAAACCACGTAGCGCGAACTCCACGGCCCGCTCGCGCACCTGGTTGCGATCGCCGCGGAAGCGCTTGCAGACGGTTTCGACGTAAATTCCGCGGCCCATGCACTGCGCAAAACCGAACCACACGGTGCCTAGCGGCTTGCCCGGCACGGCCCCATTTGGCCCCGCGATGCCACTGATGGCGACCGCGAACGACGCGCCACTGCGGCGCAATGCCGCCTCGGCCAACTCGTAGACCGTATCGGAACTAACGGCCCCGGTCTCGCGCAGCGTCCGCCGCCGCACACCGAGATCGCGATGCTTGGCCTCGTTCGAATAACAGACCCAACCCGCTTGGAACCAGTGCGAGCTGCCGGGCAGGTCGGTGAGGCACTTGGCAAGCCACCCGCCGGTGCAGGACTCGGCCGTGGCCACCGTCTGGCCGGTGGCCCGCAGGTGTTCGGTCAAACGACGAAGCGCGCTCTCCATGACACGGGCGAGTATCGCATAGACGATAATCCACCCATGTCTGGCGAACACACCCCGGTAATGCAGCAGTATCTGCGCCTGAAGGCGCAGCACCCCGATGTGCTGTTGTTCTATCGCATGGGAGATTTCTACGAGCTGTTCTATGACGATGCCCGGCGTGCGGCCCAACTGCTCGACATCACCCTGACCGCTCGCGGTCAGTCGGCCGGCGCCCCGATCCCGATGGCCGGCGTGCCGTTTCACGCCGTCGACAATTACCTCGGCAGGCTCGTGCGCAAGGGCGAGTCGGTGGCGATTTGCGAGCAAATCGGCGACCCCGGCAAGACGAAGGGACCGATGGAACGTGCTGTGGTGCGCATCGTCACGCCCGGCACCGTCACCGATGCCGCCTTGCTCGATGATCGCCGCGAAACGCTGCTCGCAGCAGTGACGTTGCAACCCGCCGGAGCCTCGCCAGGTGGCGGAACTGCGCCCGGTGGCGATGACTTCTCGGGCTTCGGCCTTTCTTGGCTCGACCTCGCCGCGGGTCGCTTTTCCTTGCTGCAAGGCGTCGGCAGCGAGGCACTGGCAGCGGAACTCGCACGCTTGCAGCCCGCGGAGCTGCTGTGGAGCGAAGCCGCGGCGACAACTTTCGAAGCGCGGCTCACCGCGGCTGCCCCAGACGCGAGCTTGCGCACAAGACCTGCCTGGCATTTTGAGACCGACTCGGCCACACGTGCCCTGTGCGCGCAATTGGGTACTCAGGATTTGCAGGGCTACGGCGCCGCGGAGTTGCCGCTCGCCGTGGGTGCGGCGGGAGCGCTGCTGCAATACGTGCGCGACACGCAGCGCACGGCACTGCCTCACTTGCGTGCGCTGCACGTGGAGTCGCGCGAGGCTGCGTTGCAGATCGATGCCGTCACCCGCCGCCACCTCGAACTCGACCGCAGCGCCAACGACCGGGATGAGGCGACCTTGCTCGCCCTGCTCGACACCACCGTCACGGCGATGGGCGCCCGCGCGCTGCGGCGCTGCCTCAACCGACCCATCACCGATCAACCCACGCTGCGGGCGCGTTACGCCGCGGTCAGCGAACTCGCCGAAGGGCAGCGGCACGAGGCACTGCGTGATCGACTGCGTCCGATCGGCGACATGGAGCGCATCCTCGCGCGCGTCGCGCTGCGCTCGGCGCGACCGAGGGATTTGTCGGGACTACGCCTCGCGCTAGCGGCAGTGCCCCCGCTGCGCGAAGCCGTGCAGCAGTTGGCCTCGCCCATGTTGCGAGAGCTCGCGAAGGCCATCGACGCGCACGAGGAGGAACATGCCTTGCTCTGCAGAGCGATCGCTGCCGAGCCTGCAGCGATGGTGCGCGATGGCGGAGTGATCGCTGCGGGCTACGACACCGAGCTCGACGAACTGCGGCGTATCTCGAGCGATACCGATGCTTATCTGCTCGAACTCGAGGCGCGCGAGCGGGCGCGAACAGGTCTTGCGCAGTTGAAGCTCGGCTACAACCGCGTGCAGGGGTTTTTCATCGAAATCGCTCGCAGTCAGGCCGATAAGGTTCCAGCGGACTATCTGCGCCGGCAGACGGTGAAAAATGCCGAGCGCTTCATTACCCCCGAACTCAAAGGCTTCGAGGACAAGGTGCTCGGCGCGCGCGACAAGGCACTCGCGCGCGAGAAAGAGTTGTACGACGAACTACTGCAGCAACTCTGTGATCGCCTGATCCCGCTGCAGCAGACCGCCGCCGCCGCCGCCGATCTCGACGTGTGGGCGACACTCGCCGAGCGAGCCGTCGCGCTGCGCTGGGTGGCGCCGGAACTCATCACGCAGCCTGCGCTGCGCATCACCGCGGGTCGCCATCCCGTAGTCGAACGTTTCACCACCGAGCCGTTTGTGCCGAACGATATCGCGCTCGATGCGGCCACACGCATGCTGGTGATCACCGGACCCAACATGGGTGGCAAGAGCACCTACATGCGCCAGATCGCGCTGATCGCAATCCTCGCGCATATCGGCAGTCATGTGCCCGCCGAAGCCGCGCAGATCGGGCCACTCGATCGCATCTTCACTCGCATTGGTGCCGGTGATGACCTCGCCGGCGGTCGCTCGACCTTCATGGTGGAGATGAGCGAGGCTGCCAACATCTTGCACAACGCCACACCGCGTAGCCTCGTGCTGATGGATGAGATCGGTCGCGGCACGAGCACCTTCGATGGTCTGTCGCTCGCTTGGGCCACCGCGCGTCACCTGGCGCTGCGCGTGGGTGCCTTTACCCTGTTTGCCACGCACTATTTCGAACTGACGGCACTCGCCGCGCAATTGCCGGGCGTGCTCAACGTACACCTCGATGCTGCGGAGCATCGCCATGGCATCGTCTTCATGCATGCAGTCAAGCCCGGTCCTGCCAGCAAGAGCTACGGCCTCGCCGTCGCCAAACTCGCCGGTCTGCCGCGCGATGTTCTCGCAGATGCCCGCCGGCATCTGGCGACCCTCGAGGAGCGCGCGGCGCGGACGGCCGCCGATGCCGACGCGGCAGGTCAAGGTCAGCTCGCCCTGCAACCTGCCGCCGCGGACGCCGGAGATGGCGAGGCGATGGGAGTTGGGGCAGCGGTGACCGATACGCCCCCCACAGGTGAAGATGCCGCCATCGCCGCCGTGCTCGAGGCCTTGCGCGCTGTGGATCCGGATAAACTCACACCCCGCGACGCGCTCGATCGGTTGTACGATCTGAAAAAACGTCTCGGGTGATCTGCGCATGCGGCTGACGAAGCGGCTCTCGACGATCCTGATGCTGCTGGCGGCGCTGCTCGCCGCCTACGCCGTCGCCGGCTTCTGGTGGGCCCCGCGAATGATTCGGGCCGAGTTCAATGAATTCGTGCGCGGTGAACTCGGCAAGTCACCGCGGCTCGGCGAAGTGCGCGTCAACCCATTCACGCTGCGACTCGTCATCACGGATCTCGGTATCGACGAGGCGAGCGGCGAGCGGCTCGTCGGCTTCGGTACCTTGGATCTCGATCTGTCTATCCGTTCGGTGTGGAAACGCGGTCCGGTATTCGACGACATCACCCTCGTCGACCCGTATGTCGATGCGGTACTCGGCGCCGATCGACGAGTGAACCTATTGGGCCTGCTACCTGCCGAAAACTCGAACGCCGATGCCGACGCGTCGCAACCCCTGCCCGTTTTCATCGAGCGCTTTGCGGTGCGCAACGGTCGAGCTGCCTTCGAAGATCGAACGCGAAGCCGGTTGGTGCGCGCCGAGTTGCGGCCGATCAACATCCTGCTCGAGGACTTCAGCACCGAAGCCGGCGCCGGCAATCAGTACCAAATCAATGCCGCCTCCGCAGCCGGCGAGACTTTCTCGTGGAGCGGCCGTTTTTCACTTGCGCCGTTCAGCGCGGCCGGCCGTTTCGCGCTCGGTCAACTACGCACGAGCACAATCGAAAACCTGCTTCAGGATTCCCTACCGCTCGATCTGCCCCGCGGGCGCTTGAGCCTCGCGGGGGGCTACCGATTCTCCGCAGCAACCACGCCGCTGTCGGGACAGGTGACGCTCGACTCCCTCGTGATCGCGGATCTCGCGCTGCAGGCACGGGGGCGCAACCGGCCCGATGTCGAAATCGGTCGTCTCGCGGTGCGCAACGCTTCGGTGGATCTCGGCACTCGTCGCGTCAACCTGGGCCAAATCAGTATCGAAGACGCGCGTATTCGTGCGTGGCTCGATGCACGCGGCGTGTCGCTAGCAGCACTCGCGGCGGAAAGCGACGAAGATGTGGCATCGACGACATCAATAGCCAAGGCGCAGCCCGCGGCAGCGACCCCCGCCGCAGCGGCAGTCGCAGCCGAGGAATCGAAACCCTGGCAGCTTCGCCTCCCTGAGCTGCGGCTGCGCAACGCGCGGGCCGAGATCGAAGATCGCACCGCGCCGAAGACCGCAAAATTCACGGTCTCCGCCATCGAGGCCTCACTACAGGACTGGGCCAACTCGCCCGAGGCGCGGCTTCGATTCACCACCACGGCAACGCTGAACGAGGCGGGTCGGATGAATCTCAGCGGTGAAACGCGCTGGGGTGACCTCGACACGCAGGCTCGGCTTGTACTCAGCAACATCGACATCACCGACTTCGAGCCCTACTTCGCCGACCTCGTACGCCTAAACGTACGGCGTGGCCTCATCGACATCGAAGGCAAGCTTGCCCTACAGCCTGCCACAGCGGACGCCGCCGCAAAGCTTGAGTTCGAGGGTGATGCGGCGATCCTTCGACTGCTGAGCCAGGATCGGCTGGTGCGTCGCACGCTCCTTGCGTGGGATGCCCTGCGTCTCAACGACATTCGCTACAGCGAATCAGCGCAGCGACTCGATATCCGCTCGATCGAGGCCGCAGCGCCCTTCATCGACCTTGTCGTCAATGCGGATGGCACAACCAATATCGCCGATGTGTTCTCGAGCGGCGGCACGGACGAGTCCGCCGGCACGGGCGAGCCCGCCGGCACTGCTGCAGCGCCGCGCACGCCTAACGCAAATCGCACGGCTGCGACGAAGCGCGAGACGGATGCGAAGCGCGAGGCTGATGCGCAAGCGGCGACGGCGCCGCTGCGCGTCGCCATCGGTCAGCTGAACATCGCCGCAGGCTCGGCGAACTTTGCCGACTTCTCCGTGCGACCCAACTTCCGCATCGGCATCCAGACCCTCGCGGGCCGGGTCACGGGGCTCTCCTCAGATGCCGACTCACGCGCTCAAGTCAGTCTTGCCGGCGGCGTGGATCGCTACGCGCCGGTGAAGATCTCGGGTGAGGTGAATTACCTCGCCGCCGATGCCTACACGAATCTCGCAGCCACGTTCCGCAACATCGAGTTGACGAGTTTCAATCCCTACTCAAGCAAGTTCATGGGCTATCGCATCGAGAAGGGCAAGTTGTCGATCGACACCACCTACTTCGTCGAACAGCGGCGATTAAAGGCAAACCACAAGATCCTCATCTCACAGCTGCAGCTCGGCGAGAAAGTGAAAAGCCCGGATGCGACGAAACTGCCGCTGAAACTTGCGATCGCGCTGCTCAAGGATCGTAACGGCGACATCTCGCTTGATCTTCCGGTGGGCGGCACCCTCGATGATCCGACCTTCCGCCTAGGCCCGATCATCTGGAAGATCGTGCTCAACTTGCTGGTGAAAATCGTCACCGCGCCCTTCGCCCTGCTTGGTGCTCTGTTTGGCGGCGGCCCCGACGTGCAGTTCATCGACTTCGCGCCCGCGAGCGCCACGCTACAGCCGGCACTGCTCGAACGGCTCACGGGCATCCGCAAGGCACTGATCGAACGACCGGGGCTAGAACTCGACGTGCCGTCGGTGTTCAACCGCGAACTCGATGCGCCGCAACTGCTCCGCGAGCGTTGGAATGCCCGACTGCAGCAGTTTGCCGGTCGAGCGGTCGACAGCACAGATCGCGAAAAATACTTGGAGCTGCTGGAAAAATTGCACCGCGAGCAAACAGGCAAGCGCCCCAGCGAATTGCTCCGTGCACTCGCCGCGCCCGATCCGACGACAGGTCAAAAGCTCGACGAGACGGCACTGCTCGAAGCCTCGATCAAGGCGCTCGAGGATGTGTTGCAGCGCGATCTGCTGCCAACCGATAAGGATCTTGAGGATCTCGCCCGAGCGCGAGCGCGCGTCGTACAAGATGCCCTGCTCGAGTCGGGTGAAGTGGACCCGTTACGCGTATTCATGCGCAGCCCCGCGGCGATCGCGGGCACTGCCAACTCCGTGCGCCTGAAGATCGAACTGCGAAACTAACTCGCGGGTGGCGGCTGACGCAGGCGAATGTGCAATTCGCGCAATTGTTTCTCGCTGACCTCGGTGGGCGCATCCGTCAGCGGACAGGCCGCCGTCTGGGTCTTCGGGAAAGCGATCACGTCGCGAATGCTCTCGGCGCCCGACATCAGCATGGCGAGTCGGTCGAGGCCGAAGGCGATGCCACCGTGCGGCGGCGCACCAAACTTCAGCGCATCAAGCAGGAAGCCGAACTTGCGTCGCGCCTCTTCAGGATCAATGCCGAGCAAATCGAACACCGTCGACTGCAGGTCCTGACGGTGGATACGCACCGAGCCGCCGCCGATCTCTGAGCCATTCAAGACCATGTCGTAGGCCTTGGCGAGCGCGGCACCGGGCGACGCGCGCAGCGCCTGCGGATCGAGATCCTTCGGCGAGGTGAACGGATGGTGCATGGCCGACCAGCGCTTTTCCTCGGCGTCGTACTCGAACATCGGGAAATCAATGACCCACAGCGGCGCCCACGCCCCCTGCAAGAGACCCATGTCTTGGCCGACCTTGAGGCGCAGCGCGCCGAGCGCGTCGTTGACCACTTTGGCCGAATCGGCGCCAAAGAAAATTAGATCGTTGTCGGCTGCAGCCGTGCGCTCGAGGATCCCGTTGACGGCCTCGTCAGAGAGGAACTTGATGATCGGAGACTGCAGACCATCGCGACCCTTGGCGCGCTCGTTGACCTTGATGTAGGCGAGACCGCGCGCGCCGTAGCGGGCAACGAAGGCCGTGTAATCGTCGATTTCCTTGCGCGTGAGCTTACCGCCCTGCGGCACGCGCAACGCCGCCACCCGACCGCCGGGGTCTTTAGCTGGCGCCGCGAAAACCTTGAAATCGCAGCCGGCAACGAGATCGGCAACATCGACGAGTTCCAGCGGAATGCGCAGATCGGGCTTGTCGCTCGCGTAGCGCCGCATGGCTTCGGCGTACGTCATACGCGGGAACGGATCGGGCAAGGCAACGCCGGCCACGGTCTTGAAGATGTGACGGATCAGACCTTCCATCAAGGTCATGATTTGTTCCTGCCCCAGGAACGACGTCTCGATGTCGAGCTGGGTGAAATCGGGCTGCCGATCAGCGCGCAAGTCCTCGTCGCGGAAGCAGCGCACGATCTGGTAGTAGCGATCGAAGCCCGCGACCATCAGCAACTGCTTGAAAATCTGCGGCGACTGCGGCAGCGCGAAGAACTTGCCCGGGTGCGTGCGCGAAGGCACGAGGTAATCGCGCGCGCCCTCCGGGGTCGCCTTGGTCAGCATCGGGGTTTCGATATCGACGAAACCGGCATCGTCGAGGTAGTGGCGCATCGCCCGCGCGATCGAGTGCCGCTGGCGCAGCCGCTGGCTCATCACGTCGCGACGCAGATCCAAATATCGGTACTTCAGTCGCACTTCTTCCGAGACGTTCTCATCGAGCTGGAACGGCAGCGGCTCGGACCGATTCAGCAACTCGATATTCCGCGCCAGTAGCTCAATGCGACCTGAGGCGAGATTCGAGTTGATGGTGCCCTCGGGCCGGGCGCGCACCAGCGCAGTGATGCTCACCACGAACTCGTTGCGCAGCTTCTCGGCCTCGGCGAACACTTCGCGAGCATCCGGATCGCAGACGATCTGCACCAGACCCTCGCGGTCCCGCAGGTCGACGAAGATCACTCCGCCGTGGTCGCGACGCCGATGAACCCACCCTGCCACCGTGACGGTTTGGCCGATCAGGGACTCGTTGACTTGGCCACAATAATGAGTGCGCATAAGGGGCGGGGATGTTACAAAGTCGGCCGCATGACCGCCACCCCGAATCACGCCGCCAGCCCAAATCAGGCGGCCGCCCCGAGTTACGACGAGACCCCCCTGCCGCTGCGGATCAAGGCCACGTGGGCCACCGGCGCCTTCGGCGTGGCCATTCTGATGAACGGGATCTCGGCGCTGGCCCTGTTTTATTTCGTGACGGTGCTGCGTATTCCTGCGGCGGTCGCCGGCTTTTTGATATTCCTCTCCAAGCTCTACGACGCGGTTTCCGACCCAGTTACCGGTTACCTCAGCGACCAGACCGGGGGTACCCAGGGCCGGCGCCGGCCTTGGCTGTTCTGGGGAGCCCTGGTGTCGGCCGTGTCGTTCTTAGGCGTCTTCACCGTCCCCTTCGTCGGCCCTTGGCCGAGCATGACCGAGGGCGAGGGCCTGTTGGCGGCCCTGTACGTGCTCGCCGCCCTGCTGCTCTATACGACGGGCTATTCGCTGTTCAACGTGCCCTACATGGCCATGCCCGCCGAGATGACGACGGGCTACCACGAGCGCTCCTCGATCCATGGATGGCGAGTGATGTTCGCTTCGGTCGGCGGCTTTCTATCGCAGTCGGCGGCGGGCGCCGTGCTCGAACTCATGGGCAAGGACTGGGACGCCCACGCGGCCGTCGGCGCCTTGGGCGGTGCGCTCATCCTCGCGGCCATGCTGACGGCGTGGTGGGGTACTCGGGAAGCGCCGTTCCACCCGCAAACGGATGCGCGCGTGCCCTTGCGCGATCAAGTGCTCGGGTTCCTGCGTAACCTGCCCTTCCAGCAAATCCTCGCAATCAAACTCGTGCAGCTGATCGGCGTCAGCGCGAGCTCCGGCGGATTGATGTTCTTCCTGGTCAGCGTCATCGACATGCCGCTCACTCGCCTGCCACTGATCGGCGGACCGATGGTGCTCGCAGTACTGCTCGGCACACCACTGCTCGTGCGGCTCTCGAAACGAGTCGGTAAGCGCTGGGCCTATGCCTGCTCCTCGGTGCTGACGGGATTCGTGGGACTGTCTTGGATGTACGCAATGCCCGGTGAACCCGTGGCGCTCCTGGCGCTGCGCGGCTTCGTCAACGGCCTCGCCTTCGCCGGCAACGTGGTGTTCGCGATGTCGATGCTGACCGATGCCATGGAGCTCGATTACCACCGCACGGGATTACGCCGCGAGGGCATGTACTCGGCGCTGTACAGCTTCGTGGAGAAACTCGCTGCCGCGCTTGGGCCGCTGATCCTCGGTTTTGCCCTGGCCTATGCGGGGTTCGACCCGAAGACTCCGCCGCGCGAAGTCACCGACGAAGTACGGCAAGCCGTACTGCTCTCCATCGCCTACATTCCGGCGGCCATGTCGGTGCTGGCGCTACTGATCTTGGCGTTCTACAAACTCGATGAGCCGCAACTGCGCGCCATGCGCGAGGGTCGACTCAAAGCCTGACGGACACCGGCGCCTCATCGAGGCGGCGCAGGACATATAGACCACCGAGGCTGCCGAGGTTGATGCGCGTATCGGCATCGAGATACACCACATCCGAGTGCAGTCGAGGCGGCTTCAGATCTTCGCTCAAGGGTTCGCTCGCCGCGAAACCCAGCGCCTTGCGCAGTTGCGCTTCATCGAAGCCCTTGCCCGGTAAAAGCTCGACCCGATAGAACTCCACCGCAAAACGCTGCCGGTTGTCCGGCTCGCCGCGGAATCGACCGTGCACCACGATGACTCCGCGTGTCACGCCATCGGCGGCGGTGAAATCGACCACGTTGTTGTACGCCTGGCTGTGCTCGGAAATTTCCTGACACATCCGCTCGATGCGCACCGGAACGGGCGGAAAGGCATTGAAGCTCTGCACCTTGAGGTTCGAGTCATGCACTCTAGGCTTACCGGCTGAGTGCCTCGCACCGAAATGCGCGAACAGTGTTTCCCAGCGTCCCTCGACGTGACGCAAGGCATCCATCGGTGCGGGGTAGAGGCTCTCCGCGCGGATCGCATCGACGATGCGCCCCAGTTCCGTGAAGGCGTCTTCGCTGAAGCCCTTGCCCGTGTCGTGCTTGGCGATATGGGCGAAGAGTGTTTCTTTGGTGGTTGCGGTGTTCATGAGGATCTTAAATACCACGATCGGTCGAGCTCCGTCACCTCGGCCGAGAAGCGGTCGCACTCTTGTTTCTTGATCGCCAGGAAGATTCGTTTGAAGGGGTCCCCGAGCGCCGCGGTCAAAAACGCCGAACTCTCGGCACGCTCAATCGCTTCGTGCCAGGTCTGCGGTAACTCGCGGCGGGTGGCGCTTAAATAGCCGTTACCCTCGACCGGCGGCCCCGGATCCGCCGCCGTTTCGATGCCCCGCAACACACCGGACAACACGACTGCGGCGGCCAGATACGGATTGGCATCAGCTCCCGCGATCCGGTGTTCGATGTGCCGTGAGGCGGGTGGCCCACTCGGCACGCGCAATGAGACCGAACGATTATTGATGCCCCAGTTGACCGCCACTGGCGCATAACTTTGGCTGCGAAACCGTCGATAAGAATTGCCGTTGGGTGCAAAAACCAACAGGCTTTCCGCCATGGTCTGCTTGAGTCCGCCGAGCGCCTGGCGTAGCAGCGGGCTACCTGCCGGATCATCCGCAGCGAAGAGATTGCTGGCCTGCCCGACGAACGCAGTCGCCGCAGATGCCTTGGCGGCCGGTTCTTCCGCGAGGCTCACGTGTAGATGCATGCCGCTGCCCGCAAGTTCAGCGAAAGGTTTCGCCATGAACGTGACGAGTAGCCCATGTCGAGCGGCGACTCCACGCAGCAAGCGCTTGAGCAATACGGCCTCATCGACGGCCCGTAACGCATCGTCGCGATGCCGCAAAGTAATCTCGAACTGACCCGGCGCGTACTCCGACATCAGCGTCTCGGCGGGGATGCCCTGCGCCCGAGCCGCCGCATACACCTCGTCGAAGAAACCCGAGAGTTCCTCGAGACGACCGAGTCCATACGCATCGATGCGGCCACTGCCGCGAGCAGTTGAGCCGGCGGGCTCAGTGCTGCGTTCATCGAGTACGTAGAACTCGAGCTCCACGGCAAGCACAGCGCGCAGCCCCGCCGCACGCAGCCGATCGACTGCACGCGCCAGCACATGGCGCGGATCCCCGGCTGCAGGTTCGCCGGAGGGTTGGTACATCGACAGCATGACCTGAGCTGTGGGCCGCGTAAGCCAGGGCGCCAACGCCAGTGTGTCGGGTACCGGACGGCAAATCATATCCGCATCGCCCGTCTCCCAGACGAGACCCGTAGCCTCGACATCGGTACCCGTGATGTCGAGACCGAGGATGGATCCGGCCACGGGTCTGCCGTGAGCGTAGAGACGCGATAGTTCATCGACACTCGCCGTCTTGCCGCGCGGCACCCCCGACGGGTCGGTGATGAATAGTTGCACGGCCTCGATACCCGGATGACGCTCGCGAAAGGCCTGCCATTCGGCCGTTGTGCTCACAGCTTCACCTCGTCGAGAAAAGCGCCGATTTCGCCGACCAGCGCATCGACGGCAGCGCCCGTCTGCATTGGGGCAATCAACATCATGTTGTGAAACGGCGTGACGATCAATCCGCGGTTGAGCAACCACAGATGCAACGCCTGCTCAAGCACCGGGCGCATCGCGGCCTCCGCTTCGCTGCCATTGCGCGGCGCAGCCGTAAAGCCGAACTCGACCCTAGCGCCAACCCGCGACACGTGCCACGGCAAGCCGCGAGCGCCGAACAAGCTCTGCAACTGCGACGCCAAACGGGATGCCCCGGCCTGCATCGGCGCGTGGGTCTCGCGGGTATGCAAATGCAGCAGAGCCGCCTCCAGCGCGGCCAACGTCAAGGCGTTGCCGGCAAGCGTGGTGCCCATGCCCGAATGGCCTGGCTCGCGGCTGGCGAGCACCGCGCGCATCCGCGCTTCGACCTCGGTGGTGAATCCGTACACCGCGCAGGGCACACCGCCGGCGATGGCTTTACCGCAGACCCAAAAATCCGCCTGTAGCGCCTGCTCGCCCGCATACCCTGCAGGCCCCGAGGAGAGCGTATGGGTCTCGTCGATGATCAGCAGCGTCCCGTGACGACACGTGAGTTCACGCAGGTGCTCGAGAAACCCCTGCTGCGGCAACACCATGCCGACATTGGTCATGACGGGCTCGGCGATTACCGCAGCGATATCCCCGCCAGCCAAGGCCGCCTCGAGCGCGCCGAAATCATTGAATTCGACGGCCAGCGCCGCCGTGGCACCATCGAATGCAGGACCAATGGCACCCTCGCGTGTCACCGTTCGACCGCCGCGCAAGCGAACCATCGTCTCGTCCACAGTGCCGTGATAGCAGCCCTGGAAAACCAGGATCTTGCGCCGACCCGTTATCGCACGGGCCCAGCGAAGTGCCGCCCGGTTTGCATCGGTAGCCGTCTGCGTCAGTTGCCAAAAGGGCAATGCAAAGCGCGAGGCGAGCGCCGCACCGACCGACGCAGTGCGCGCCGCCGGCAACATGCAGGTCAGCCCGCGACCCGCCTGCTCGGTGATAGCCGCGACGATCGCCACTGGCGAGTGACCGAACATCGCACCGGTATCGCCGAGACAGAAGTCGCGGTAACGGTACCCGTCGAGGTCTTCGAGTTCGGCCCCTTCGGCTGCGGCAATGAACAAGGGAAACGGCGTGCCCCAGTCGGCCATCCAGTGCATCGGCACGGCACCCGGAAAGTGCTTCGCGGCATCGCCCGCGAGCGCTGCGCAGCGCGGATGCTCGCGTGCAAACCGCAGCCGCTCACGCTCGATGAGCGCCTGCGGCGCGAGTGTCATCGCCGGGAGGACTTGCGCGCGGCGGGGCGCCGGGAAGGCTTAGAGGCCTTGGCGGACGGCTTAGTGCGTGTGGCAGAACGAGAACTGACGGGTTTGTCCGCACTCGGCTTGGTTGCAGCCTTCTCGGTGGAGCTGGTCTTGGCGGTGTCGCCCGCCTTGCCCGCATCCGTGGTTTTGCCCGCATCCGTGGTTTTGCCCGCATCACCGGTCTTGCCGGCATCCGCCGACTTCGCGCCCTCGTCCGCCTTGGCGGCCGGGGCCTCGCCGTCCCCTGCGGCAAGGTTGCGCTTCTTGTCCTGATCTGACTTGAAGTCGGTCTCGTACCAGCCGCTGCCCTTCAGCCGAAATACGGGCGCCGACACTAGTTTGGTGAGCGCACTCTTACCGCACGCCGGACACTTGCGCAGCGGCTTGTCAGAGATCTTTTGCAGCACTTCAAGCTGATGGCCGCAACTGCGGCACTGATACTCGTAAAACGGCATGGCGTAATTATACCGGGTTGCTACACCGCCTTGCTGAAGCTCAGCCGCCCCTGTTCGTCGATGCCGACGCGGATGCTATCCCCCGGGGCGTATAGGCCCTGCAGCAACTGCTGGGCGAGAGGGTTTTCAATCTGCTGCTGGATCGCACGCTTGAGCGGCCGAGCCCCATACACGGGGTCAAAGCCCGCCTCGCCGATGAGATCGCGGGCGCGATTGTCGAGTTGCAGATCGAGTCCGCGATCGATCAGACGGCGACGCAACTGCCCAAGCTGGATATCGACAATGGCGCGGATCTGCGCCGTGCCGAGCGGATGGAACACGACGATGTCATCGATGCGGTTGATGAATTCCGGACGGAAGTTCTGCTGCACGATCTCCATCACCGCGCTCTTCATGCGCGCGTAGTTCTTCTCACCCGCATGTTCCTGAATGACCGAGGAACCGAGGTTCGAGGTCATGATCACCACGGCATTGCGAAAGTCGACGGTTCGCCCCTGACCATCGGTCAGACGCCCGTCATCAAGCACCTGCAGCAGCACATTGAACACGTCGGGGTGCGCCTTCTCGACCTCATCGAGCAGGATCACCGCGTAGGGCCGACGACGCACGGCTTCGGTGAGATAGCCGCCCTCCTCGTAGCCCACATAGCCCGGCGGCGCGCCGATCAGTCGGGCCACCGAATGCTTTTCCATGAATTCGGACATGTCGATGCGCACCATCGACTCCTCGGTGTCGAAGAGGAACTCGGCCAATGCCTTGCAGAGCTCCGTCTTGCCGACGCCCGTTGGCCCCAGAAACAGGAACGACCCGTTCGGCCGACGCGGATCGGCGAGACCCGCACGCGAGCGGCGAATGGCGTTGGCGACAATGCGCACGGCCTCCTCCTGACCCACCACGCGTCGACCCAGCGCTTCTTCCATGCGCAGCAACTTTTCTTTTTCGCCCTCAAGCATCTTGGCCACCGGGATACCGGTCCACTTGGAGACCACCTCGGCGATCTCCTCCTCAGTGACCTTGTTGCGCACGAGCTGGGTCTGCTTCGTCTCGGCGGTCTGCGCTTCAGCCAAACGCTTCTCGAGCTCGGGGATCCGCCCGTACTGCAGCTCCGCCATACGCGCAAGATCGCTGCGTCGGCGGGCGTTCTCGAGTTCGAGCTTGATTTTTTCGAGCTCTTCTTTGATGCCGGAAGCGCCCTGCAAAGAGGCCTTCTCGCTCTTCCACACCTCCTCGAGATCAGCGTACTCGCGCTCGAGCTGCGCGAGCGTCTCCTCGAGTGCGGCAAGACGCTTGCGCGTCGCTTCGTCTTTTTCCTTTTGCAGCGCCACCTGCTCGATCTTCAACTGGATGATGCGACGTTCGAGCTTGTCGAGCGCCTCGGGCTTGGAGTCGATCTCCATGCGGATACGGGCTGCTGCCTCGTCGATGAGATCGATCGCCTTGTCCGGCAGCTGTCGATCAGCGATGTAGCGGTGCGAGAGCGTCGCGGCAGCGACGATCGCGGGGTCGGTGATGTCGACGCCGTGGTGAACTTCATAACGCTCCTGCAAACCGCGCAGGATCGCGATGGTGTCTTCCACCGAGGGCTCATCGACCAACACTTTTTGGAAGCGCCGCTCGAGCGCAGCGTCCTTCTCAATGTACTTGCGATACTCATCGAGCGTCGTCGCACCGACGCAATGCAGCTCGCCGCGCGCGAGCGCGGGTTTGAGCATGTTCCCAGCATCCATGGCGCCTTCGGCCTTGCCGGCGCCGACCATGGTGTGCAACTCATCAATGAACAGAATCACCTGGCCTTCCTGCTTGGCCAAATCGTTGAGCACACCCTTGAGGCGCTCCTCGAATTCGCCGCGGAACTTGGCACCGGCGATCAGCGCCCCCATGTCGAGCGCGAGGATGCGCTTGTTGCGCAGGCTCTCCGGCACTTCGCCATTGATGATGCGCAGCGCGAGTCCTTCGACGATCGCCGTCTTGCCGACGCCCGGTTCGCCGATCAGCACGGGGTTGTTCTTGGTGCGTCGCTGCAGCACCTGAATCGTGCGACGGATCTCATCGTCGCGACCAATCACCGGATCGAGCTTGCCGTCGGCCGCACGGCGAGTCAGATCAACGGTGTACTTCTCGAGCGCCTGACGACCTTCCTCGGCGTTGGCGTCCTGGACTTTATCTCCGCCACGAACGTCGTCGATCGCACGATCGAGTGCCGCGCGGGCGAACCCCGCATCCTTGAGCAGGCGACCGAGCAGTGCCTTGTCTTCGAAGGCTGCGATGACAAACCACTCGCTGGAGATGAACTGATCGCCCTTCTGCTGCGCGAGCTTGTCGGTCACGTTGAGCAAACGCTGCAGATCGTTGGAGATGTGCAGTTCACCCGGCGTGCCTTCCACTTTCGGCAGACGATCGAGCGCCGCGTTCAACTCGCTGCGCAGCTTGGGCAGATTGCCGCCGGCCTTGATGAGCAGCGGCTTGACCGTACCGCCCTGCTGATCGATGAGCGCAAGCAACACGTGCGCGGGCTCGATGATCTGATGGTCGCGACCCAGAGCGAGCGATTGCGCTTCGCCGAGTGCCTGTTTGAACCGTTCGGTGAATTTATCTTGTCGCATGTGCGCCCCCCGATGCAGCGGTGGCTATGACTACTGAACCCCTATGGTTAGGGCGCAGCCAGCGCTTTCAAGGGGCCCGAACGACCCATCCCGCAGGCGCGACGCTCAGTGGACTTGGGACTCGGCGAACATCACCAGGCTAATGCCAATGCCGATCCAGACGATCTGCACAGCGCTCGCACGCAGGTCGGTACGCCTGTGCAGGCTGGGAATGAGGTCGGCCACCGCGACATAGAGCAGACTCGCGGCCGCCACAGCCAGTGCATAAGGCACCCATTGCATGGCTGCACCGAGCGCCCACCAACCGACCAACCCGCCAAGCACCGCGGTGAGGCTAGAGAGCACATTCCACAGCAGCGCCTTGCGGCGGCTGAAACCGGCGTGCAGCAGCACCGCGAAATTACCGACTTCCTGCGGAATCTCGTGGGCCATGATGGCGAGCGCAGTCACGACGCCGAGGTGAAAATCGGTGAGAAAAGCGGCGGCGATCAAGATGCCGTCAATGAAATTGTGCACCCCGTCGCCCACCATCGTGAGCCAACCGGATGCCTCGCGACGGTGATGCTCGTGGGTGTGCGCGTCCTCAACCGCCTCGGTATGACAGTGCCGCCAGAGCAGGAACTTCTCGAGCAAGAAAAAAAGCGCGATGCCCGCAAGCAGCGCTACGCCAACCTCGTGGACCTTGAACGGCCCGGCCGCGCCCATGGCGTGCGGCACGAGCGCGAGCAGCGCGGTGGCCAGCAAAGTACCGGTGGCAAAACTGACCATTTGCGGCATTGCCCGATCGCGCCGCTCCTGCGGGAGCCAGAGGAACAGCGCAGCCAGCAGGGCACTCAGGACACCGCTGAGGAGCGTAAAAACGAGGATGGCGGCCAGCGTGGACATGAGCGTTATATTCTAACGCTGGAGCGCCACAACAGGGCGACCATTCGACCCGTCTGTCGGTCACGTCGGTGGGAAAAGAACCGCACCGGATCGGCCACCGTGCAGTGCTCGCCGCCATGGATCGAACGGACGCCGAGGCGCTCGAGCCGGCGCCGCGCGAGGGCCGGCAAGTCGCACTGCCAGCGCCCCCGCGGGTTGGGGGTGAAGGCAGCCGCGGAATCGCCCGCCCGCAAGAAGGCCTCGCGCACCTCCTCGCCCACCTCGAAATGCGCGGGACCGATACAAGGGCCAAACCACGCCAGCAAACGCTCCGGTTCGGTCTGCATCGCCTCGACCGTAGCCTCGAGCACCCCGGCCGCAAGCCCCCGCCAACCGGCGTGGGCGGCGCCGAGTACGCTGCCGTCGGCACTGCACAGCAACACCGGCAGACAATCAGCCACTTGGATGGCGAGTACCACGTCCTCAGCGCGTGTCACCGCGGCATCGGCCGTCGGACGCACGCCGCCCACATCGACCCCACAGTCACCCTCTAGCGCCGTGTACACCGCCGTGCCATGGACTTGTTCGAGCCAGATCGGCTCGGCGGGCAGTTCCAAGGCGGACACTAGACGTTGCCGGTTGACGCGAACCGACGCGGGCGAGTCACCCACATGCGCACCGACGTTCAAACTCTCCCAGGGCGATCCGCTCGTGCCGCCGCTGCGCAGCGAGAACGCGGCCCTGACGCCGACCGGTGCCGGCCATTCGGGAACCAGAACCGGGATCACGGCGTGCCTGAACGTGACGGCGGCGCGGCAGCCAACACTGCGAGCAGCGCCACGAAATCGGTGGGTAATGGCGACTCGAACATCAGCTCTCGCCCCGTGGTCGGATGCGTGAAGCCGAGCCTTGCGGCATGCAGCGCCTGCCTATTGAACGATTGCAGTGCCGCGATCACCTCGGCACTCGCACCGGCCGGGAACCGTCGACGCCCGCCGTAAACGGGGTCGCCGACCAGCGGGTAGCCGATGTGGGCGAGGTGGACGCGAATCTGGTGTGTGCGACCCGTCTCCAACTGCACGCGCAGCAGCGTGTGCGCCGTGAAGCGACGTTCAATGCGGTAATGGGTGACGGCTTCGCGACCATCGCCCCGCACCGCCATCTTGATGCGCTGGCTGCGATGCCGGCCGATGGGCTCATCGATGGTGCCACCACCGGTCATCACGCCGTGGCACAGCGCGAGATACTCGCGGTGGACTTCCCGGGCAGCCAGCGCGCGTACCAGCGTCGCATGGGCTTTGGGCGTACGCGCTACAACCAACAATCCCGAGGTGTCCTTGTCGATGCGGTGCACGATGCCCGCCCGCGGCACCGTTGCCAACTTGGGCTCAAGCTCCAGCAAGGCGTTTTGCAGCGTGCCACTGCGGTTACCCGCGCCCGGATGCACCACGAGGCCGGCAGGCTTGTCGATCACCAACACGGCCGCATCGCGGTGCACGATGACAAACGGCAGGCTCGGCGCCCCGGCGGTCACGCTCTCATCAGCCTGATACTGCGGAGTCACTTCGAGTTGCTGTCCCGCCCGCACCAGTGTTCGCCGCGCCGGGCGTTCGCCATCCTGGGTGACCCGGCCCTCGTCGATCCAGCGTTGCAGCCGGGCCCGCGAGTACTGTGGCAGCAGGCGAGCCAGCGCCACGTCGAGTCGCTGCCCGGCCAGTTCGACCGGAATCGTCACACAGTGGGGGTCGGGATGGGTGTCGGGGTCGCTGATCGTCACATGGGTATAATGCCCGTCTCGATCGCCAGGATTCCAACCTCATGACGAAGCCTAGGACTCCGCTGCGGGTCATCACCCTGATCGCCCTTGTGGGCGTCCTGACGTTTTTGAGCGCCTGTCGCACCAATCGCGAGGCGGAAGACCAAGCGCGCGGCGGACCGGTCGTGGTCTACGAGCGCGCCCGCAAAGCGCTCGACAACCAGGACTTCGAAAACGCGATCCGCATCTACGAAGCCTTGGTGGCCCGATTTCCGTTCGTGCCCGAAGCCCGGCAGGCACGGCTCGATCTGATCTACGCCTACTACAAAGGCCGTGAAAGCGAGTCTGCGCTCGATCAAGCCGACACTTTCATCCGCGAAAACCCGACCCACCCGCGCATCGATTACGCCTACTACGTCAAAGGCCTCGTCGATTTCGAGCGCTCGGCGAACTTCCTCGAGCGCTGGTTCAACGTCGACCTCGACGCACGTCCGCCACAGACGGCGCGGCGCTCGTTCACCTCGTTCCGCAAAGTGGTCGAGGAATACCCGAATAGCGAATACGCGCACGATGCGCGTCGCCGCATGATCCACCTGCGCAATCGACTGGCGGACTACGAGATCTACGTCGCCCGTTACTACGTCAAGCGCGGCGCCTACACCGGTGCCGCGCAGCGCGCGAAGTTGACGATCGAGCAATACGACGGCGCCCCCGCGGTACGCGAGGCGCTCGAAATCATGATCCTCTGCTACGAGCGGCTGGATATGAAAGAGCTCGCCGATCAAACGCGAGCGGTCTACGCCGCCAATTACGGTGGCAACCCGGAATCCGTGGTGCCGGTGAAGAAATCCTGGTGGCGCTTCTGGAGCTGACCGTTACGTAGCTGAATTTTTTGGCGGTAATCGTCAGCGGCGATAGCCGCTGGTGATGGGATACCGCCAATCACGGCCGAAGGCACGTCGGCTGACGCGCACGCCTGGCGGGGCCTGTCGGCGCTTGTACTCGTTGCGCTTGACGAGATCGAGCACCCGCCCAACGGTCTCGCGAGCGAAACCCCGCGCCACGATTTCATCGACCGACAAGTCCTCCTCGATGAACGCCTCGAGAATCGGATCGAGCACCTCGTACGGAGGCAAGGAATCGCTGTCTTTCTGATCGGGTCGTAATTCAGCTGAAGGCGGCCGCTCGATGACGCGCGCAGGGATCACTGGCCCAAGCCCATTGCGATACGCCGCCAGACGATACACCAGCAGCTTGCTGCAATCTTTGATGGGCGCGAAGCCCCCGGCCATGTCGCCGTATAGCGTCGCGTAGCCGACCGCCATCTCGCTCTTGTTGCCGGTGGTCAGCAACATCTTGCCGGTCTTGTTGGAGATGCCCATCAGCATGAGCATGCGACAGCGCGACTGGAGGTTTTCTTCAGTGGCATCGACCGCGCGACCTGCAAACTCTTCGCGCAACGCCGCGAGCGCAGTCTCGAACATGGCTTCGATCGAAATCACACTGTATTTCACGCCGAGCGTACGCGCCTGCTCGGCTGCGTCATCAAGGCTCATCTGCGCCGTATAGCGAGACGGCATCATCACGGCTTGCACCTTCTGCGCCCCCAGCGCATCGACCGCAATGGCGAGCGTCAACGCCGAATCGATGCCCCCGGATAGACCGAGCACGACCCCCGGGAAACGGTGCTTGCCGACGTAATCACGCACACCGAGCACGAGCGCCTGATAGACGTCCTCCACCTCGCCTAATAGCGGCGCGATGGCACCGCGCAGCACCTCGGCACGACCATCGGGCGCTCGGCGAAACTCGATGAAATCGAGTGTCTCCTGGAAGGCCGCCGAACGCAGCACCACCTCGCCCGTCCGATCGACCACGACACTCTGGCCATCGAATACGAGTTCATCCTGGCCGCCTACCAGATTGACGTACACGATAGGCAGGCCGCTCTCGAGAGCACGGCGACGCAATAGCGCCTCGCGCTGCGCCTGCTTGCCTTGCTCGTAGGGCGAGGCATTGGTGACGAGCAGGATCTCGGCACCGGCCTCACGGGCTGCGGTCACCGGCCCCTCCTGCCAAAGGTCCTCACAGATCAAAAGTCCGAGTCTGAAGCCCGCATGCTCGAGCACGGTGGCGGTGCTGCCGCGCGCGAAGTAGCGCTGCTCGTCAAAAACGCCATAGTTGGGCAAGCGGCACTTGCGATATCGCGCACGCTCCACGCCCCCAGCGAGCCACGCGACCGTGTTGTAGATGCCTTCGTCGGTGTATTCCGGAAAGCCGAGCAGCAGGGCGGGCGATGCCGCCGCATTCGCTTGCGCCGTGGTGCAGCGCGCGAGTGCAGCCTCGATCCGGTGACGAAAGCCGCGGTGGAATAGCAAGTCTTCCGGCGGATAACCGGCCAGCGTGAGCTCGGGAAAGATCACGAGATCCGCGCCCGCCGCGCGCTCAGCCACGGCGAGCACACGATCGGCGTTGCCTTCGGCGTCACCGACGAGCAGGTCGACCTGCGCGAGGGCGATGCGCAAGGCAGGCTCGCTCAAGCCTTGCGGCGCTTGCGCAGTTGTTCGTCGATCGCCGTGCCGAGTTCAGCCGGCGAGTTGACGGTGCGCACTCCGGCAGCTTCCAGCGCGCGGAACTTGTCCGCCGCAGTACCCTTGCCCCCGGCGATGACCGCACCTGCATGACCCATGCGCTTGCCGGGCGGCGCGGTGACACCCGCGATGTACGCCACCACCGGTTTGGTGACGTGGTCGCGGATGAACTCCGCTCCGGCTTCCTCATCGCTACCGCCGATCTCACCCACCATGACGATGCCTTCGGTCTGCGGATCGTCCTGAAAGAGCGCCAGCACATCGATGAAGTTCAGGCCACGCACCGGATCACCGCCGATGCCGACACAGGTGCTTTGACCGAGACCGTTGTTGGTGGTCTGGAACACCGTTTCGTAGGTCAGCGTGCCCGAGCGCGACACGATGCCGACACAACCGGCTTTGTGGATGAAGCCCGGCATGATGCCAATCTTGCACTCGCCCGGGGTGATGATGCCCGGGCAATTGGGACCGATGAGACGCGAGCGGGTGCCTGCGAGTGCGGCCTTGACGCGCACCATGTCGTTCACCGGGATTCCCTCGGTGATGCACACGATAAGCTCGATGCCGGCATCGGCCGCCTCGAGAATCGCATCGGCGGCGTAACCCGCGGGCACGTAGATCATGCTGGCGTTGGCTCCGGTGGCCGCCACAGCATCGTGCACGGTGTCGAACACCGGGCGACCCAAGTGCGTGTCACCACCGCGACCCGGTGTGACACCGCCCACTACCTGCGTGCCGTAGGCGATGCATTGTTCGGAGTGGAAGGTGCCCTGCTTGCCGGTGAAACCCTGGCAGATCACTTTCGTGTTTTTGTTGACGAGAATACTCATGAACGAATCCTGCGAATAAATAGCGTGATGGAGGACGTGGGCGCGAGCGATTACTTCGCCGCCGCCACAACCTTCTGCGCGGCATCGGTGAGATCCGCTGCAGCGATGACTTTCAGCCCGCTCTGCGCGAGCAAGTCACGCGCCTTTTGCGCGTTCGTGCCTTCCAATCGAACCACCACCGGCACCTTGACGCCGACGTTCTTCACCGCGGTGATCACGCCCTCGGCGATCAGATCGCAGCGGACGATGCCACCAAAGATATTGACCAGGATCGCCCGCACCTTGGGATTTGAGAGGATCAAGTTGAAAGCCACCGTGACCCGCTCCGCCGTGGCGCCGCCGCCGACGTCGAGGAAGTTCGCCGGCGAACCCCCGTGCAGTTTGATCAGATCCATGGTTGCCATGGCGAGGCCGGCACCGTTGACCATGCAGGCAATATCGCCATCGAGCGAGACGTAGTTGAGGTCGTGCCGACTGGCTTCGACTTCCATCTGGTCTTCCTGCGAGGTGTCACGCAGAGCCGCCAGCGCCTTTTGCCGATAGATGGCGTTGGCGTCGATATTGATCTTGGCGTCCAGCGCTACGAGCTTGCCGTCCTTGGTGACGATCAGCGGATTCACCTCGAGCAGACTCGCGTCCTTGTCGAGGTAGAGCTGGTAGAGCGCCATCGCAATCTGCTGGAACTCGGCGATTTGCGCACCCTTGAAGCCGAGCGCAAACGCCATGCGACGGCACTGGTTCGGCTGTAGTCCCGCCGCCGGGTGGATGTTGACGGTGGTGATCTTCTCGGGTGAGTGCTCGGCGACCTCTTCGATATCCATGCCGCCCGCCGCGGAGCCGACCATGGCGATGCGCCCCTTCTCGCGATTGAGCGTCAGTGAGAGGTAGATCTCGCGGTCGATTTGTGAGCCCTGCTCAACGTAGACCTTATCGACCGGCAGGCCCTCAGGCCCCGTCTGCTTGGTGGCGAGGCGTGTCCCGAGCATGGCTTGCGCCGCCGCGCGAACACCCTCGACGTCTCGCGCGAGCTTCACGCCACCCGCCTTGCCGCGGCCGCCTGCGTGCACCTGAGCTTTGACGACCCAGACTGAGCCACCGAGCGCATGGGCCGCGCTCACGGCTTCGTCAGCCGTGGCCGCCACGCGGCCGGCCGGCACTGGAATGCCGTAGGCGGAAAAGACTTCTTTTGCTTGATATTCGTGAAGATTCACCGAGACCCCCGAGTACGCTGGAATACACTCGCATTTTGACGAAAACCAACGGCTTAGGGAACCTCAAACGACGATGTTTTCGCTGCCCGTGAATCTCGCGCTCGCCCCCGAACACGCCGCCTCGCCATGGTTGATCATCGCGGTGGGCCTCGTCGGGCTACTGGTCGGCAGCTTTCTCAACGTCGTCATCCATCGCGTGCCGCGCATGCTCGAGCGCGCATGGCGCACTGAATGCGCAGCGCTCGAGGGTCGCGAAGCTCCTACTGATCAGCGCTACAACCTCGCGGTACCGCGCTCGCACTGCCCGCATTGCAATGCTCCCGTGCGCGTGCAGCATCTCGTGCCGCTACTCTCATGGCTGTGGCTGAAGGGTCGCTGCGCCGACTGCGGCGCGGCGATCTCCACTCGCTACCCGATCATCGAGGCGCTTACAGCGACGCTCTTCGCCGTCTGCGCGTGGCGCTTCGGTGTCGACATTTCTTTGCTCGCGGCACTCGTGCTGACCGCCTTTCTGATCGCACTCGCGGGCATCGACCTCGAGACGCATTACCTGCCTGATCAACTTACCCTACCGCTACTGTGGGGTGGTCTTTCTTTGAGTCTCGTCGGTGAAGGCGCTGCGTTTCCACTCGGACCGCGCGAGGCACTGCTCGGGGCGATCGTCGGCTACCTGTCGCTATGGATCGTCCACCACCTCTTCAAGCGAGTCACCGGCAAGGAAGGCATGGGTTACGGCGACTTCAAGTTGCTCGCCGCGCTAGGCGCGTGGCTGGGTGTGCAGGCGCTGCTGCCGCTGATCTTGTTCGCCGCCTTCACTGGAGCCGTGGTCGGCATCGTGCTCATCCTGATGTTCGGACGATCGCGCGAGGCACCGATCGCGTTCGGCCCCTATCTGGCCCTGTTCGGTTGGCTGCTGCTCGTGTTTGGCGGACGGACTTAAAGGAGACCCACGCATGCTGCGCATCGGACTCACCGGAGGCATCGCGAGCGGCAAGTCGACTGTCGAGCGCTTGTTCGCGGCCCACGGCGTGCCCATCATCGATAGTGACGTCATCGCCCGCGAGGTCGTCGCCCCGGGTACCCCCGGCCTCGCCCAGGTGCGAGCCCGCTTCGGCGATGGCGTGCTGCAGGAAGACGGCAGCCTCGACCGGCGCGCCCTGCGCCGCCTCGTGTTTGAAGACCCGATGGCGCGGCGCGATCTCGAAGCAATCCTGCATCCGCTGATCCGCAGTGCCATGGCCGAGCAGTCAGCGGCCGCGAACGGGCCCTACCAGATCAATGTAATTCCGTTGCTCATCGAAGGCGGCAGGCGCGCGGGAATCGATCGCGTTCTCGTGGTTGATTGCCCGGAGGCCCTGCAAATCGAGCGGGTCATGCAGCGCGATCAAGTCACTGAGACCGAGGCACGCGCCGTCCTCGCCGCACAGACCCGCCGCAGCGACCGACTCGCAGCCGCCGACGACGTGATCGTCAACGACGGCGACCCCGCTGCGTTGCAGGCACAGGTCGACGCGCTGCACGCTAAATATTTGCACTGGGCCGTTTACGGCCACAAAGACCCTGCGACAGAATAGGCGAATGACCGAGGAAGCCCCACAGCCGGCGGCTCCAGTCCCGGGATCGGGTGCGGAACCGCTGGTGTTCGAACAGCCGCTCAACGAGCGGATGCGGGCGTACCTGCGCATCGACTTCCTGTACAACCAGGCCCTCTTCCACGCGCATTCAAAAAGCCAGTGGGGCAGTCGCGCAGCGATAGGCAGTCTGCTTGATGTGCTCGCCATCATCAGCCGCAGCGATACGCGAGCCGATGTGCTGAAGGAACTCGAGCGGCAGATCAGCATGTACACCGAGATGCAACGCCGGCCCAACATCGACATCGACCGTCTACAGGCGCTGGTCGCCAACCTCGTGCGATTGCGCACCGACCTGCTCGGGGCCGGCTCGGCTTTTCTACAACCCTTGCGCGACTCGACATTCCTCGCTGCCGTGCGTCACCGCAGCACCATTCCGGGTGGCACTTGCGATTTCGACCTGCCCGATTTTTCGTTTTGGTTGAGTCTGCCTAGCAGTGATCGCGAAGCGACACTCACACAGTGGCTGGCTCTGCTGCGCCCGCTGTGCGACTCGATTGCCGAGTTGCTGTGGCTCACGCGCCAGAGCGGGCGCGTGCGCACCGAGACCGCCGTCAACGGCGTGTTTCACATCACTTTCGAACGCAATAATCCCGTGCAGTTGTTGCGTGTGGCCATAGCACCCGACATGGGGATCTTTCCCGAGATCAGCGGTAGCCACTATCGCGCCAGTGTGCGCTTTGTCGAATGGCAGGGTGCGAACGAACGGGCGCGACAAGTGGAGCAGGACGTTCCCTTCGACATCATCTGCTGCAACTGATGAAACTGTACGACAACGCCTTCGCACCGAGCCCGCGTCGAGTGCGGATGTTCCTCGCCGAAAAAGGACTCTCCGTCGAGCGTGTCGAGATCGACATCGCCTCAGGTGCAAACAGCCGCGCTGAGTTCCTCGCCGTCAACCCGCTCGGTGAAGTGCCTGTACTGGAACTTGATGACGGCACGCGCCTCACCGAATCGCTCGCCGTCTGCCGATACATCGAGGCTCTGCACCCTGCGCCGCCACTACTTGGCGAGTCGCCGCTCGAGCAAGCGCAGATCGAAAGCACGGTGCTCGGCTTGATGTTCCGCCTCTACGTGCCGACCACGCACGCGTTTCGCCACACCCACAAATTCTGGCAGGGCCGCATCCCGCAAGTTGCCGCTTATGGCGAACTCGCCCGCCAGCAGGTGCTAGCCGAGTGGCAGCGACTCGATGCTCAACTAGCCACCTCGACGTTCATCGCCGGCGAGCGCTTCAGTTTCGCCGACATCGTCGCCTTCACCACGCTGGAATTCGGCAAAGTGGCGGGCATTCGGCCGCAACCTGCACAGACCCATTTGCTGCGCTGGCGCGAAGCGATCGCTGCCCGGCCCAGCGCCGCGGCGTAACGCCGCCCTACCCGGCAATCCGAGTCGCTTCATGGAACCGCAGTTTTGGCACGACCGCTGGGAGCGACGCGAAATCGGCTTTCATATGGCCAAGCCCCACGTGGCGCTCGCGCGTCACTGGCATTCTTTGGCGTTGACGCCGGGCGCGCGGGTCTTCGTACCGCTCGCCGGCAAGAGCCTTGATCTCATCTGGCTCGCCGAGCACTCACATCGGGTGGTGGGTATCGAGTTATCGCAGCTCGCGGTGCGCGAATTTGCCGAGGAGCATCCCGAGGCACGCGGCGTCGATCTACGTTGCGGCGATCTGTTCGAATTGACGCCGGCGACGCTCGGCCGCATCGACGCAATCTTCGACCGCGCATCCTTGGTCGCGCTGCCACCGTCGATGCGCATCGACTACGCCACGCAGCTCGCGCGACTGTCGCCGCCCGGGACGCAAACTCTGCTCGTGACCATGGAATATGACCAGCGCCAGATGCGCGGGCCGCCGCATGCCGTGATGCCCGATGAAGTTCACGCCCTGTTCGGGGCCACCCACGACATCACAGTACTCGAAGAACTGACCGCCCTCGAGGATTTCCCGCGCATGTCAGCCCGCGGCGTCACGCATCTGTCCGAGCGCATCTACCGCCTGCGACGCCGCTGAGACATCCAGCCGCTAGGCGACCCCGCTCCGCCGCTCGCTTGCGCTCAGCGCGGCAGCTCAAGTCCGATGGCATGGGCGGCGAACGCCCACTGATCCGCAAAATCTTCGATCTGCATCCAGGTCGGCTTGCCGGCACCATGGCCCGCTCGTGTTTCGATACGCAGCAAGACCGGCTTGGCGCAGCCTTGCGCCTGCTGCAGGGCGGCGGCGAACTTGTAGCTGTGCCACGGCACGACCCGATCGTCGCGATCCGCGGTGGTCACCAGCGTGGGCGGGTAACAGGTTCCCGGGCGGGTGTTGTGCACCGGTGAATAGCGCAGCAGCGCTTTGAAGTCCTCGGCGTTTTCGGACAGACCATAGTCGGAAGACCACTGGCGCGCGTTGGCGCTCGCCGTGTGATATCGCAACATGTCGAGCACACCCACCGCGGGCAAGGCTGCGCCAAACAACTCCGGCCGTTGCAGCAAGGTCGCGCCCACCAGCAACCCGCCATTGCTGCGACCCGAGATCGCGAGCCGTGCCGGTTGGGTGTATTTCTCGCGAATCAGATATTCCGCAGCAGCAATGAAATCGTCGAAGACGTTTTGCTTGCGTGCCAGTGTGCCCGCTTCGTGCCACGCATCGCCGTACTCTCCACCACCGCGCAGATTGGCCTCGACATACACGCCACCCATCTCCAACCACGTGAGCACCGCAGGGCGAAACGTGGGCGTCAGCGAAATGTTGAATCCGCCGTAGCCGTACAGCAGCGTGGGCGCCTTGCCATCGCGCACGAGATCACGTCGATGGGTAATGAACATCGGCACGCGAGTGCCGTCACGGCTCGTGTAGAACTCCTGACGAGTAACGTAGGGCGACACGTCCGCTGCGAGTTTCGGCTCGCGCCACACCGAGGTGGTGTTGTCGCGGAGGTCGAGTCGCAGCACTTTGCCGGGACTCAGAAAATCCGTATATGCAAAGAATGTTTCGGTATCGCTAGCCGTGCCGCCGAAGCCACCCACCGTACCAAGCCCGGGCAACGGCACATCCGCAACGAGTTTGCCGGCGCGGTCGAACATCTGCGCGTAGCCATGCGCATCCTTCACGTACCGCACCAGTAGCCGACCGCCGACAAACGAGGCCTCATCGAGCGCAAGTTCGCGTTGCGGCACGAGTTCCCGCCACGCCGCACGCACAGGGTTCCGGGCATCGACCGCGATGATGCGCCCGCGCGGCGCAGACTCCGTGGTCTGCACGTAGACGGTGTCTCCCTCGCTGCCGAGTACCGTGTATCGGGCATCCCAGTCACCGAACAGCCGACGCGCTGCGGTGGTGGGTGAACGAAGATCGATGACATCGACACCATTGGTGCGATAGCCATCGAACAGCGACACGAACAGGTATCGCCCATCGTCGGCCACGGTGGCCGAAGGGGCGCGCGTCGGGTGATCGCCAACACGATAGACGAGCCGGTCGCTCGACTGCGGCGTGCCCAGCGTATGGAAGTAGATGGCCGGCTGACCCTGATCGTCGCCGCGCAAGGGGTCATCCTGACGCGCCGGGTAACGGCTGTAGTACACCCCGGAACCATCGGGCGCCCAGGAGAGATCAAAAAATTTGGTGTTCCGCAACTCGTCGATGAGATCGCGACCATCCTCGACCCGTCGGAACTTCCAGATCTCCCAGTCTGTGCCGCCGTCGGAAAGCGAGTACGCGACGATTTTGCCGTCCGGCGAGGGTTCGTAGCGCGCGAGCGCCACCGTGGCATCGCGACTAGCCGCATTAGGATCGAACAGTACACGCGGCGTGTCGCGCAAGCCGCTCGCGACATACAGCACGCTTTGGTTCTGCATCCCGTCGTTGCGAACGAAAAAATAGCGCCCGCCTTTTTGACGTGGCAGACCCACGCGCTCGTAGTTCCAGTTGCGGGTCAAGCGCTCGCGGATGGCGGCGCGCTGCGGAAGTGCCTCAAGCCAAGGGGTGGCCAGTGCATTTTGCGCCTTGACGAACTCCCGTGTCGCGGCGCTTGAGGCGTCCTCAAGCCATCGATAAGGGTCGGCAACCTGTGTGCCGTGGTAGGTGTCCACGACAGTTCCACGGGTGGCAGCAGGATAATCGGGCGCAGCCCACGCGGGCGACCCGCCGATGGCGGTGGTGAGCAACGTCATGAGCAGGAACCTGGTGGCAAAGTGGCGGTAGGGCATGATCCTCTCTACACTCGGTCAAAACCGTGCAGTGATTGTTTCGCGCACGATGTTACTGAAGCTCTGCCTAGGATGCTCGCTCCATGATGCGAAAGTTACCCTCCTTGCGGCGTGCCTTGATGCTGCTCGCCGCGTCACCGTCGCTGCTCACTGCCGCGCCGGCGCTGGTGCCGGTACCGAGCAAGGCACCACCGTCCACCCTGTCGGTCGAGCGCCTGTTTGCGGGCCCGGACTTGTCGGGTACATCGCTGCGCTCACCACGGTTTTCGCCGGACGGCAAACTCGTTACCTACCTGCAGGGCAAGAGCGAGGCCAAGGATCGGCTGGACATCTGGGCTTATGATCCTGCGAGCGGGCGCAACGCACTGCTCGTCGACTCGGCCGCGCTCGCCGCAGACGAAGGAGCCCTTTCGCCGGAAGAAGAAGCCCGTCGCGAACGCGCGCGCACCTCATCTCTTGCGGGCATCATCGACTACGAGTTTTCGCCCGACTCACGATATCTGCTGATTCCGCTTGCAGGAGATCTGTTCTTGTACGACCTGCGTGCCTCCGCACCGGCGCAGGCCGTGCGCCGACTCACGCAAACCGCCGACGCGGAGACAGACCCGCGATTCTCCCCACGCGGTAACTACGTCGCCTTCGTCCGCGCGCAGAACCTCTACGTGATCGAACTGGCATCAGGACGCGAATACCCCATCACCCGTGAAGGCGGCGGCCTCGTCTCTCTCGGCATGGCCGAGTTCATCGCTCAAGAGGAGATGGATCGCCAAACGGGGTATTGGTGGGCACCGGATGAAAGCGCCATCGTCTACGCGCGCGTCGACGAATCAACCGTAGATGAAGTTGAGCGTTTCGAAATCTACGCAAGCACGGTAAAGGTGGTGCGGCAACGCTATCCGGCCGCCGGTCGCCCCAACGCACGAGTCAACGTGTTCGTCGCCGGGCTCAAGAGAGGTGGGTCAGGTCAAGGGCTCGAAGTCGAATCGCGGGCATTACCCGCAGCCGATCCGGGCGAGGGTTACTTGGCGCGCGTGCACTGGCTGCCGGACTCCAAAGCGATCGCAGTACAGCGTCAATCGCGCGACCAGCGACAACTCGAACTGCTGCAAGTCGACTTGGCGAGCGGCGTCGGTCGTCGTCTGCTTGAAGAGCGCAGCGACACTTGGGTCGATCTGCACGACGAACTGACTTTCCTCCGCCAGCGCGGCGGTTTTATTTGGGCCTCCATGCGCAGCGGCTATCGACATCTGTATCTCCACGGAGCCGACGGCACGCTGCTACGCCCGCTCACCGCCGGCGAATGGATGGTTGCCGGCGATTCCGGTGAGCGTGCGATCGAAGCCGTCGATGAAGCGCGCGGCGTCGTCTATTTCACCGCCAACCGCGACACGCCTCTCGAGCGTCATTTGTACTCAGCACCCCTAGACGGTTCCCGCGAGCCACGCGAGGTGGAAGCGGGAATTCGCAAGCTCAGTCAAGGGTCAGGCTGGCACTCCAACAGCCTCTCCCGCGACGCACGGCTCTGGCTCGATACCTTCTCGACGCCCACCTCGCCGCCGTCGCTGACCTTGCGTGATCGCGCGGGTCGGCAGTTGGCCGTGCTGGTTGCCAACACGCTCGATGCGCAGCACCCCTACTCGCCTTATCTGGCCGCACATCAGCCCACCGAATACGGCACGCTGCAGTCGGCTGACGGCCAGACGCTGCATTACCAATTGATCAAGCCGATGAACATGCAGCCCGGCAAACGCTATCCGGTGATCGTCGATTTGTACGGCGGCCCGGGCAACCAGCGGGTTCGTCGCGCCTGGCCGGGCTTCCCGCGCAGCAATGAAGGGTTTTTCCGTCAGCTGCTCGCGCAACGCGGCTACGTGGTGTTCACGCTCGACAATCGCGGCACGAGCTTTCGTGGTGAAAAGTTCGAGTCGGCCATCCATCGGCGGATGGGCACGGTAGAGGTCGAAGATCAGGTGCGCGGCGTCGAATTCCTGCGCACACTGCCGTTCGTCGACTCAAAGCGTGTTGGCGTCTTTGGCTGGAGCTACGGGGGGTATCTGTCGCTCATGTGTATGGTCAAGGCACCCGAGTACTTCACCGCGGGTGTCGCGGGCGCCCCGGTGACGGACTGGCACCTGTACGACACGCACTACACGGAACGCTACATGGGCACGCCGGCGGATAATGCTGCGGGCTATGCCGATGGTATGGTCATGACCCATGCGCGCAACTTGCGCGGCGAGCTGCTGATCATGCACGGCATGGCCGACGATAACGTGCTCTTTACCCACAGCACCGCACTCTTCAAGACCCTGCAAGATGAACGCAAACCGTTTGACGTGATGGCCTACCCCGGCAGCAAGCACGCCCTGATGCGTTTCGCAGCGACCGGGCCACATGGCTACCAAACGGTACTCCGATTCTTTGATCGCGCGCTGCGTAATGAGCCCTCACAGAGCGTCGCCCAATGAGAAGCTTGCGTCCATTGTTCGACAGCAATCGCCGCTGGTCCGAGGAGATCACGGCCAAGGATCCTGAATTCTTCAGCAAGCTGGTGGGACAGCAGTCCCCGGATTACCTCTGGATCGGCTGCGCAGACAGTCGCGTACCCGCTAACGAAATCGTCGGGTTATTGCCGGGCGAACTGTTCGTGCACCGTAACGTGGCAAACGTGGTGGTCCACACCGATCTCAATTGTCTCTCGGTATTGCAATACGCCGTCGATGTGCTCGATGTGGAACACGTCATCGTTTGCGGCCACTACGGCTGCGGTGGCGTGCAGGCGGCGCTGCGCAACGATCGGCTCGGACTGATCGACAATTGGCTGCGTCATGTACAGGACGTGATGAAGAAACATCACGCTCGGCTTGCCGAGCTACCCGATGAAGCGGCTCGTCTGCATCGGCTGTGTGAACTTAACGTGATCGAGCAAGTGCTGAACATTGGCCAGACAAGCATCGTGCAAAGCGCTTGGGATCGCGGCAAGCCGCTAGAGATCCACGGTTGGATCTACGATCTGCACGATGGACTGCTACGCGACCTTACCGTCGGCATACGTTCGGCCGAGGAGTACGCGGAGATCTACCGCACGGTGCTTGAAAGCTAGTCCCGCGGCATCTAGGCCGCAAAGGGCGATCAGGGCAGTTTGATCTTGCTCGCAATCGCCCCAGGGGCATCCGGAACCACGATGCGCGAGGCGGCCTCGCGCCGCATCTGCTGCGCTTCCTCGATCGCATCCTCGAGTGCCTGCTTGACGGCGTCCGGGAACTTGCCAATGGCTTCGGCCAAATCTTGGGCCTCGATCTCGAAACCGAGAGGCAGAACTCCGCCCGGCGTCATGAGTTGCGTCTGCCCCATGTAGATCACGGCACGGGTGGCATCCGGCGCACCCTCCACCGTGACAGGCACCATACGGCGCAGTGTGCCGGCGCGACGATCTGTGAAGACCTCTTCGCGATATAGACTGTTCGTGTCGATCCGGATGTCGGGAAGACCCAAGTCCTGCGTGCTCATATCGGCGTGTTCCTGCGCTGCGTGCCGAGATCCTCGGCGTGGTAGGCGGCGATCATACCGTATCAACGGGCCGTATCACCGGGGTCGCGCATGCGCCTCGGCAATGTTGGCCATTGTGGCCGGCGAACCGTGCTGACGAATCAGCACCTTGCGCCGGAAGAATCTCGCGTACCCGGCAGGTCCCATGCGTGACCCCCCCATCCCCGAGAGCTTGAAGGAGTTCTTCTCGAATTCGTGACACATCGCGGTGAGTGAACCGTCATTCAGGCTGATGCCGCCGGCATCGATACGCCGACCGATCGTCTCCGCCTCCTCGAGCGTGCCCGCGATCACGCCCGCGGAGAGCCCAAAGACACCCTCGTTCGCGAGCGCCACAGCTTCATCGAGGCTGTCAAAGGCCATCACAGGGATCACGGGCCCGAACGTCTCCTCGCTCATCACCTTCATACCGTGATGCACGTCGACGAGCACCGTCGGCCGCAGCCACTTACCACCGTGATCTTCGATCTCCCCGCCACAGAGTACCTTAGCTCCCTTGACACGCGCGTCAGCCAGTTGCTCGGCGACGATCTCAGCCTGTCGCGCAAAAATAAAGGGGCCGATCGTACCCGCATGGATGTCGGGCCAATTCGGTTCGACCTGCTTCGCCTTCTGCACCAGCCGCTCGACGAAGGGCGAATAAATCCGTCGATCAACGTACACGCGTTCGAGACTCTGGCAGGCCTGACCCGTCGCGAGACAGGTCGCACGCAGCGCGACGTCCGTCGCACGTTCGAGATCAGCACTCGCCGTCACGATCAAAGGATCGTTGCCACCTAATTCCAAAAACGCCGGAATGAAATTCCGCGCGGCATTTTCGGCGACGAGCCGCCCTGTCGCGACGCTGCCCGTGAAGCACACCACATCGCTCTGCGCGATTAACGCTTCACCGGTCGCCCGCGCACCGGGTTGAATGCAAAACACCGCAGCCAACTCCGGCACGGCCGCGATCGAACGCATCGCAGGCTCGACGAAACGCGGCGTGACTTCGCTAGGCTTGACGAACACCGCGCAGCCCGCCAGCAGCGCAGGAATGGCATCAATGAAACACAGCGATACCGGAAAATTCCACGGCGAAATCACGCCCACGAGGGAATACGGCACGTACTGCGAGCGATAGCTGATGTTCGGCAGGGTCGCCGAACGGGACTCCTCCTCGGCAGCCAACGAGGGTACGAGCCCGCACCAACGATCGATCATGCCAGTGACCGATTGCACTTCGCTGCCGGCAATAAGATAGCGCCCCGTATCCGTAGCGAGCGCATTGACGAGCTCGGCCTGACGCGCCGTCCACTCGACACGCCAACGCTGCAACACCTCGATGCGGTGCGCGAGTGGTGCCGCTGCCCAGGCGGTTTGCGCTGCGCGTAGCCCCTTGAGCGTCGTCGTCAGTTCGGTCGCCGAGGGCGCGTTGAAACGGTAGTCGATCTCGCCACTGCGCGGATTGCGCACTTCGATAAGTTCGCCGGTCGATGTCAGCATGGAAGTCTCCGCTGTTGGATCAGGGCCACGAACGGTGCGTCGGCCTCGAGAATGTTCTGACGATGCAAATCCTCGATCGGCACCCACTGCAAGGTTTGCCCATCGAGGGGCTGCGGGACGCCGCTGAAAGATTCGACCAGATAAAAGTGCAGTCTGACGCGACGATCCGCGTAGTCGTGTTCGAGCGTCATCGCCAAGCGCGCTGCGCCGATCTCTATGCCGAGTTCCTCGCGCAGTTCGCGCTGCAAGGCCGCCGTCTGCGTCTCCCCGGGTGCGATTTTGCCACCCGGAAACTCCTGACGTCCGGCCATATGCTTTCCGGGCGGCCGGCCGGTCACGAGCACTCGACCGGATTCATCGAATAGCGCTGCGGCCACAACCTCGATTGTTGGCGTCATCGCAGGTAAACGAGCGGCGAAGGGAGCGCCTCAGCCGCTCTCTAAAGTACCGTGACAATGCTTGTACTTCTTGCCCGAGCCACAGGGGCAGGGCTCATTACGACCTACTTTGCGCTCGCCGCGCACCACTGGCGCTTGCGTCGATGCTGTGCCGTCCGTGTCAGCCGCCACGTCACGCTCAGCCTCGTCGGCCGGTGGTGCCGCAGCCAAGGCCGAGGCCGCCTCGGCGTGCTGCAACTGCAGTGCGGCGAGTAGCTTGCGCTGGCGCTCCTCTTCTTCGCGCTGCAAATCAGCTTCGCTGCGAATCTCCACGCGAGTGAGCATCGATGCCGTATCGAACTTCACGCGATCGAGCATGGCGCTGAAAAGCTCGTACGCCTCGCGTTTGTATTCGTAGCGGTAGTCCTTCTGGGCATAGCTACGCAAGTGGATACCCTGGCGCAGGTAGTCCATCGCGGCCAGATGCTCGCGCCAGTGCTGGTCGAGCGTGCGCAGCATGATGTCCTTCTCGAGATGCTGCATCAGCTCGCTGCCATAGCGAGCGGACTTCGCCGCATAGTTCGCGGCCACCGCATCGACCACTCGGCGACGCAGCACCGGCTCCTCGAGCTCGGGTTCGACTGCCAACCAGCCGCGCGCGTCCACATCCGCATTGAAATCCTTGCGTAGCGCCTCGCGCAGTGCCTCGAGATCCCAGTCCTCATGCGGCACGTTGCGCGGCAGGAACTCATCGAGCACACGCCCGACCACATCTTCCTGGATGCCGCGGATCGCGCCGGACAGATCCGTCGCCCCCATGATCTCCGTGCGCTGCTGGTAGATCACTTTGCGCTGGTCATTGGCGACGTCGTCGAACAACAGCAACTGCTTGCGGATGTCGAAGTTGTGCGATTCGACCTTACGCTGCGCGGTCTCGATGCGCTTGCTAAGCATGCGACTCTCGATGACCTCGCCTTCCTTCATCCCGGCGACCGTCAACAGGCGCTTGGTGAAGTTGGGATCACCGAAGATGCGCATCAGGTTGTCTTCCATCGACAGATAGAAGCGCGAAGAACCCGGGTCACCCTGTCGACCGGATCGGCCACGCAACTGGTTGTCGATGCGTCGCGATTCGTGACGTTCCGTGCCGATGATGTGCAGACCGCCGGCGGTCACCACTTGATCGTGTCGCACCTGCCACTCAGCGCGAACGCGCTCGCGCTCTTCAGCCGGCGCATCGACCGCCAAGCCAGCCAGCTCGGCCTCGAGGTTGCCGCCCAGCACAATGTCCGTACCGCGACCGGCCATGTTGGTGGCGATCGTGACGGCACCAGGACGCCCAGCCTGCGCGACGACCTGCGCTTCGCGCTCGTGCTGCTTGGCATTCAGCACCTGGTGCGGCACGTCTTCTTTGGTGAGGATGCCGGAGATCAACTCGGAGGTTTCGATGGATGTCGTACCCACCAGCACCGGCTGCTGGCGGGAAACACAATCGCGGATATCCTCGACGATGGCCTTGAACTTATCCGCTTGGGTCAGATGCACGAGATCCGGCATGTCCTTGCGAATCATCGGCCGATGCGTCGGAATGACGTTGACCTCGAGACCGTAAATCTGCAGGAACTCCGGCGCCTCGGTATCGGCGGTGCCGGTCATGCCAGAGAGTTTCTTGTAAAGCCGGAAATAGTTCTGGAAGGTGATCGACGCGATCGTCTGGTTCTCTTCGCGAACGCGCACCCCTTCTTTGGCCTCGACGGCCTGGTGCAAGCCTTCCGACCAGCGGCGGCCGGGCATGGTTCGCCCGGTGAACTCATCGACGATGATCACCTCGCCACCGCGCACGATGTATTCGACATCGCGCTTGTAGAGTGCGTGCGCGCGTAGCGCCGCGTTAAGGTGGTGCATCAAGCGGATGTTGGCTGGGTCGTAAAGGCTCTCACCCTCGCGCAACATACCCGCCTGAATCATCAGAGCCTCGACGCGCTCGTGTCCGGCCTCGGTGAGGTGCACCTGCCGCTGCTTCTCGTCGACTGAGTAATCCCCGGGGCCCTCTTCTTCAGCGACGTCCTTGCGCGGCGGACCGGCAACCCGTTCGAGCTGCGGCACAAGCTTGTTGATACGGACGTAAGTGTCAGTGCTCTCTTCGGCAGGACCGGAAATAATCAGCGGCGTGCGCGCCTCATCGATGAGGATGGAGTCAACCTCGTCGACGATCGCAAAGGCGAGTCCGCGTTGCACGCGATCTTCCAGACGGAACGCCAAATTGTCGCGCAGATAATCGAAACCGAATTCGTTGTTCGTGCCGAAGGTGATGTCGCAGAGATATGCCGCCCGCTTCTCGGCAGGCGCCTGTGCGCTGCGCACCACGCCGACGCTCAAGCCGAGGAAACGATAGACCGGGCCCATCCAGTCAGCATCGCGCTGCGCGAGGTACTCGTTCACGGTGACGATGTGCACGCCCTCGCCGCTCAGGGCGTTGAGGTACGCCGGCAAAGTCGCCATCAGCGTCTTTCCTTCGCCGGTGCGCATCTCGGCGATACGGCCACGGTGCAGTACGGAGCCACCAATCAACTGCACATCGAAGTGGCGCAGCCCAAGCGTGCGGCGTGCGGCCTCACGAACCACTGCAAACGCTTCCGGCAGCAGCCGATCGATCGACTCGCCCGACGCCAACTTGGCGCGAAACTCGTCGGTCTTGGCGCGCAGCTGCTCATCGCTGAGCGCCTGCAGGGCGGGCTCGTAGGCGGTCGCGGCACGCACGTCGCGTACAAGGCCTCGGAGCACCCGATCGTTGCGGCTGCCGAAAATACGGGTAAGGAAATTTAACACTCGGGGTGGCCCTGCGAAAAAGAGCGGTATTTTACTGGTTTGAGGCGGTACCGGTCGAATGGTTCGCCCGGACCGCGGTGACGTGCGATCAACCGTCGATATAGGACAACGGGTTGACGTGCCGGCCGTTGCGCAGCACCTCGAAATGCACGTGCGGTCCGGTGGACCGCCCCGTCGAGCCCAGATGGGCCACCGGCTGGCCGCGGCGCACCGTGTCGCCGACGCGCACCAGCAATCGCTGATTGTGCGCATAGCGGGTGACGTACCCATCGCCATGGGTCACATCGACAACCTTGCCGTACCCCTGGCGCTCACCCGAGAAGGTCACGACACCCGCGCCCACCGCGAGCACGGGCTCGCCCGGCTCCCCGGCGAAATCGATGCCACGATGAAATTCGGTCTGACCCGATACCGGATCCTGTCGCAACCCGAAAACCGAGGACAGAAAACCGCGCGCCACCGGCCGACCCTCGGGTTGCGTCTGACGACGCAAATCACGCTGCAAAATGAGGCTTTCCAGCACGCCGAGCTGCGCGTCGCGCTGGGCAAGCTTCGACTCAAGCGAATCGAGCATGCGCGACACGTCAGGAATCTCGCCGGCGATCGCTTCGGCCGACTCCGGTCCGCCCGTTCCCGGCAGCGTATCGAAAGAAAATTCGTGCGAATCGAGATCGGTCATCTCGACGAGGCGCTTGCCGAGCGCATCGAGGCGAACCACATGAGCGTTGACCTGGCCGATGCGCGCGGCGATCGAATCGACTCGCTCCTGCACGCGTTGACGCATCGCCTCGACTTCGGCGCGCTGCTGCAGCGCGGCCCGCGCGAGCTCGGCGGGGGATCCGGCCGAGAGCACCTCAGAACGCGAGCCCAGCTGCAAGCCGGCAAAGAACGCCCCAACGACCAGCAGCAGCACGGCAGCACCGGACACGCCGAACACCAGTGGCCCAGACACGTCGATGCGCGACGCACCCGCAGCACGACGCAGAAACAGCACGAGCCTCACGCGAGGATCCACGCGCGAACCGGCGACGACGACTGTCCAGATTGTCGGTGGCAGAGCGTTGGCTCCGCCGGCAACACCGGTGACATACTTGGCCTGATTCGATTGATTGTCTGCTCCGCCGCGGCTCGAGGCCGGCGGCGGGACCCGTAAGACAGGCCGGACTATGCCCAAACCCCCCGCACGACACAACCCGAAATCGGCAAAAAGTGCAGATTCTCGGACGCAAAAAACTTTTCAACCCAGCAAAATCAAGGACTTACTTGATAAATCGGGCTTGACGGGTCGTGCCATCGGCCAGTTTGTCGAGAGACAGCAATCCTGGGAGGCGTTTTTCGCGTCGCGGTTACCCGCGCCGCTGGCGGGCGAAATCAGCCACTTCGTAGAAAAAGACGGGGTTTTAACCGTTTACGTCAGTTCAGCCGCTTGGTCGGCCAGGCTCAAGTTTGCCCTCGCCGAGTGCTGGACGGCCGTCGTGGCCGAGCGCCCGACGCTGCAACGCTGGGTCGTAAAGATTCAGCCCGTCGCCGCGAGCACGGGAGCCCGCACGTAGGAAATCGGCGTGTCCTCGGGGCGCTCGAACACCACCGCTTCCCAAGCATCGGTATCGGCAAGCAACGCCCGCAGCAGGCGATTGTTCAAGCCGTGCCCCGACTTGAAGCCTGAGAACTCGCCGATGAGGCTGTAGCCGAGCAAATAAAGATCCCCGATGGCATCAAGGATCTTGTGTTTGACGAACTCATCCTCGTAGCGCAGCCCGCCCTCGTTCAGCACCTTCGAATCGTCGAGGACGATCGCGTTGTCGAGGTTGCCGCCGAGCGCGAGATTGCGCGCGCGCATGGTCTCGAGATCACGCATGAAGCCGAAGGTGCGCGCGCGGCTGATTTCCTTGAGAAAGGACGTGGTCGAGAAATCCATCGAAGCGCGCTGGGCGCGGCGCTTGAAAATGGGATGATTGAACTCGATTTCGAAGTTCACCTTGAAGCCATCGAACGGATCGAACTGCGCCCATTTATCGCCATCTTCGAGCCGCACGGTCTTGCGAATACGAATGAAGCGCTTGGGTGCCCTCTGCTGCTCGATGCCAGCGGACTGCAGCAGAAACACGAACGGTCCCGCACTGCCGTCCATGATGGGTACTTCCGGGCCCGACAGTTCGACGACCGCATTGTCGATACCGAGCCCAGCGAACGCGGACAGCAGATGTTCGACGGTGGAAACCTTGACGTCACCTTTGACGAGCGAGGTGCCGAGCATGGTCTCGCCGACGTTCTCGGCGCGGGCCGCGATGTCGACGGGACTCGCCAGATCCGTGCGGCGAAACACGATGCCGGTGTCGGGTCCCGCCGGACGCACGGTCATGAGAATGCGCTTGCCCGTATGCAGGCCAACGCCGCTCGCGCGAATGATGTTCTTCAGTGTGCGTTGGCCGACCATGGATCCCCTCGTCCGACGCGGCACGGGCGGCCAAAAGGCCGCCGTGCCACCCGGCGCGTAGTCAAGGGCGGGATATTACCCGAAAAGACGGCTCAGTCTGCTTGACGACGCAGGAAAGCCGGAATGTCGAGGATGTCCTCGACGATCTCAGGTTCCTGCCGCAAGCCATCACCCACGGCCGCCTTGAAGCGATTGACCGCCGGTTCATCGAGTTTGCTGTAGTCCGACGGCACGGCGAGCGGGCGGCGGACGGCACGAATCCCTTCGAACCCACCGCGCGCACCCACGGCGACGGGTCGAGCCATCGGCGTCGAGGCCGGTGCAGCGATCGGCGCCGGGACCGGAGCCACCATGCTCTGCGGCCGACCCAGACCGGTGGCCACGACGGTGACGCGAATCTCATCGCTCAGTTCCGGATCGATGACCGTACCCACCACCACCGTCGCATCCTCGGAGGCAAATTCCTTGACGATGTTGCCGACTTCCTCGAACTCGCCAATGCCGAGATCGAGACCTGCGGTGACGTTGACGAGAATGCCGCGAGCGCCGGCGAGATCGACGTCCTCGAGCAAGGGCGAGGACACCGCCATCTGCGCCGCCACGCGCGCGCGATCCTCGCCACTCGCGTGACCCGAGCCCATCATCGCCATGCCGGTCTCACCCATCACGGTGCGTACGTCGGCAAAGTCGACGTTGATCAAACCCGGTCGGGTGATCAGATCGGCAATACCCTGCACAGCACCCTGCAACACACCGTTAGCGCTCTTGAACGCATCGAGCAGGGAAGTCTTGGGTCCGAGCACCGTGAGCAACTTCTGGTTCGGAATCGTGATCAGCGAATCAACGTGCTTGGACAACTCCATCATGCCCTGATCAGCGATGTAGGCACGCTTGCCGCCTTCCATATTGAAGGGACGGGTCACGACGGCCACGGTGAGAATGCCGAGTTCCTTGGCGATCTGCGCGACGATCGGCGCTGCGCCCGTGCCTGTGCCTCCACCCATGCCAGCCGTGATGAACAGCATGTCGCAGCCTTCGATCATCTCGATGATGCGGTCACGATCCTCGAGCGCAGCCTGGCGACCGACATCCGGGTTGGCTCCGGCGCCGAGGCCTTTGGTGATGTTCGAGCCGATCTGCAGAGCGGTCTTGACGCTCGAGTTCTTCAGCGCCTGCGCATCGGTGTTGATGCACATGAAATCGACGCCCTCGATGCCGGTCTTGACCATGTGCGACACGGCATTGCCGCCGCCGCCACCGACACCCAGCACCTTGATCACGGCGTTTTGGTTGTAGGCATCCATCAGTTCGAACATCGTTGTGTACTCCTCTGCAAAGTGGGCAAATTCAAAAATCGAATCGTCAAAAATTTCCTTGGAACCAGTTGCGCATGCGACTCAAAACGCTGCGTGCACTGCCGGCGAGCGGTCGCGGTCCCGACCCAGGCAGCATGTGATCGCGCCCGTAGAGCAGCAAACCCACGCCGGTGGAGTGGATCGGGTTGCTGGTGACGTCGGCGAGACCCTTGATACCGGCCGGCACGCCGAGGCGCACGGGTACGTGAAACACTTCCTCGGCGAGCTCGATGGCACCTTCCATCTTGGCGCTGCCCCCGGTGAGCACGATGCCCGCAGCGATCACTTCCTCGAATCCGCTGCGTCGCAACTCTTCCTGAATGAGCGCAAACAGTTCCTCGTAACGCGGCTCGACCACCTCGGCGAGGGTTTGACGGGCAAGACGCCGCGCGGGTCGATCACCGACACTCGGCACCTCGATGGTCTCGTCGGGATTGGCGAGCTGCGAGAGTGCGCAGGCGTAGCGCAGCTTGATCTCCTCGGCGTTCTGCGTCGGCGTGCGCATGGAGACCGCGATGTCGTTGGTGACCTGATCGCCCGCAATCGGTATCACGGCGGTGTGCCGGATAGCACCGTGAGAGAAGACCGCGATGTCGGTCGTGCCCCCGCCGATATCAACCAGGCATACGCCGAGATCCTTTTCATCCTCGGTCAGCACCGCGTAGCTCGAGGCCAACTGCTCGAGCACGATGTCATCGACGGCAAGACCGCAGCGCTGGATGCACTTCTCGATATTCTGTGCCGCACTGTCGGCGCCCGTGACGATATGCACCTTGGCTTCGAGACGCACCCCCGACATACCGACCGGGTCGCGGATGCCTTCCTGACCGTCAATGATGAATTCCTGCGGCAACACGTGCAGGATCTTCTGGTCGGCCGGGATCGCCACAGCTTTGGCCGCATCGATTACATGCTCGACGTCCGAAGCCTGGACTTCCTTGTCGCGGATCGCCACCACACCATGCGAATTGAGGCTGCGCACGTGGCTGCCGGCAATGCCGGCAAACACGGAATGGATTTCGCAGCCCGCCATCAATTCGGCCTCCTCCACGGCGCGCTGAATCGACTGCACGGTCGATTCGATATTCACCACCACCCCGCGCTTCAGACCGCGCGAAGGCTGCGAGCCGATGCCGATGATTTCGATGCTATTGTCGGCCGCGATTTCGCCCACCAGCGCCACCACCTTGGAGGTGCCGATGTCGAGTCCGACGATCAATTGCCGATCCATTTTCTTGGCCATGTCTGCCGTCCGTTAGCCTTCTGTCGTTTCGTCTAACTCATCCGCCGTGGCCACGCGCGTGCCGTTGCGCCAACCCACCGCGAAACCGTTCGTGTAGCGCATGTCCACGTAAGACATTTCGGCGGAGCGTTGCACCACGAGACGCAGCGCCGCCGCCACGAAGCGCTCGAAGCGCTCGTCCACCTGACGCCGACCGAGTCGCACGCGTACGCCGTTGTCGAGATCGATCTCCCAAGCGCCGCGCGCATCGAGGCGCAGCGCGGCGATGCGCACACCGCCCTCGACCAGTCGTCCCTGAATGGCCAGATAGCGCTGGGCCACTTGCCCCTCGCTACCCTTCGGGCCAGACAGGCGCGGCAGTTCAGGCGGGATGAATCGCGACTCGCTGAGAAACAGTTCGCCGCGTGCATTGAGTAGACCACTGCCACCCCAGCGCGCCGCCGCCACTTGCTCGACCACGCGCACTTGCAGACCCCGCGGCCACACGCGGGCGACGCTTACGGTGTCCACCCAAGGCAAGGCCTCGAGCGATCCCTGCAGCGCGGCGAGATTGACGGAGACGAGACCGGCATCATTGATACGCTCACGCACCGCCTGCTCGACTTCCATCGGCGAGACGCGCTGAAAACGGCCCTGCACGGTGACGGTGTCGATGGGATTATCAAGCGCTCGCATGACGATCCAGGCGAAGCTCGCGACGACGGCGACACCCGCCGCACCGTAGGCAAGCGAGCGCCAGTCGATGGCCGGCAGTGTCCAGCCCGACTCCTCGGCGCGACGGCGGTTGCGTGCTTTGCGATTGTTAAACATACGCCCTCCGCGACTCAGCTCTGCCGGCGCCGACGAGTGAAACTGGTTTCGAGCACGCGCCACACCAATTGCGGGAAGCTCATGCCTCGCGCGCGCGCCGCCATCGGTACCAACGAGTGATCGGTCATGCCGGGCACGGTGTTGATCTCGAGCAGCAACGGCCGACCGGTCGAATCCATCATGAAATCAGCGCGTCCCCAACCGCTCGCGCCGGTCGCTGCGAATGCACCCAACGCCAAAGCCGACAGATGCTTCTCTGCCTCCGCCGACAAGCCCGACGGACAGTCGTACTGCGTATCGTCACGGAAATATTTGGCTTGGTAGTCGTAGAACGTCTGAGTCGTGCGAATGCGGATCGACGGCAAGGCCTCGCCTGCCAGGACACCCACGGTGTACTCGGCGCCACTGATGTAGGCCTCTGCGAGTACGCAAGGGTCGGTTGCCGCGGCAGCCTCGAATGCAGCAGGCAGGTCCTGCGCCCGCTCAACCTTGCTCATGCCCACCGACGAACCTTGTGTCGCCGGCTTGACGAACATCGGCAGGCCTAGTCGCGTGATCGCAAGATCGAAATCACGCGCATCGCGCAGCACCACGAAGTCAGCGGTCGCAATACCGACGGATGCAACCAGTTGCTTGGTGCGCAACTTGTCCATGCACACCGCCGAACCGAGCACGCCGCTACCCGTGTAGGGAATGCCCAGACATTCGAGCGCACCCTGCACGGTGCCATCCTCACCACCCGGTCCATGCAACGCGATCCAGGCGCGATCAAAGCCCTCATCGACGAGTTCCTGCAGCGCTTTATCCCGCGGATCTATCGCGTGCGCATCGATGCCGCTCTGCTGCAGAGCCGCATGCACGGCGCGGCCGGTGAGCAGGGAAATCTCGCGCTCACTGGAGTCGCCGCCGAACAGCACGGCCACTTTGCCGAACTCGCGCGGATCGGTGACCGTGCGCTGTGCCTGCGGATCGTGATCGAGACGCATCAGCCTGCCTCCCCGACAACTCGCACTTCGGTGTTGAGGCGCACGCCAAACCGCTGCTCGACGGTCTGCTGCACCTCGCCGATCAGCGTCTCGAGATCGGCAGCACGCGCCTCGCCCTCATTGATGATGAAGTTGGCGTGCTTCATCGAAACGCTCGCACCGCCGATCCGACGACCCTTGAGTCCCGCCGCCTCGATCAATCGCGCCGCATGATCGCCCGGTGGATTGGTGAACACGGATCCGCAACTCCACTCGCCGATCGGCTGTTTCTGCTTGCGCTCGACCAACAAGTCGCGAATGGTTTCGTTGCTGCTCGCCGGCCGCAGCTCGAAGCGCAGCGTCGCCGCCAGAAAGGCCTCATCCGCCGCCGGCGCCTCGATGTGTCGATACGAGACGCGATATTCACCGGTGGCACGTTCGCGGATCACACCGCTGCGGTTGATCACTTCGACACTCGTTACGTGCTGCCAGGTCTCGCCGCCAAAGGCGCCGGCGTTCATGGCCAGCGCGCCGCCCAGTGTGCCCGGGATCCCGGCGAAAAATTCCGCGGGCCCAAGCCCCCAGCGCACGCATTGCCGCGCGATCCGGGCGCAAGGCACCCCTGCATCACACCGTACCTGCTGCTCGCCGAGTCGCTCGAGCGAGCTGAAAGCGCCGTGCATCGAAACCACCGCGCCGCGAATGCCGCCGTCGCGCACCAAAAGATTGCTGCCGAGCCCAACCCAGTGGATGGGCACGTCTTTCGGCAACGCCTGCAGGAAGGCGGTCAGGTCCGCACGATCGCGGGGTTCGAAAAACCAGTCCGCCGGGCCACCGACGTGCCAGCTGGTGTGCTTGGACATCGGCTCGTTGCGAGTCAGACGCCCGGCAAACATTGCCTCGGACCAGCCGCTCACGCGCCACCTCCAGAGAAATGACGAGGCAGATCGTGGGCGACGGCGCTGACATTTCCGGCGCCCATCGCAAGCACCACATCGTCGGCACGCAGCAAGCCCTGCAGGGCCTGCGCGAGATCCTCGATACGCGGCAGAAAAACGGGCTCGGTCTGGCCGCGGCTGCGCACTGCGCGGCAGATTGCTCGGCCGTCAGCACCTGCGATGGGCGCCTCGCCTGCGGCGTAAACCTCGCTCACGAGCAGCACATCGGCCGTCGCGAGAACGGCTGCGAAATCGTCGAGCAAATCACGCGTGCGCGTGTAGCGATGCGGCTGGAACGCGAGCACCACACGTCGACCCGGATACGCGTGACGAACCGCCTCGAGCGTGGCGCGGATCTCGGTGGGGTGGTGACCATAGTCGTCGATCAGCACCGCCTTGCCACCACCCGCCGCGAGCTCGCCGACGAATTGCAGTCGACGATCGACGCCCTGAAATCGCGCGAGTCCCGCCTGGATCGCCGCATCGGCGATGCCGAGTTCGCTCGCTACGGCTATTGCCGCGAGCGAGTTCAGCACATTGTGGGTACCGGGAAGATTCACGGTAACGTTGAGTGGCGCAGCCCCACCCTTGCGAAGCACGGTGTATCCCGTCTGCAAACCCTTGCGCTGCAGCTCCACGGCACGGATGTCGGCGGCTTCCGACAATCCGTAGGTGATCACGGGGCGACCCACTCGGTCGAGGATTCCGCGCACCTCGGCGTCATCTATGCACAGCACCGCGAGACCATAGAAAGGCAGGTTGTGCAAGAAGTCCACAAAGCTCTGACGCAGGCGATTGAAATCGCCGTCGTGCGTGCCGAGATGATCGTTGTCGATGTTGGTGACCACGGCGATCAACGGCTGCAGATGCAGAAACGACGCATCGCTCTCGTCGGCCTCGGCGACCAGATAGCGACCCGCGCCGAGTCGCGCATTGGTGCCGGCGCTCTTAAGGCGGCCACCGATGACGAAGGTCGGATCTTCGCCACCCTCAGCGAGTACCGATGCAATGAGACTCGTGGTCGTGGTCTTGCCGTGCGTGCCTGCTACCGCGATCGCCGAGCGAAAGCGCATCAACTCACCGAGCATCTCGGCGCGCGGTACGACGGGGATGCGCAGCTCGAGGGCTCGTGCGACCTCGGGGTTTTCGCGCGATACGGCCGTCGAAACGACGACGACATCCGCGCCATCCACATGGCTTGCCGCGTGGCCCGTAAAGAGGCGCGCGCCGAGCTCAGCAAGGCGCTGCGTAACCGCGTTGGGTTTCAGATCACTGCCCTGCACCCGATAGCCGAGGTTCAGCAACACTTCGGCGATACCGCCCATGCCACTACCGCCGATGCCAACAAAGTGGATGGTATTGATCCGCCGCATGCGTTCCATCGTCATGGCGTACCTCGCGAGATGAGCCCGGCGGTCAGCAGACAGACACGCGCCAGTTCCTCGGCAGCGTCGGGACGCGCGATCTCACGCGCACGATCTCCCATCCGTGCGAGTGCATCGCGACTCGCACCGAGCTTGCCGATCTCTTCGGCGAGGCGATCGGGCGTCAGTTCGCGCTCCGGAATAAGCAGAGCCGCGTCGCGCGACACCAAAAAACCGGCATTGCGTGTCTGGTGATCGTCGACCGCCGACGGCAAGGGCACGAACACTGCCGCAACGCCTGCCGCGGCGATCTCCGACACGGTCAGGGCACCGGCGCGACAGATGACGACATCGGCCCAGGCATAGGCGGTCGCGATATCTTCGATGAAGGAGCCTACCTGCGCATCGAGACCGAGACGGGCGTACTTGTTGCGCGTGACCTCGAGTCCGGCGGTCCCACTCTGGTGACGCACCATGACCGGCTGACGCGGCGCGAGTTGCGCCAAGGCCTCCGGCACCACGGCGTTCAGCCGCGCCGCACCCTGGCTGCCGCCGACAACGAGAATGCGCAGCGGACCACGATGCTCGCGATAGCGACGCGCCGGAGGCGGTAGATCAAAGAAAGCACGCCGTACCGGATTGCCGATTTCGCGCGCACCGAACTTACGCTCGAAACTGCCATCGAAGGCCTCGAGCACCTGCACGGCAAAACGCGCGAGGATCCGATTCGTCATACCGGCGATCGCGTTCTGCTCATGGATCACCAGAGGGCGACGCAGCAGCCAGGCAGCGAGGCCGCCAGGACCGGTGACATAACCACCAAGGCCCACGACCACGCGCGGCTTGCGCCGACGGATCGCTGCGGCGGCCTGCCACAGCGCGCGCAGCACACGCAGCGGCGCGAGCAATTGCGTCTGCCAGCCCTTGCCCCGCAAACCGCCGACCGTGATCCATTCGACCTCAATTCCTGCCGCCGGTACCAGACGCGCCTCGATACCGGTACGCGTGCCGAGCCAAACGACATCGCAACCATGCAAGCGCAGCAGCGCGGCGAGCGAGAGCGCTGGGAACACGTGTCCGCCTGTGCCGCCGGCCATGATCATGACGCAGCGATTGCTCATGCCAGCGCATCCTCGGCTTCAAGCGGGCGAGCGGCAGAAGTTGAGGGACCGCGCGCCGCTGGACTGCCTCGCAGCCCCGCTGCACTCGCACCGCGCGACGCTTGAGCGGCCTCGTGGTACACGCGAAGCAGGATGCCCACCCAAGTGAGCGTCGCGATGAGACTTGATCGGCCGTAACTCATGAACGGCAAGGTGAGCCCTTTGGTCGGCAGCGCACCCATGTTCACGCCGATATTGATGAAGGCCTGCAAGCCAACCCAGATGCCGAAGCCTGCCGCGAGATACGACTGGAACTTGAGCCCCGAGTCATGCGCGAGGCGCGAAATCCACAGCGCCCGCCAGGCCAAGGCGAGGAACAACGCCAGTGTGACCAAGATGCCGACGAGTCCAAGCTCCTCTGCCAACACCGCGAACAGGAAGTCGGTGTGCGCTTCCGGCAGGTAGAAGAGTTTTTGCACGCTCTCGCCTAGACCGACGCCCGTCCAGCCGCCACGGCCGATCGCGATCAGACTCTGTGTCAATTGAAAGCCGCTGTCGAAGGGATCCAGCCAAGGGTTGCGAAAAGCCGTCAGGCGTCGCATGCGGTAATCCGAGGACATCGCCACGAAAGCGAGCACGCCGGCGCCGAGCACGGCAAGCCCAGCCACGTCGCGCAGCCGTGCACCTGCGATGAACAGCACGCCGAATGCCGTGACCATCAGCACGGTGGCCGCTCCGAAGTCCGGCTCCAACAGCAACAACACAAAGAATCCGCCGAGGATCACCAACGGTTTGAGCAAACCGACGAAACTGCTGCGCAGCTCCTCTTCGCGCCGCACGGCGTAGCTCGCGATGAACACGAGCACGATGACACGCGTGACTTCGCTGACCTGAATGCTGATGCCCGCAAGCCGAATCCAGCGCCGCGCACCATTGACCGAGTGTCCGATACCCGGGATCAGCACCAGCACCAACGACACCACCGCGACGGCGAGCAGCGGCAGAGCCATCTTCTCCAGCCACTCGGTGCGGACCATGAACATCAGGGCCGCAAAGACCGTCCCTGCAACCACCAGCGTGAACTGGCGCAGCAGGTAGCCGAATGCGTCGCCGCCTTCCTTGGTCGCCATCGAAATCGAAGCCGAGGTCACCATCACAAGCCCGAGCAACACGATGGCAAAGACGAGCATCACCGTGACGAAGTCGATATGGATCGGCGAGGATCGATTGCTCATGAAGCCAACCTCGACACCGCGGCAGCGAACACTTCGCCGCGGTGCGCATAATCGCGGAACATGTCGAGACTCGCGCAGGCCGGCGACAACAGCACAGTGTCACCCGCGAGGGCCTGCTCCGAGGCGCCCACCACAGCCTCTTCAAGCGAGGCATAAATACGCGTGGGACACACCGGCGCGAGTGCGGCGCCCAGCTGCTCGGCATCGCGACCGATCAGAGCAGCGAATCGCAGCTTGCCGAACAGCGCCGAGGTCAGGCTGGAGAAGTCTTGCCCCTTGCCATCGCCGCCAGCGATCAGCACCAGCAGGCCCGGCATGCCACCGACGGCAGCCAGCGTCGCGCCGACATTGGTGCCCTTGGAATCATTGATGTAGCGCACACCTCGGTGTTCACCCACCCACTGCGATCGGTGCGGCAGTCCAGTGAACTCGCGCAACTCCGCCAGCATGGCCGCGCGGGGCAATCCCGCAGCATCGCCGATCGCGAGCGCGGCGAGTGCGTTAGCGGCGTTGTGCAGTCCCGGCAGACGCATCGCCGCCACCGGCAATACGGGCTCACCCGCGATTGCGAGCCAGCTCTCACCCTCACGCTCGACAAGGGCGTAATCGGCGTCCTGGCGGCCGGCGATCGAAAAGCCGCGAATTCGGTGCTCGCCGATCACACCCGCCGTAGCCGGCATCGAGGTGACTTGCGGATCATCCAAATTGATCACAGCCACGGCGCAGTGCATGAAGATACGGGCCTTGGCCGCGCCATAACTCGCCATGTCTGCATACCGATCAAGATGATCGGCGGTCAGATTGAGTACGGCGGCAGCCTGCAACTGCAGGGACGAGGTCGTCTCCAATTGAAAGCTCGACAGTTCGAGCACGTAGAGCGACGGCTCCGCACCCTCCAGCAGATCGAGAGCCGGCGTACCGAGATTCCCACCCACGGCAACGTTCACACCCGCGCGCGCCGCCATACGCCCGACCAGGGTGGTGACCGTGCTCTTACCGTTCGTGCCGGTGATGCCGACCACAGGCGCCCGCACTTCGCGAGCGAAAAGCTCAATGTCACCGACGATATCGATACCGCGCGCCTGCGCTTCGCGCAGCAGTGGCTCCGCCAACGACACGCCGGGCGAGGCCACGACAATGTCAGCACCCTCGAGCAACGCCGAATCGAAACCGCCGAACCGACAGGACACTTGCGGTGCGATACGCGTGAGATCCGCAGCGCCCGGCGGCTCTGCTCGCGTGTCGGTAACGGCCAACTGCCAGCCGCGCGCGGCGAGATGACGCGCCGCAGACAGCCCCGAACGACCGAGTCCGACGATCAAAGCCTTGCCCTGTGTGGTGGCTGCATTCATCGCAACTTCAACGTCGCAAGTCCGGCGAGAACGAGAAAAAAGGTGATGATCCAGAAGCGCACGATCACCTTGGGTTCAGCCCAGCCCTTGAGTTCGAAGTGGTGATGGATAGGCGCCATGCGGAAGATGCGCTTACCGGTCAGCTTGAAACTGGCTACCTGCAGGATCACCGAGGCGGTCTCGAGCACGAAGATGCCGCCCATCACGAGTACGACGAGTTCCTGCCGGACGATCACCGCCACCGTACCGAGCGCCGCGCCGATGGATAGCGCGCCAATGTCGCCCATGAACACTTGCGCAGGATAGGTATTGAACCAAAGAAAACCGAGACCTGCTCCCACCATCGCCGCACAGAAAATCAGCAACTCGCCTGCCTGCGGCACCGCGGGGATGGCGAGGTAGCTGGCAAAGACAGCGTTGCCGCTCGCGTAGGCGAACACGCCGAGAGCCGCCGCCACCATCACTGCTGGCATGATCGCGAGCCCATCGAGCCCGTCAGTGAGGTTCACCGCGTTGCTCATGCCGACGATCATCAGATAGGTGAGCAGCACGAACGCAAAAAAGCCCAACGGAAGCGCGAAGTTTTTCAGCATCGGCAAGTAAAGCGTGGTGTCCGCCGGTGCCTTGGCCGTGTACCACAGCGCCAGCGCCGCAGCGAGACCGCCGACCGACTGCCAAAAATACTTGTAGCGTGCGATGAGACCCTTGGGATTTTTCTTGACGAGCTTCAGGTAGTCGTCCCAGAAGCCCACCAAGCCAAACAGCACAGTCACCCCGATCACGATCCAAACGAACCGATTACCGAGATCCGACCACAGCAGTGTCGAGACGATCACGGCGACGATGATGAGCAGTCCGCCCATCGTCGGTGTGCCGACTTTTTTCTGGTGTGCCGCCGGAATGTAATCGCGCACCACCTGACCGATTTGATCACGCGTCAGCTTGGCGATCATCCAGGGCCCGATCAGCAGCGCGATCATCAAGGCCGTAGTCGCGGCGAGGATCGCGCGAAACGTGAGGTAGGAGAACACGTTGAAAAACGTGATCGACTCGGAAAGTAAATGCGACAACCAAAGCAACATGTCAGTGCGATCTCCCTTCGGCAGGCGCCGCGGCCAGCGCCTCGACCAGCCGCTCGAGACGATTGAGGCGTGAACCCTTGACGAGCACTCGGCTGTCGGCGGTCAGTTCCGCCGCAACGGCCGTGATCAGTTCGTCCATGCTTGCGTGCCAGCTCGCACCATCACCGAAGCTGCGCACTGCGAGCGGCGTAAGTGAGCCCATCGCGAACAGTCGCTCGACGCCGTGCAACCGGGCGTAGCGGCCTGCCTCACGATGAGCTTCGTCGGCGTGGGCACCGAGTTCACCCATATCGCCCATGACGAGACAGCGACGGCCGCCGACCGACTCGAGCACGTCGATAGCGGCATGCATGGAACTCGGATTGGCGTTGTATGAGTCGTCGATCAACCAACCACCACCGCGCGCGGCACGCCATTGCAGGCGCCCCGCCACCGGGCGCATCGCAGCAAGACCCGCTGCGAGATCCTCGAGACTCGCCCCGGCGGCGACGGCGGCAGCCGCGGCACCGAGTGCGTTGACCACGTTGTGCTTGCCCGCGAGGTGAAGCGTGATCGCCGTCGTGCCGATGGGCGAGTGCAGTGTGAAACGCGTGACGAAGCCCTGCCCGCCCACCTCACTGACAATGCCGCGAGCGGTAAAGTCCGCCTTGGCCCCAAGACCGAAAGTGACGATTCGGGCGATGGTCATCTCACGCCACAGTGCGGCGAACTCATCGTCGGCATTCAGCACGGCGACACCTTCACGCCCGAGCGCGGCGAACAGCTCGCCCTCGGCACGCGCTGCGCCCTCGAGACTGCCGAAGCCTTCGAGGTGCTCGGCGCCCGCGTTGGTGACCAGACCGATTGAGGGCAGTGCGATACCCGCGAGCTCGGCCACATCACCCGGATGATTGGCGCCCATCTCGATCACGGCGTGGCGATGCCCCGAGTCGAGTTCCAGCAACGTCAACGGTACGCCGATGTGATTGTTGAGATTGCCGCGCGTCGCCAAGGTGGGGCCGCGCTGCGCAAGGATGGCCGCGAGCATTTCCTTGGTGCTGGTCTTGCCGTTGCTGCCTGCGACACCGATCAAGGGCATCGCGAAACGACTACGCCAGTGCCGCGCAGCGCGCTGCAAGGCAGCCAGCGTATCGGGCACCTGCACAATCGGAAACCCGGCAGGCCCTGCGCGCTCGGCCAGCGCCCCTGCAGCACCGGCCCGCGCTGCGACATCGAGGAACTCGTTGCCATCGAAGCTCGGACCACGCAAGGCAATGAACAACTGCCCTACCGCGATGCGTCGGGTGTCGGTCGATACGGAACCGAACTGCCGATCCTCGCCGAGCAGTTCACCCCCGCAGTCGCCGGCGAATTCCTTGAGACTGCGCATCACGCGGCCTCCGCGTAGCAATCGCGCACGCATTGCTGATCGCTGAATGCACGCCGCTCGCTACCGAGGATCTGATAGTTCTCGTGGCCTTTACCGGCGATCAGCACGGCATCACCCGCGCGGGCAGACGAGAGGGTCCTGCGGATCGCCTCGGCGCGGTCGTGAATCACCGTCACCGGCACTCCCGCAGGGATACCGCACAGCACCTCGGCCACGATGGCTGCAGGGGATTCGGTGCGCGGATTGTCGTCGGTCACCACTACGGCATCGGCAAGTTCCGCCGCCACCGCGGCCATCATCGGCCGCTTGCCGCGATCGCGGTCGCCACCACAGCCGAAAATCACATGTAAAGTACCGGCGCAGTGCACGCGTGCAGCGCGCAATGCCTTGGCGAGCGCATCGGGTGTATGTGCGTAATCGATGATAGCGAGCGGACGATCCGGCGCACTGATCGCCTCCATGCGCCCGGGCGGTGCACTCACCCCGGCGAGGGCCGCGAGCGCTGTCGTCGACGACAACCCCAAGGCCTGCAGCAGGCCTAGCGTGGTCAGCACGTTGTCGACATTGAACTCGCCGATGAGTGGCAACTCGATCGCATGCTCGCCGTCCCAGTCGAGCGTGAAGGCCAGGCCTGTGGGCGTTGCCCGGACCTCGCGGGCGATGAGCACCGTGGTCTGCCTCGCCTTACCCTGCAGTCGCATTGCCGCAGCGATTCCTTGGACGCTGCGCGCGGTCAACACCAACGCACCCTCGGCAGCGTGCCGCTCGGCGAGCGTGACGCCAAATGCGTCGTCGACGTTGATGACGCGCGCCGTGACGCCGGGCAAGGCGAACAAGCGCGCCTTGGCCTCGCCGTAAGCCTCCATGCTGCCGTGGTAGTCGAGATGATCCCGCGTCAGATTGGTGAAGGCCGCGACCTGGAATCGCACACCGTCGACCCGGGCCTGATCGAGCGCGTGCGAGGACACTTCCATCGCCGCACTACGCGCACCGAGTTGGCGCATCTGCCACAACTGGCGCTGCACCGTCACGGCATCGGCGGTCGTGTACTCACCAGCCACCACGCCGTCGGCGGGCACACCGACACCCAAGGTACCGAGATACGCACTGCGCTCGCCCGAGCGCGTCAAGGCCTGAGCCAGCAACCATGCGGTCGTCGTCTTGCCGTTGGTGCCGGTGATGCCGCTGACGCGCAAGCTCGCCGAGGGCGCGTCAAAGAAACGATCGGCGATCAGGCTCGCGTGGCGCGATAGCTGCGCCACCGGCGCGGCAAACACCTCAGGCGGAAACGAGGGTGGCGCGCCGGTCGCTGTAGGCTCCCACAACACGGCGCGCGCGCCACGCGCGAGCGCCTGCGCAAGGCTCGCAAGACCATGCGTGCGACGACCCGCACAGGCGAGAAAGAGCCCGCCCGCAGTCACCGTGCGACTGTCGAGCGTCACGTCCGTGACCACGACACCACGCGGCACGGCAGTCAGATCAGCACACAAGTCGGCGAGCTCACGCCCACTCATCGGCGCAGCTCCTCCGTGCTTTGGGCGATCGTGGTCGGGATCATGCCCGGCGCCAGATCCACTGGGGCGGGCGTCGTCTCGGGCATCTGATCCGAGTAATCATCCAACGGTTTGTCGGGCGCCACAGCCAGCAGCCGCAAGGCGCCACCGACCACGTTGGAGAAGACCGGTGCCGCAACATCGCCACCGTAGTACAGGCCCGCGCTCGGCTCATCGATCACCACCACCGTCGCGACCCGCGGGTTGGTGGCCGGCGCGAGACCCGCGAACACGGCCAGATATCGGTTCGTCGAGTAACCGCCCGCACTCGCCTTCCAAGCCGTACCGGTTTTGCCCGCCACGGAGTAACCCGGGATGTTGGCGAGCTTGCCGGTGCCACCCTCGGCCACCACGGAACGCAACATGCGCACGACATCACGCGCGACGGACTCGGGGACGATGCGCTCGCCAGGAACCGGCTGGTCGACTCTCGCGAACGACACCGGTCGCTGCACGCCATAGGCACCGAGCGTGGCGTAGGCATGTGCGAGCTGCAGCGGCGTGGCTGACAGACCGTAACCGTAGGACACGGTCGCCGTGGTGATGGGGCGCCAGTGTGCCGGCTGGGTCAGCAAACCCGCCGACTCACCGGGATAGCCGCTCGCCGTCACTCGACCGAAGCCGAAGCTCGACAGCGCCCCATGCAGGTTGTCGGCACCGAGGGTGAGTGCGATGCGCGTCATCGCGACATTCGAACTGCGCGCAAGCGCCGTCGCCAGATCGATGGCGCCAAGGTTGTGTTTGTCCTCGATGACCTTGATGCCGACCTTCACCATGCCGGGTGAGGTATCGATGATGCTGTCACTACGATACTTGCCCGAGGCCAGCGCGGCCGCCACCACGAACGGCTTGATCGTCGAGCCTGGCTCGACGAGGTCGGTCACGGCGCGATTCTTGTAGCCGGCGGGCTTCAACTGCGTACGATCGTTCGGGTTGAAGGTCGGCTGGTTGACCATCGCGAGCACTTCGCCCGTGGTCACATCGATCATCACGAGCGAGCCTGCCCGCGCTCGATGCGTCTGCATCGCCGCTTTCAACTCACGATAGGCGAGATACTGGATGCGCATGTCGACTGCGAGCCGAACATCTCGACCGGGGCGCATCGGACGAATGCTCTCGACCGTCTGCACGGTGCGCCCGAGATTGTCCTGGATCACGCGTTTGGCGCCGTTGACGCCCGAGAGCCAATGATCGTACGCGAGCTCGAGACCCTCCTGGCCCGCATCGTCGACATCGGTGAAGCCGAGCACGTGACCACTGACCTCGCCAGCCGGATAGTACCGACGGTACTCGCGCACCAGATGCACACCCGGAACGTCGAGATTGCGCACCCGCGCGGCGTCGCTCGGCTGCAGGTGGCGTGCGATGTAGAGAAAACGCCGATCGATGTTGGTGGTCACACGCCGAGTGAGCTCCTCCGGATCGCGCCCTAGGGCCTCCGCGAGTCGCGGAATCTGCTCACCTGAGAGCGTGAGTTCCTTCGGGTTCACCCAAACCGAATCGACCGGGGAGCTGACCGCGAGCGGCTCGCCGGCCCGATCCATCACGCTACCGCGATGTGCGGGGACCGTGACGACTCGAGTGAAGCGCTCATCACCCTGACCACGCAGGAACTCGCTCTCGACGAACTGCAGCGTGACGGCCCGCCAGACGAGCACACCGGCAGCCAACGCCATCACACCGCCGACAAAAAACATCCGATTGCGAAAACTCGTGACCGGTGCGGCCGGCTTGCGCGTCAACCCGCTGCGAGCGTTGCGCGCAGGCGCCGCCTTGCGCGAGCGTCCGCGATCGCCGCCGAATGGCCAACGGATCATGCGATCACCGTCATGGCGCGATCACCTCGATCTGCTTCGGCGGCGGCGTGCGCATGTTGAGATTGGTGGCCGCCACGTTTTCGACGAAGGCATGGGTCGACCACGCACTTTGCTCGAGCTGCAGGCGACCCCACTCGATCTCCAACCGATCGCGCTCGCGATTGACGCGCTCGAGTTCGACGAAGAGCTCGCGTGAGCGATGCTTGACGTAAACCGCGCCGGCAGCCGAGCCCAGCACTGCGAGCCAAAGCACCGGAATGAGCACCATCAACAGGCGATCACCAGGCAACTTCATGCGGGCGTCCCCGAAAGCCTGAGCCGCTCCGCGCAACGCAACACGGCACTGCGGGCGCGGGGATTGCGCGCCACCTCCGCTTCGCCCGCACGCTGCTTGCGCCCCACCAGCTGCATCGTCGGTTGGGCGGACGGAGGAATCACGGGAAAACCGGCAAACACCGGATCGACGCTGCTCTTCAAGCGCATGAACTGCTTGACGATGCGATCCTCGAGCGAATGGAAACTGATCACTGCCAGACGTCCGCCGGGCGCCAATACGGCATGCGCTCCCTCCAGCGCGGCGCGCAACTGGCCTAGTTCGTCGTTGACGTACATGCGCAGCGCCTGAAACGTACGCGTCGCCGGATGCTTGCCATCACGCGTCCGCACCACGCCCTGCACGAGTTCGGCGAGCTGACGCGTGCGTAGCAGCGGCGCGATACCGCGAGCCTCGACGATCGCCGCAGCGATGCGTCGTGCAAAGCGCTCCTCACCAAGCTCGGCGATCACCGTGGCAATCTCCCGTGCATCGGCGCGAGCGAGAAACTCCGCTGCGGACTCGCCGTGGCCCGGATCCATGCGCATGTCGAGCGGCCCGTCCTTGGAGAAACTGAAGCCGCGTGACGGATCGTCGAGCTGTGGCGAAGAGACGCCGAGATCGAGCAGGATTCCGCACACGAGGCGACCCCCGGCACGCGCGGCGACCACCTGTGCAAGTTGCGCGAAGGGCGCCTGCACGAGCTGCAAGCGCGGTTCGTCGTGAAATCTTTGCTGACCGGCAGCAATGGCAGCCGGATCGCGATCGAGCGCGAGCACGCTGCCGGTTTCACCCACCGCGTGCAGCAATCTCGCCGTGTGTCCACCCCGACCGAACGTGCCATCAACATAAAATCCGCCTGCGGACGGGGCCAGAACCTCCAGCACCTCATCGACAAGCACCGGCTCGTGCTCATCCACCGGAGTCAGCCCCCGCAACCCATCACCACGTCACCACGCCTGCAGTTCCTCAGCGGAAGCTGCGCGGCGTGCCCTGCTGCAACGCTGCTGTCGCCGCGGCCGCTTTAAAGCGACAGCGAATCGAGTTCCGTCGACAAATCGGTCGCGGTTTCCTCGCTCTTCAGCCAGTAGTCGCGGCGCTCGTTCCAACGCGCCTCGTCCCACAGCTCGAGCCGATTACCCTGACCAATCAACATCGCGTGCCGCGTCAATCCCGCGAACTCACGCAACTCCGGCGGCAACAACAAGCGTCCCTGACCGTCCAGATCGATCTCGGTTGCATGACCCACCATCAGCCGCTGCAGGCGGCGTGAGCGCTCGTGCAGCGAGGGCAGGCTCATCAACTTGCGTTCGATCTGCTCCCAGTCGGGTAGCGGATAAATCAGAAGGCAGGGGTCACGATCGACGGTCACGACGAGTTGTCCCTCGCTGCGCTCGAGCGCGCGCTGACGCTGCCGGGTGGGCAGCACCATCCGGCCTTTGTCATCGAGAGTCACTCTGCTGGCACCGCGAAACATGACGTCAAACGGGCGTCAATCCGCCCAGTTCTCCCCACTTTCCACCACTTGGCGCCACTATAGAAATCGCGCGCGGTCAGTGTCAACGGTAAATGGGAAAAAATTTGCGCTCCGCCAATAACTTACGGCGCTGTCGACAAGTTTCGAGTGCGCGAAAATGGATGAAAATTGTGGGGTTTCAGTGGCTTAAGGCGATTAGCTGAAACGTACCTTAGAAAGAACGGAGTCGGCCGATAAGCCGGGTTCTGTCGAGGGCAATCATTCCTCTGGGATCTTCGTCACCGAAGACCTCAAGCAGCCTACCCGGAAGTCACGCTCGGACACGGCGCTGCAGGTTGCCCTGCGACTTCCCTATTTGGCCTTGCTCCCGGTGGGGTTTGCCGTGCCGAGGATGTTGCCACCCGCGCGGTGCGCTCTTACCGCACCATTTCACCCTTACCTGCGTCGATCGGCCTTGCGGCCCACCTGCGCGTCGGCGGTATCTTTCTGTTGCACTTTCCGTGGGCTCGCGCCCCCCAGGGGTTACCTGGCACCGTGTCCGAAGGAGCCCGGACTTTCCTCCCCGTCTCCCCCAAAGAGGGAAACGCAGCGATTGCCTGGCCGACTCCGTGCCGCACCTTAACCCTGCTCGCCTTAAAGGACAAATCAGCGCTCGCCGCGCCGACCCTCACTGCGGCGCACGGCGAGCGCATACGCCTCCTCGCGTGAACCACCGCTCACGGCCGCTGCGAGGGCTGCGGCCTTGGACGCGGGTAGGTAGGCGAGCGCCTGCTGCAGCACCCGCTCCAGCAATTCACGCTGCGCTGCGTCCTCCACCGGCACTTCCGCAGCGCCGCCAATCACCATGGTGATTTCACCGCGCCGGAAGTCTTCCTCCGCTGCGGCGCGAGCGGCGAGCTCGCCCAAAGTTCCGCGGTAAACCGTCTCGAATACTTTGGTCAGCTCGCGCGCCACCGCCGCGCGACGCTCGGCGCCGAATACCCGGGCGCAGTCGGCAAGCGTATCGGCGATGCGGTGCGGCGCCTCGAACAGCACCAGAGTGCGCGACTCGCGCGCAAGCCCCTCGAGGCGCGCCTCACGCTCGCGCGGTTTGCTCGGCAGAAACCCCTCGAAGCAGAACCTCTCGGTCGGTATGCCGGCCACCGAGAGCGCCGCAGCAATCGCGGTCGGCCCCGGGATCGCGCGCACCTCGTGCCCAGCCGCCGCCGCGAGGCGAACCAGCTCGAAGCCCGGGTCCGACAGCAGCGGCGTACCCGCGTCGCTGACGAGCGCCACGCGTTCACCCGCAGCCAGCCGCTGCAGCAGCACGGCGCTCCGCTCACGCTCGTTATGGGCGTGTAACGAGAGCAGCGATTTTTGCAGACCGAGTGCCGCCAACAACTGACCCGTACGCCGGGTGTCTTCCGCCGCAACCACGTCGGCCGCAGCCAGTGCCTCGCGCGCTCGGTCTGACAAATCTGCGAGGTTGCCGATCGGCGTGGCGATAACCTCGAGCCGACCCGCCGTCGGGTCCGTTCCTGCCTGCCGAACCACTATAATTGCGCTCCTCAAACGGCGATGCGTCCGGCATCCTGCACCCCCCCGACAGCGGATTCAATCCACGACCCACTTCCCATGAAACGACCCCTGCCTTTGCCTGCGCATCGATCGGTCTGGCGTGGCGCCATCGCCGTGCTACTGAGCCTGCTGGCGGCCTGCGGCGCGACGCCAACGCGTCTGGCCACGACGCCGGAACAAGCGGCCGCCCTGCTCGCGCGCGGTGAGTACGCAGCGGCCGCTCGGGATTACGCCGCTCTGGCCGAGGCCACCCCGGGTGCCGTCGGGAACGAGTACCGGCTGAGCGCTCTCGGCGCAGCACTGCGGGCCTCGGATACAGCGTTGGCGACACGTCAACTGGGTTTATTTACGCCGCCGGTGGAGCCTGCCACGGCGTATCGGCGTGACCTGCTGGCGACCGAGTTGCAATGGTTGACGGCCGGTGCCCCGGCTGCGTGGGAGACGCTCTCAGCGCTTCAAGCACCGCAAACGGCTGCGCAGATCGAGGCCTATCACGAACTTCGTCAGCGTCTTGCGCTGGCTGCACAGCGACCCCTGCAAGCCATTCGCAGCATGGCCGAACGCGAGACCCTGCGCGCCAGCGATGCCCCGGCTCTCGCTACGTTGCGCGCCGAATTTTTGTTGCAGTTGCGTGAGGCCATCGCGCGTGGCCTCACCACCGACCCTCGTAGCGCCGGGCGCGATGCGGCGGCCCGAGGCTGGCTCGAAGCGGCGCCGCTCGCTGCCCGCGCCGCGCTCGCCCCTCAATCGGCCAACGCCGCATTGACGGCTGCATGGCGTGCACGCTACCCGCGGCATCCGGCAAGTGCCGCATTGGCCGCGACCCACAAGCCCATTGCACCGCCCGACACCGCTGCCACCCCAGGCGCGGCCTCGGCTGCAAGCGCCACGGCATCAGCGTCAGCCAGCAAACCGGCCACGTCGACCACCCAGCCCGCCGCCGCGCAACCCACGGTGGTGCGTCCTGAGGCGCATGTCGCCGCTCTGTTGCCCTTATCAGGCCGCAACGCCGCCGCGGGCGCGCAATTACGCGATGGCTTACTGAGCGCCTACTACGCCACCCCAGTCGCCGCGCGCGCACCGCTGCGCTTTTACGACACCGGTGCGCTCAGCGTGGCGGAAGCTCTGCAGAGCGCGACAAGTGCCGGCGCGGAATTCGTCATCGGCCCGCTCGCCCGGGAGGAAGTCGTCTCCGCCGCCACCTTCCAAACGCAGGTCCCGATTCTGGGTCTGAATTTCTTGCCCGCCGACCAAGCGGCATCGAGTTCGACCTTCTACCAATTCGCCCTCTCACCGGAGGAAGAAGCACGCGCCGTCGCCCGCCGCGCCCTCAGTGAAGGCCGACGCCGAGCCATTGCGTTCGTGCCCGCGGGCGAATGGGGTGCGCGGGTGCTTAAGGCGTTCAAGGAGGAATTGGAAGCCGGCGGCGGCCGGGTGCTGACCGCCGAGACGCTAAGTGGCAGCGATCTGACCGCAACCCTCCAAACGGCGCTGCGACTCGATGACAGCCGTGCACGTCACCGTCGACTGCAGGCGGTGCTGGATCTGCCGCTCGCCTTCCAGCCGCGTCGCCGCAGCGACGTCGATTTCCTGTTCACCCCCGGCCAAGCGGCGCTGCTACGCCAGTTGCGACCGCAATTACAGTTCAACGCCGCTGGCGACATCCCGACGTACACGACCTCCGAAGCCTGGGACGGGCGCTCCGGCAACGACTTGGACGGAGTGATGTTTCCGGACATGCCCTGGATGATTGCGGCAGACACCCCGGCCGTCGCCGCACTGCGCGCGGCAACGAGCAGCGCGTTCGGCGACACGCGTGGTCGCGGTCGCCTCTACGCCTTCGGCCATGACGCCTGGCTGCTGCAGCAGGCGCTGCGCGAGCGCGGCAAGGCGATGGGGGCCTCTGGTCTTACGATCGACGGCGCTAGCGGCACGCTTTCGCTTGATGCCGAGCGGCGCGTGCAGCGCAGTCTGCGCTGGGCCGAGATCACGAGCGACTCGTTGAAGCTGCTCGATGACGGAGCCTGACTTCGAGCCCACGAACGACATCGCGCGCATGGCGCTCGGCCGGCGCGCCGAGCAACTCGCCGCGCAGCACCTCGAACGACACGGCGCCGAGATTGTGCTGCGCAACTTCCGTCGGCGTAGCGGTGAACTCGATCTGGTCGCCCGCTGGCGCGACATGCTGCTCATCGTTGAGGTCAGACTGCGATCGAATCGCGATTTCGGCGGCAGCGCCGCGAGCGTCGATAGCGGAAAGCAGCGCAAGATCATCCGCACCACACGACAGTTGTTGCAATGCCATCCGGCATTGGCCCGCTGGCCGCTACGCTTCGACGTGATTGCCGTCGAGGCCGACCCGGACGGCAAGTGGCAACTGGAATGGATCGCCCACGCCTTTAGCGCAAGCGATTGAATTATTTGACGACCTTGAGACTCGGTCGCCGAGGCGATGCCGAAGGTGCGCCCGCAGGCGCCGCGCCTTGCGGCGGTGCTGCCGGATCGCTGGGCGCCGGCCCCTCGGGCGGGGTCAAAGAATCCTCGGGCGGAAACACGATGCCCTCACCCGTCTCTCTTGCGTAGATGCTTTGCACGGCAAGCACCGGGAAGCGCAGTTGGCGAGCGACACCGCCGAAGCGGGCCTCGAAACTGATCCAGTCGTTGCCGAGATCGAGATGGCGAGTGGCGTCGTAGCCGATGTTGAGGACGATGCGCCCCTCACGCACATGCGCCTTGGGCACGTCGACGCCGGACACGCCGGCGTCGACCATGACGTGCGGCGTCAGACCGCTATCGGTCATCCACTGATGCATGGCCCGCAGCAGGTACGGGCGACGCGGGATGAGCACTCCTCCGGGAATTACTTGACGTCCTTCCAGTATTCCTGCTTCAGAAGATACGCGAACAACGTGAACACCAGCAGGAACAGGATTACCCACACGCCCATCGACAGGCGCTTGGCTTTGGACGGCTCGCCCGCGTACTCGAGGAAGTTGACGGTGTCGCGCAGGAAGGCATCGTACTCCTCCGCCGACAACTGCCCGGGCTCACCGGCCTCGAACGATTCCCAGATTTTTTCGGTGACCTTCGCGCCGTCCACGGTCTTCTCGACCACCTTGAACTTCGCTTCTTGAACACCCTGCAGAGCCGAGAGCACATGCGGCATGGCCGTACCCGGCAGCGCGAGGTTGTCGACGCCCGTGGGCCGCGACGGCGCCGCGTAGAACGTCTTCATGAATTGATAGACGTAATCGGAACCCTTCGACCGCGTGATCAGCGACAAATCGGGCGGCGCCTTGCCGAACCAGGCCTCCGCATCCGCCGCAGACAGCGGCGTGGTGATGTAGTCACCCTTCTTCGTGCCCGGCAGCAGCAGCAGTTTTTCCATCTGCGCTTCGGGGATGTTCAGATCCTCGGCAACGCGAGAGTAGCGAACGTACTTGAGCGAGTGACAGCCGGCGCAGTAGCCCATGAAATGCGAGGCGCCGCGCTGCAGTGAAGCCACGTTGCCGATGTCGTTGCCCGGCTGCCAGTCCATCCAGGCCGCATGCGGGCCGGACTCCGCCGCTCGCACCGGCGCGGCAATACCCACCGCCAGCACAGCAAGGAGTGCTGCCGCGACAAACGAACGATGCAAGGACTTAACCATGGTACGTCACCCTCTCCGGAGCAGGCTTTGTCTTCTCGATGCTCGTGTACCAAGGCATCAAAATGAAGAACGCGAAATACACGGTCGTGAAGATGCGCGCCAGAATCACGTACAGCCCATCGGCCGGCATCAGGCCGAGGTAGCTCAACGCGATAAACGACACCACGAACGCGCCAAGGAAGAACTTCGACAACCAGCCCTTGTAGCGAATCGACTTGACGGGCGAGCGGTCGAGCCAGGGCAGGAAGAACAGCACCACGATCGCCAGCAGCATGAGCAACGCGCCCATCTGCTGATCAGGCACGGCGCGCAACATCGCGTAGAACGCGGTGAAGTACCACACCGGCGCAATGTGCTGCGGCGTGGAGAGGTAGTTGGCCGGCTCGAAGTTCGGCTTTTCGAGGAACAGACCACCGAAGGTCGGCACGAAGAAAATCACGCCGCAGAAGAAGATCAGGAACACGCCCACGCCGACGACGTCCTTCACCGTGTAGTACGGGTGGAAGGGAATGCCATCAACCGGCTTGCCGTCGGCATTGAGCCGCGCCTTGATCTCGATGCCATCGGGGTTATTGGAGCCCGTCTGCCGCAACGCCACCAGATGCATGAGGATCAGGAAAGCGATGGCAAAGGGCACCGCGATCACGTGCAAGGCGAAGAAGCGGTTCAGCGTGGAGTCGGCGATGCCGTAGTCACCACGGATCCACTCGACGATGCCCGGCCCGATCACCGGGATGGTGCCGAAGAGATTGACGATGACCTGCGCGCCCCAGTAAGACATGTTGCCCCACGGCAGCACGTAGCCCATGAAGGCTTCGGCCATCAGCGCCAAATACAGCAGCATGCCGAGGATCCACAGCAGTTCGCGCGGCGCGCGGTACGAGCCGTAGAGCATGGCGCGGAACATGTGCAGATAAACAACGATGAAGAAGAACGAAGCACCGGTCGAGTGCATGTAGCGGATGATCCACCCGCCCTCGACCTCGCGCATGATGTACTCGACTGAGTCGAAAGCCAGCAGCTCGCTGGGCTTGTAGTGCATCGTCAGGAAGATGCCCGACAGGATCTGGATCACGAACACCAGCAACGCCAGCGAACCGAAGAAGTACCACAGGTTGAAGTTCTTCGGCGCGAAGTAGCCGATGAGCTGGGATTCCATGAACTCATCGACCGGCAGACGCTTGTTCAGCCAAGCACGAAAGCCAGCCTTTCCGGCGGCGGAGTCAGTCGCGGCAGCCATTAGCCAGCTCCTTGTGCAGCAGCATCGACGCCAATCACGAGCATCGAGTCACTTTCGAAACTATGCGGCGGGACCCGCAGGTTCGCCGAGGCGGGCGAACCGTTGAACACACGCCCGGCCAGATCGAAACGCGAACCATGGCAGGGACAAAAGAACCCACCCGGCCAATCGGCGCCCATGGCGGGGTCGGCTTGCGTGAAATACTGCTTCGGCAGGCAACCGAGGTGAGTGCAGGCGGCGTAGAGCACCAGCACTTCGGGCTTGATCGAGCGCATTTGGTTTTGCGCGTACTTCGGCTGCTCGGAGGACTCGGACTTCGGATCTTTGAGCGAGGGCTCGACCTTGGCGAGAGCCGCCACGGCTTCAGGGGTGCGACGCACCACGTAGATAGGCTGTTTGCGCCAACTCTGCGTGATCATCTGACCCGGCTCGAGTTTGGAGATGTCGATCTCGAGCGGAGCGCCGAGCGCTCGCGCGCGTTCGGAGGGTTTCCAGGAGGAGATGAAGGGTACCAATGTGAAACCCACGCCGACTGCCCCAGTCGCGGCCGTCGCCACGGTCAGGAACTTGCGTCGACTGGTGTCGACCGCGTCGGACCCGCCAACAGATTCGTCGCTCATCGTCTCCCCTCTCTGGCCCAGCAACAGGCGCGGACCGCTATCACGTAAACGCGCAACACGGGCATTATACACCGCAGGGTCGCGCTCGTGCGGCCTCGGAGGAGCAGGTTCGCGGCGATGAGCGGCTGGCAAAAAGCGGTGATATTCATCTGGGGCTCGATCGTCGGCGGTCTGGCCTTCGCGTTTCTCGGCCTCATCGCAGCGGCGCAGTGGCGCCCTGAACTGCTCGGCGCCTTGGGTTTTGGCAAAGCGGCGCAAGCGCCTACGGAAATCGTGCTGCCTGGCGCACCGTCAGCTGCACCGAGCACAGACGGCAAGTCTTCTGTTGAGGACGCGCCGAAGGACATCATTCTGCCCCCCGCACCCGTATCCGGACCGTCGTCGACCGGCAGCCATGCCGCGGCCATCCGGATCGCTGCCCCGGCGGTGGTCAACATCTATGTCAGGCGCGTCGTCAACGAGCGCGTGCCGCGCAATTTTCTGCAGGACCCGTTCGGTGAATTCGCACCGCTCTACCGGCGTCGAATGCAACAGTCGCTGGGCTCGGGTGTGATCATCGACCCGTCGGGTCAAATCGTGACCAACCACCACGTCATCGACAACGCCGCCTCGATCCGCGTGCAACTGGCCGATGGCCGCGTGGCCGATGCGGAAGTGGTCGGCCGCGACCCCGACACCGACCTCGCCCTGCTCGAAATCGACTTGCCCAATTTGCCCGCGATCCGCCTTGGACGCTCGGACCAGCTGACGGTGGGCGATGTGGTGCTGGCGATCGGTAACCCGATCGGTTTGTCGCAGACCGTGACACAGGGCATCGTCAGCGCCGTGGGCCGCGACCAGTTGGGGCTCGCCACCTACGAGAACTTCATCCAGACCGATGCACCGATCAACTTCGGTAACTCGGGCGGTGCGCTGATCAACACCCGCGGCGAACTCGTCGGTATCAACACAGCCGTCATCGCCCGCAACCTCGGCGTCGAAGGGATCGGCTTTGCGATTCCGGTGAATCTGGTGCGTGGCGTCGTCAGCGAAATCGTCACGCGGGGGCGCGTGCTGCGTGGCTGGATCGGCATTGCCGCCGATACCTTGACCGATGCCGATCGCGAGCGACTCGGTATCGACAAAGGTGGCGTGCTGATCACGGGTCTGGCGAGCAACGGCCCGGCGCAACGCGCAGGCATGCGGCCCGGGGATGTCGTGGTGAAGTTCAACGATAAGGTGGCGAGCACGGCGCGCGAGGTGCTGATCGCCATCGCCGACACCTCGCCCGGACAAACCGTCTCGCTTGAGGTGCTGCGCAACGGTCAACGAGGCCAGGCTCGGGTTTCCGTTGAGGAGTCCCCGCAACAGGTGGTACCGCGCCGTTAATGGTGCGTGATCCGGCGCTAGAACGACTCGCCGTCGCGACTCGGCTTACGCCCGACCGGGAACGCGCTTGATTGCCGCACCAAGGCCGGCGAGCTTTTCTTCGATCGCCTCGTAGCCACGATCGATGTGATAAATCCGATCGATTTCCGTGCGCCCCTCGGCGATGAGCCCTGCGAGCACGAGAGAGGCTGAAGCGCGCAGGTCGGTGGCCATCACTGGTGCAGCCTGTAGACGCGGCACGCCCTTGATGATCGCCGTGTTGCCTTCGAGGCGAATCTCCGCGCCGAGCCGCCGCATTTCGAGCATGTGCATGAAGCGATTCTCGAAAATCGTCTCGATGATCGTCCCGACGCCATCCGCCACGGTGTTGAGCGCGGCAAACTGCGCCTGCATGTCCGTGGGGAACGCCGGATACGGTGCCGTACGCAGATCGACAGCTTTGGGCCTGCGACCGCGCATGTCGATCTCGATCCAGTCGGCGCCGACGCCGACCGTGGCGCCCGCCTCTTCCAACTTGCCGATCACCGCGTCGAGAAATTCGGGGCGGGTATTTTTGGCGCGCACCACCCCACGCGTGATCGCACCGGCCACCAGGTAAGTGCCGGTTTCGATGCGATCGGCCTGCACGCGAAACTCCGCGCCATGCAGCCGTTCGACGCCATCGATGATGATCTTGTCGGTGCCAGCGCCGCGGATCTTGGCACCCATGGCAATCAGGAAGTCGGCAAGATCGACCACCTCGGGCTCGCGCGCCGCGTTCTCGAGCACGGTCTGCCCGTCGGCCAGCACGGCCGCCATCATGAGGTTCTCGGTACCGGTCACCGTGACCGTATCGAGCACCAGCCGCGCTCCATGCAGCCGCGAAGCGCGCGCACGGATGTAGCCGTTCTCGATCGCGATCTGCGCCCCCATTGCCTGCAGCCCGGCGACATGGATGTTCACCGGACGAGCGCCGATGGCACAGCCGCCCGGCAGCGACACATCAGCCTGGCCGAACTTCGCGAGCATCGGCCCGAGCACGAGAATCGAGGCGCGCATGGTCTTGACGAGATCGTAGGGCGCGACCGGCTTATCGAGACTGCTCGCATCGACCTCGATCTGCATGCGCTCATCGACCGTGACCGTCACGCCCATGCGACCGAGCAGCTCGATCATCGTGGTGACATCCTGCAGGTGCGGCACGTTGCCGACCGACACAGGCTCAGAGCAGAGGATGGTGGCCGCCAGAATCGGCAAGGCCGCGTTCTTGGCGCCCGAAATCTTCACCTCGCCCTCGAGGGCGAGGCCACCGTCAATGTGCAACCGATCCATGGTGCGCGTGGACTCAGGCCGGCCGACGGGTGCCGCCGGCCTCCTCGGGGGTCAGCGCCTCGATGGAGAGCGCATGGATTTCCCGACCGACCCGCTCGCCGAGCGTGCGGTACACCATCTGATGACGGGCGATGCTGCGCTTACCCGTGAACTCGGCGTACACGATGCGCGCCGCAAAATGCGTCTGGTCGTCCGAGCGCACCTCGACGATGGCGCCGGGCAGACCCGAGCGTATGAGTTCAGCGACCTTCTCTGGATGCATGGCGGTATGATGCCATTCCATGACAATTCCTGCCCAAGGGACTGCCCAGGCTACCCGGGCCGGCGATGCCGACCCAGGCCGTCTCGTTGCGGCCGGCCGGCGGGCGCTAGGCACCGAAATTCGCGGTCTCATTGCGCTAGAAAGCCGCATCGACCAGGCCTTCGCCGAGGCCTGCAGGCTGTGCCTAGGCTGCGCCGGGCGCATCGTGGTCACGGGCATGGGCAAGTCGGGACACATCGGCGGCAAGATCGCCGCCACCCTGGCGAGCACCGGAAGCCCTGCCTTCTTCCTGCACCCGGCCGAGGCGAGCCACGGCGACATCGGCATGATCACGCGCGGGGATGTGGTGCTGGCCCTGTCGAACTCGGGCGAGACGCCGGAGATTCTGGCGCTGCTCACACCCATCGCCCGACTGGGCGTGCCGGTGATTGCCTTGACGGGCAATGCCGCCTCGACACTCGCGCGAGCCGCCGCCGTGCATCTCGATGTGAGCGTCGCCGAGGAAGCCTGTCCGCTCAATCTCGCCCCAACCGCAAGCACCACGGCCACTCTCGCCATGGGCGATGCACTGGCCGTGGCACTGCTCGAAGCGCGCGGCTTCACCGCCGAAGATTTTGCGCGCTCGCACCCGGGTGGCAGTCTCGGCCGACGCTTGCTGCTGCGAGTCGAAGACGTCATGCGTCGCGGCGATGAAGTGCCGCGAGTGACGGCCGACACTTCGATGGCCGAGGGTCTTCTTGAAATGTCGCGCAAAGGTCTCGGCATGACCGTGATCGTCGATGCCACGGGACGGCCTGCCGGCGTCTACACGGATGGGGATCTGCGGCGCTCGCTCGATCGGCGTGTCGATGTACACGGCGCGCACATGGGTGAGGTGATGACCCAGCCGTGCAAGAGCGTCTCAAGCCAAGCGCTCGCGGTCGAAGCCGTGCGACTGATGGAGCAGCATCGCATCACCGCACTGCCGGTCGTCGATGCCGCGGGCATGCTCGTCGGCGCGCTCAACGTGCACGACCTGCTGCGACAGGGTGTGATGTGACATGCGTGCGGCTGCACTGATATTCGCCATGCTGGGGTTCGCCGGATGTTCGACCGACCTGCGCACCACCGACGAGGCCGCGCGAGCGACTATGCTCGAGCGCGGATACTCGGCGCGCGATGCAGAAATCATTGAAACCGGTGCCGATGGGCGCCCGCGGTTCACCTTGCAGGCCGCATACATCGAGCAGCGCCCAGCGAATCGGGACATCGTGCTCACAGACATCGACATGCGCCTGAAGGCCGAGGACGCACAGTGGCATCTGCAAGCCGCGCGAGGGCGGATGCCCGCCGATGCGCAGCGCATCCTGCTTGAAGGCGAGGTGCGGCTCGACGGTCAACCGGCCGGCACCTTGGCCCCGGTGAGCATACGCACCGGGCAGCTGAACTATGACCTCGCAAGCTCGCGAGCGGTCGCCCCGGGTGCGGTGTCGATCATGTTGCAAGATCACCGCCTCGAGGGTACGGGCCTCGAGGCCGACCTCAAAACATACCAAGCGCGCATTCGCGCAGACGTGCATGGCCGCTTCACTCCGTAAGGCACTTTGGCTCGCACTGCTGCTGGCGGCGAGCCCGCTGCTGCGTGCTCAGCAGGCCGGCGACATCACTCTCGATGCCGCCTCCTCCGAAATGGACTACCGCAGCAACACCTTGCTCTTCCGCGACGTGATCATCACGCAGGGCAAGGTGCGCGTGGCCGCCGAGCGTGCTCGCGCCACGGGACTCGACTTTGCCGATGCCACCTGGACGTTGAGCGGCAAGGTCAAACTCGATCTCGAAAACGGCGCTTTGCGCTCGGACGAAGCAACCGTGGTGTTCCGACTCAATCGCGTCGCGCTCGCCACGATCCGCGGCAAGCAAGCCGAGTTCGAGCAACGGCTCGAGAGCGGCAACAAGGCGGTCGGGCGTGCCGATGTCATCGTTTACGATCTGGGCGTCGGCACTGTGAGTCTGCGCGGTCAATCGTGGCTGAGCGATGGCCGCAGCGAGATTCGGGGCGATACGCTCGTCTACAACGTGCGCCAGCAACGCGTCGAGGCCGGCCAGCCGACCGGGGACTCCGGCCGGGTGCGCATCACCATCAAGCCACCGGAGCCAAAACAGTGAGCCGGCTGCGCGCCTTGCACCTCGCCAAGGCCTATGGCGGCCGGCGCATCGTCACCGACCTGTCGCTCGAAGTCGGGGCCGGTGAAGTCGTCGGCCTGCTCGGACCCAACGGCGCCGGTAAGACCACGGCCTTTTACATGATCGTCGGTCTCGTGCCTGCCGATGGCGGGCGGATACAACTCGATGAGCAGGATCTCACCCACGAGCCCATCCATCGCCGCGCCCGCGCGGGCATCGGTTATCTGCCGCAGGAAGCCTCAGTGTTTCGCCGCCTCACGGTCGAGGACAATATCAACGCGATCCTCGAGACGCGCGATGATCTTGATCCCGCGGCGCGCGCTGTGCGCCTCGAGGAGATTCTCTCGGATCTGCGCATCGCACACGTGCGTCGCTCGCTAGGCATGGCGCTCTCCGGCGGCGAGCGTCGTCGTGTGGAGATCGCCCGAGCCCTCGCCGCCAACCCGCGCTTTTTGCTGCTCGATGAGCCCTTCGCCGGCGTCGATCCGATTTCCGTAATGGATATCCAGCGCATCGTACGTGAGTTGTCGGCGCGCAATATTGGCGTGTTGATCACCGATCATAATGTCCGCGAAACACTGGGCGTTTGTCAGCGGTCCTACATCATCGGTGATGGTGTGGTGATCGCGTCCGGTTCGGCAGAGGAAATCCTTGCCAATCCGAGGGTCCGTGAGGTGTACTTGGGAGAGTCGTTCCGACTCTAGGTTCGCAGAGCGGCCGTACGCCGATGCTGAAGCAGTCCCTGCAACTCAAGCTCGGTCAGTCCCTGACCATGACCCCGCAGTTGCAGCAGGCGATTCGCCTCCTGCAGATGCCGACGCTTGAGCTGCAACAACACATCAGCGAGTTGCTCGAGACCAACGTCATGCTCGAGCAGGAAGAGCCCGAGGAGGAGGTGGAGCTCACCACATCCTTCACCGCGCTCGAGCAGACCCCCGTGGTAGACACCTACGAGCCCGTGGAGATCGAGGTCGTCGATCAGCCCTGGGCCGATCGACCGGGCACGGGCAGTGACGCAGGCCGCGCCGAAGATGACGAGGAACGCGAGCGGGACATCGTCGATGAGCGCGGCGAGACGCTGCGCGATCACCTGCTGGATCAACTTGGTCTGCTCGGCCTCACCGAAGAAGATCTGATCGTTGCCACGGCCATTGTCGATGCACTCAACGACGACGGCTACCTCACCGAAACACTGGCCGAAATCGGCGCCTCGCTGCAACCTCAGATCAAGCGTGACGAAGAGGAGATCGAGCGCGTGCTGCTGCTCGTGCAGTTGCTCGAGCCGGTCGGTGTCGGCGCCCGTAACCTCGCCGAATGCCTCACGCTGCAGCTGGCCCGTCTGGATCCCGCGACGCCTGCCCTGCCGCTCGCACGCCGCATCGCCGCACAGCATCTCGATCTGCTCGCACAACGCGATCTGCAACCGCTACGACGCGTGCTGCAAGTCGACGATGAGGAGCTGGCGGCGGCGGTGGCCCTGGTGCGCGCCTGTCACCCGAGGCCGGGCTCGGTCATCAGCGCTTCGCGGCCGGAGTACATCGTGCCGGACGTGTTCGTGCGGCGGACCGACCGCGGCTGGGCGGTCGAACTCAACCCGGGCACCCTGCCGCGGGTCAAAGTCAACCAAGATTATGCCGGCATGCTCGGGCGCGGCAGCGCCCACGCCATGATGCGCACGCAACTGCAAGAGGCGCGCTGGCTGCTTAAAAGCCTTGAGATCCGCAACGAAACCTTGCTCAAGGTGGCCCGAGCCATCGTGCAGCGCCAGAACGAGTTTTTGCTGCATGGCGAAGAGCACATGCGACCGATGATCTTGAAAGACATCGCCAGCGCCATCGAGATGCACGAATCGACGATCTCCCGGGTGACTTCGGGAAAGTACCTACATACGCCCCGGGGCGTGTTCGAACTGCGATACTTCTTCTCGAGTCAGGTTGAGGGCGGCGACGGCCAAGGAACCTCGTCCACGGCGATCCGCGCCAAGATCCGCAAACTCATCCGTGACGAAGATCCGGGCTCGCCCCTGTCCGACAATCGGATCGCGGAGATATTGTCGGCCGAGGGCATACCGGTGGCGCGGCGGACGGTGGCAAAGTACCGAGAGGGACTCGGCATCGAATCCTCCGCGGAACGAAAGAAAACAGGCACACGGTAGTCACAGACACACGGTAGAACAGGAGACCATCATGCAGATATCCGTCACGGGTCATCATGTCGAAGTCACCGAATCGATGCGTGCGTACGTCCTGAAAAAAATGGATCGCATCGTTCGCCATTTCGACCAGGTGCTCGACGTACACTACGTGCTGTCGGTCGAGAAGCTCCGTCATAAAGCCGAGGCAACACTCAAGGTCAGCGGCGGTGACATCCATGCCGTGGCCGAGGCCGCCAACATGTACGAAGCCATTGATGCGCTGGCCGACAAGCTCGACCGATTGGTCAAGAAGCGTAAGGACAAGATCACCGATCATCACGTCGATGAGGGACGCCGCGCGCGGCAGTGAGATTCAATGGGGACCACGCTCGACATCATTCTGGTCAGCGGCCTCTCGGGGGCCGGCAAGAGCGTGGTCCTCAATGCGCTCGAGGATCTCGGCCATTTCTGCATCGACAATCTGCCCGCTTCGATGCTCGAGACCTTCGTCTCCCACGCGCTGCGCGATGGTGCGAACTTCGGTCGTAAGATCGGCATCGGTATCGACGCACGCGACGTGTCGATCGGCCTCACCAACATCCCGGAACTGATCGGCACGCTGCGACGCAGCGGCCTGCGCTGCCAATTACTTGTCGTCACCGCTTCGGACGCGGAACTACTTCGTCGATTCGGTGAGACCAAGCGTCGTCACCCGCTGTCGCGCCTCGAGGACACACTGCAGGGCGCGATCTCGCGGGAGCGTGATCTGCTCGACCCGGTCATCCAGATCGCCGATCTGGTCATCGACACCACACACCTCGGCGTACATCAGTTGCGCGAGATGGTGGTGCAACGCATCGATCAGCGGCAGTCGGGGCGCTTGTCGGTGTCACTGGTGTCGTTCGGCTTCAAGTACGGCATCCCGGGCGACTGCGATTTCGTCATGGACGCCCGCACGCTGCCCAATCCCTATTGGGTGGGTGAACTTCGCGACCTCACCGGTCTCGATCGACCCGTCATGGACTACCTCGATGCGGAACCGAGCGTCGAGCGCCTACTTGGCGATCTGGAGAATTTCATTCTGGCGCGCATCGAAGATCACCAGCGTGCCTCTCGCCGCTACCTCACCGTCGGCATCGGCTGCACGGGCGGGCAGCATCGCTCGGTCTATCTCGTCGAGCGCTTGCGCCTGCGTCTCGCCGGTAAAGTGACCGACCTCACCCACCGCCACAGTTCGCTCTCGGCGCGTTCGTGACCGTCGTCAGCCGCAAGGACGCACGGCTCGCGGCGTTGCGTGAAGCTCTCGACGCCGGCACGCTGCGCCCGGCGCAGCGCATGGTGGCGGCGATGCACCCAGCCGAGATTGCGCTGCTGCTGGAGTCGGTGCCCTCGCGGCAACGCGAAGTGGTGTGGAGCATGGTTGATCCGGAGCTCGAGGGCGATGTGCTCGTCGAGCTCAGCGAGAGCGTCCGTCAGGAGCTCATCGAGGAGATGGAAACCGAAGAGCTCGTCGCCGCCGCCGAAGGCCTCGAACTCGACGATCTCGCCGACCTCGTTGGCGAGCTGCCCGAGACCGTAACCCTGCAGGTCCTGCGTTCCATGGACCAGCGCGATCGCGAACGGCTGCGCAAGGTTCTCTCCTGGCCCGAGGACAGCGCGGGCGGTCTGATGAACACCGACACCGTAAGCGTGCGACCCGACGTCACGCTCGAGGTGGTATTACGCTATCTGCGCATGCGCGGCGAGCTGCCGCCGCGCACTGACAGCCTGTTCGTCGTCGATCGCGATGATCGCTATCTCGGCACCATCGCGCTGACGCGGATCATCACCGGTGACCCGGAAGACATCGTCGGCGAGAGTCTCGATACGGAAGCGGCGCGCATCGAACCCGAGCTCGCCGCGCATGATGTGGCGCAGCTCTTCCAAGAGCGCGATCTCGTTTCGGCGGCCGTGGTCAACGGCGAGGGCCGACTGCTCGGACGCATCACGGTCGATGACGTCGTCGACGTGATCCGCGAGGAAGCCGAGCACTCGGTGCGCTCGATGGCGGGCCTGCAAGACGAAGAAGATCTTTTCGCGGGCATCGTGCCCTCAACCCGGCGTCGCTTGCTCTGGCTCGGAATCAACCTGGTGACCGCCTTTCTGGCCGCGGCCGTGGTCAAGACCTTCGAAGGCACCATCGAAAAGGTGGCTGCGCTCGCAGCCTTGATGCCTATCGTCGCCTCGATGGGCGGCATCGCCGGCACCCAGACCGTGACCCTGATCATTCGCGGCATCGCACTCGGTCAGGTGCAGTGGTCGAACGCGCGCTGGCTGCTCTTTAAGGAAATCGCGGTCGGCGGACTCAACGGACTGCTATGGGCCTTTGTCGTCGGCGCAGTCACGGTACTGTGGTTCGACACCTGGCAGATCGCCGTGATCATCGCCGCCGCCATGCTGGTCAATCTGCTCGCGGCAGCGGCCGTTGGCGTGATCGTGCCCATGGCGCTGCGTCGTCTCGATATCGACCCGGCGCTGTCGGCAGGCGTCATCCTGACGACTTTCACCGACTGCATCGGCTTTGCAACGCTGCTCGGCCTTGGCGCCTTGTTCCTGACCTGAACGCCGCGTTCATCTCATCGCAGCGGACTTTTCCAACTGTTCGAGCACGCGGGCAAACCGGCGGCCATCGAAGGCGTTGTCATCGCGGAGTGTTGCAAACAGCGCATCGATCTCAGCGCTGCGAGATCGATCGAGATCAAGCTCCGCAAGCAGCATGACGAGCCCCATGGCCGCCTGTTCTGCCGCTGCGGGGTCCGGAAAACTGCCGCTGCGCGCCGCACGCAGCAACGCGTCAAACGCCACGCGCGACTCGCGTTGCGTCCATGTTCGCCGCGTCAGTTCAGCCCCAAGAGCCTCCAGTTTTTGACGCACCTCGCTCAGCGCGGCAGGCAGCTGAGCGGGGTCACGGTTCAAGGCCGCTTGCAGCCGCCGCGTTGCCGCCGTGAGCTCGCGCGAATCGAGTTGCAGCGCATCAGCGATTACCAGCAGCAAGCGCAGCTGCCCATCCTGCATGCGCAGCTCTCCGGGCGCGCCGGCCAGCGGGTCGACTGCCCGCGATGCGCCCGCCTCAGCCGCACCGAAAGCCGCGACACGCAGATCACGATGACAGGTGTGGCAGGCATAAACGGAAAAGTCAGCCCTCAGGCTGCGTGCCGCATGCGCATCGAGCAACTCGAACTGTCGGCGCGTGGCACTAATGATTCCAGTCAGCCAAACCGCGGGCGGTTGCGCACTGCGCTTGCGATAGTGCTCGCGCCCGCCGCTGGTGCGCCACAGTTCAGTGTAGGTCTCAAGGTCAAACACCAGTCGCGGATGCCCTGCGGCCATCATGGCGTGATTGGCAAAGCGGTTGCGATCACCGACGTGACAGCCGGTGCACACTTCAGCGCGCACCCGAGGCTGTTCGAGCGCGACGAGGCCGCGCGCCAGATTATCCGCGTGGCTGACTGCCGGGGATTGATGATGCGTGGGCAGCCATCGCTCCGCCGCGCCGTGACAACTCTCGCAACCGATGCCATCGCTCAGCTGATGTCGCGCAGCGCTACGTGCCGCCGGCACCACCTCCGCATGGCAGGCAAGGCATTGCGGCGCCTTGTGCGCCGGACCGAGGCCCATCCGTTCGGCGATCTGTCGACTGCGTGGCTCCAGCAATACGCGATACGCGCTGGAGTGGGGGTCGAACTGCGACCAGGTCACGTATTCGTTTTGCAGGACGTCGTGCGCGCTCAAGGGCCGCGCAGAGCCGTGGCACAGGGACGAGGCGCAGCTCGCCACGCCCTCGAAGCGCGCCGGCGCACTCGCCGAATCGGCGGCAAACCCGATCACTGGCAGCATCGTCAGCAACCAGCGCATCGCGAAGCCCATGGCGCGGCTACGGGACGGGGTAGATCGTGCTGCGCTCATCGAGCTCATGGCTTCACCTCATCGTCGACGAACCACGGCATCCCCTCGTCATCGAGATACAGCCGCTGCATCTCCGCCAGCGTGAATGGCCGCGAGCCGCGCCGGCCGAACACGGCCACCTGTCCACCGCTTTCATCCACAGCCCGATCGCGCTCAAGCGGGCGTGACAAGGACAACGCCGCCGCGCGGGTGGCATAGCGGGCAATCAACTCAGGTTTCGGCTGCGGACTGAAGCCATAGAAATTGGGTTGGCTCGCCGGGCTCGTCAACTGCGCCACTTTAAGACCGCCACGCCCATCGGCGAGGTACGCAAAGAGCGATGCATTGGTCGAGGCGATCATCACATCGCGGGTATCGATGAGCGCACCTTGCGCGTTCCAAGATTGTACGAGGCGTGGCCGCTCCGGTCGCTCGACGTCGATAATCGCGAGTCCTGCGGCGCCGTTGGCCACATACGCAAAAGTTCGCGATACCGTGAGGCCCGCCGCGTTTGCGAGCGACACCTGCGCGCTCGTCATTAAACGCGGGGCGGTCGGTCGAGTGACATCAAGCACTTCAAGCCCTCGCGCCGTGGTGACGAACAGATACCGGAACTGCAGCGCCAGTGCGCGCGGGTCCTCAAGTGGCTGCTCGGCAAGCAACCGCGGCGCAGTGGGCACGCTGAGATCCACCACCCGCAGAGCCTGTGGTGTGAGCACATAAGCCGTATTGCCAGCAATGATGAGCTGACGAGCACCGGTCAGTTTGCCGTCAGGGTTCCAGGTGAGCGTGCGAGTCAAAAAATTATTGCGGAATTCGCCGTCGGCCAAGGTGTTGATGTCGACGAGAATCAGCCCCTCCTCGGCATCGGTCACGAGTGCGTAGTTGTAGATCGGCAAAAAGGGCTGCTCGAGGTTAGCCTTGCGCATCAGCTCACCCTCGTTGCGCGCCGGATGCACGGGCTGGGTGGTCGGCAAGGCGACGCAGGTGGCGTTACGGCTCGGCACGGATGTGTCGTGACCGAGCGGTGAAAACGGCGCGCTGACAATCTTTTGGCTGAACCCCTTGTTGGCGACGCTGGCCACATCGAGCACGCGTAGGCCTCGCGAGCCTTCGGCGCTGAACAGATACTCACCACGCACCTGCACGCAGCCGACCGCTTCACCCGAAAGCTGGCTTGCCGTGCGCAGGCGACGATCGCGTGCGAGATGTTCGCGATACCACTTCGGGTAGGCATAGCGGTGCAGATAACTGCCGATCACCGCTTGTGGCTCCTCGTACTCAGTCACCTCCACAGCAGCCACACCCTTCGCCGTGCCCACCCAGGCATTGAGACCCACGAAGTTGATGAACTGGGTGCCGTAGCCGAGCGTCTGCGCCACGATGGCGTTGTTGTCGCCGCCCCGCGCGAGGTGGCAGTCGCTGCAAGTCTTGGTCTCGGTCTTGCGCTCGGTGTGCGGATAATGCGGGTTCATCGCCTGTGAGCTGTAGCCCGAGGCCGAGATCGGCGGCTGCTGCACGTAGATGCGCTCGCGGTTGGAATTCTTCGACGACAGCACGAGCGCCGAGGATGAACGCACGGGCGCGATCTTGCCGCCCTCACTGGGCCCGCGCAGCCCGAGCATGAAGATATCTTCGCGGGCCACCTGCGGATTGTACGTGGCGTAGTTGCGCGTCTCGCCGCCCTCGTACCGGTGCCTTGCGGTCTTCCAATTCGCCTCGATCGGTAGATGACAGCCCCCGCAACTCGTGGTCCACGAGGTGTGACAGGCGTAGCACTCCATCTTGTCGTCGTTATGGGCCAGCATCTCCCATGGAATATCCGGCCCCCATTTCTGCCCCTGCGGATCGCGGGACATCGTCTTCGCACGCGCCGCCTTGGCGTTGTAGTGGGCATTGCCCGGCGTGACAGAATCTTTGACCTGCGACACTTCCCACTCGAGACCCGGTGTGACCGCTGAGCGCTGGATCAGTGTCTCGCCGCGCCACTCGAAGCGGCGCGAACCATCGGGGTTTCGGATCAGCGACAGGTCGTTGCTGATCGACGACGCTGCGGGACCGGAGGTACGTAGGGTCGCCCGCGAGGCTGTCGTGCCGTGGCAGTCCTTGCAGTCGATCTCCACGGCTGCGGCCACCGACCCGTACAAGTGGCCGTTGCCGTGGGAGTCCTGCGCATAGTGGCAATCAACGCAATGCATGCCGACATCGACGTGAATCGAGGCCATCTGCACCGTCTTGCTCCACTTCTGCGGATCATCCGCGGAGACGATGCGCCCCTCGGCATCGAGCAGGTTGCCTGCACGATCGCGCTTGTGGATGGCACGGAAGTTCCAACCGTGACCGTGGTAGTCAGCGAACTGAGTGTCTTTGAGTGAGGGATTGAGCTCACTGACTTTGCTCAAGAACTCGGGATCTGCCCATTTGCCACGCGGCGCCGCACCCTCGGGATTGCGATCAAGCACCTTGCGTATCTGCGCAGCGCTCGGAAACTGCTGCTCCTCGGGCCACATGGACGGAGCGTCGGACTCGTAGTCCCACATGGTGTAGCCGAGGAAACTATTCATGAACATGTTCGGCTGGTGCATGTGGCAGATCATGCACTGGCTCGTCGGAATGGCTCGCGAGAACGAATGCTTCAAGGGGTGTCCGCTGCGCTCGCGCGGGATCGTCGGATCCGCGCTCTGCGTTTGTCCCGCGTGCCCGAACGCCGCGTACGGGCCCGAGTGCCGCGGATCGCGATCATTGGCGTACACCACATGACAGGCGCTGCAGCCCGAGTTGCGGTAGTCGCCGGGGTTGTCGTTCGTGCCCATGAACCACATCAGCGGATCGTTGAGCCGCGTCTTGTGAATGTTGAGTACGGGCACGGCAATGCGCGCGCCCGTGCCCGGCCCGCGGTTCGACTGCTTGAGATCAGGACGTCCCGGCTCTTCGAGTCGCTGGATCGCTCCGGCCACGTTCGGCAGTGCCGTTTCCGGAAAGAGATTCGAAATGTTGCGACCACCGCGCTCGAAGACGCGGAATACGTCCGCCGGCGGCAGATTCTCCCAGCGCGGCAACGGATACACCTTCTCGACGATTTCGAAACGCTCGCGCTGCTCGGGCGTTGATGCCGCGCCTTCGATGATCGCGGCGTGGCCATCGCGCGTGTACCCCTCACCGAGGATGTACTGCTTGTAGGGCAGCAAGCCGTTGTTGTAGGCCGCACCGCCCCAGAACATGGTGGAGGTCGCCATCAGGCTGCGCGCGGCATCCTTGATGGTCTTCTCGTGACAGGCACCACAAGACTCCATCGCCACCCGGTAGTCGCCAGGGTTCATGAAGCGGATGAACTGCGGACTTTCCTTGTTGAGCAGCGCGTAGGTGCGCTCCGGATTGGCGCTCGAAGGAAACTTCCATGCATCCGGGTAACGCGGCAGTACGTGTGCTTGATCGCGCGCCGACACATAGTCCTTACGTTCGCTGGCATCGGCACCGTGCCGCGCATCGCCGTCGTTACCCGCCGACCAGCGCACGGCGGCGTCGCCACCGTGACAATCGGTACAGCCCAGTACTACGCCGGGGTTGGCGTGCATGGTCGGCTGGTCAGTCGCGGTGTGACAGTCGAGACAGCCCGCGCTTTTCGCCGTGGCATCCGCCGCAGTCTGCCTTGCGGGCGCAGGTGGCGCCTCGCGATACACGCGCGGAACGGCTTTGCTCTCCTCGCTGGTGTGCGCCCGATCTACGACGAGCAGCGCACCCGCGAGCAGGGCGAGCGACGCAACGAGAGCGGGACGAATACGCATGCTGTGGATCATCATCAGTACGTCAACACCAGATTGCCCAATACCGAGTACGCCGTCTTATCGCCATACAGCGCTTTGTAGCCGCTGCCCGGCACCAGCGAGGCCACCGACAAACGGGCCACCACATTCTGTATGGCCAGCGGTCGCCAGATCACGGCCAGCGACGCATCGAGTCCAATCTCGCGATCGATACCACCTTGGGCACGGGCCACTTCGAGCACGGCCGTGTCGTCGAACGCCAAATAGTTGAGATTGCCGCTGACGCGCAAAGTCGGCGTGAGATCGAGGTCTACGCCCACGCCTGCAAGCCGCAGCCCAGGGTTGACGAAGTTGGATTGACCGAACTCCTTCGAGGGGCGCAGCGAGTTGAGCAAGCCATTGCGGCCGGAGAGCGCCACGCGCCCACCCCCGATCAGCGGCACCGGCTGACGAATCCAGAAGCTCGTATCCGCCCCGGCAAACAAAGGATTTTCAAAAATGGCATCGAAGCCCTCACCCCGTCCATCGAATGGATCTGGATCCCCGGAGGCCCAGGCCAGCGAGGCTCGCGCACGGATCCAAGAGAAGTCTTTGGAGATCTCCGCTGCGCCGAAGCCGGCACGGATCTGCTCAGGCCGATCGACGAACACGCCGCGATTCGCGTTGCCGAGTGCGAGATATGCGCTGGTCGAGAGGTTGATGCCACCTAAATGCCCATCGCCCGAGGCGCCAAGGTAGGTCACTTCGTATTCACGCGGCCGCTCAAGGCCGAGCGACATCGGACGCTGAATGATGCCGTTGCCGTCGTAGGTCAGTTCGCCGCCCTCGCGATTGCGGTTGTGCAGGATCGTGCCCTGCACGGTGAAGCCGAGGCGAGGCCAGTCCTGGTAGTACGCGTTGACGACGAATACATCATCGTCGCGCAGCGCCGCTGCACCGCGCTCGATCAGATCGTTCAAGCCGCTGTTGGTGTCTTTGTCGATGCGGCGGAACCACGCGAGGTTGTATTGCCAGCGGTTGTCGTCGCGGATGCCGAAGAGGCGCACCCCAAACAAACTATCATTGAGCAGGAAGCCGCGAAAATCCGCCGTGAACGGCTGTACACCGACTCGCAGACTATCGAAATCGTATCGATCAGAGACATTACGCAAGTGCTTGTCGACGAAAGCGGCCTGCAAGCCCACCGCCGACTCCGTACGCGTACGGCGCGCATCGACGTTGGCCTTGAGCAGACCACGCTCCTCGACGACCACATGATTGATGTTCACCGCCGGCGTGAGCCGAAATTCCCAGTCGGGAGGCTTGAACACCGTATCGCCTTGATAGAGCACGGTCTCGAGCGCGAAAGTCTGCGCGTAGACCTGCTGCCGTCCCTCACCGAAGGTGTCGAGTGAACCTGCCCTCTCGGTCACGGGCCCGCCAACCGGCACGGGAAACTGCCGCGGCTCGATCACCGAATCCGACACGCCAATGATCGCGAGGAACCAGTCCTCGCCAAAAATGGGTCGATCGCCCTTGAGCGGGTTGTTGCCGTGATACGGGTCGATCCAGTTATCGGGGATGCCAATGCTTTCGATCAATCGCCAGCGATCTGGCAAGCCTTGAAGAGCCCCACTTTGCTCGAGTGGTGACGGGGGCAGACGCGTTGCGTCGCAGGGCGTGGGCTCGTACGGAAGCACCGGAATACGCGGGCTGCGCCGACGCGGCTCAGCGATCTCAGGCGGCGGACAGGGCTGCGCAGCGGCGCTTGACTCGGGCGCGTTGGCGGAATCGCTCAAGGGCAAATCGGCAGCCGTTGCGTGCATCGGCAGCGCGCACAGCAGGCTCCAACCGATGCGCGCTTTACCGCCTGTGAATTCACAGCCCACGACAGGGCTCCTGCTCGCTCGAATCCAGAAACGGCGACTGCGGACAACTCACATAGCGCAATCGCGCACCGTTCGGCGCCAGTTGGTCGGCACGGCGCGAGGCGAGCGGATGCTGCGGCCCTCCCGCGGGAAAGCCCACCTGCGCGAGGCCAAGGAAGGCGATCATGTCATCCTGATCGATACCATCACCCGACACGCCGATGGCGCCGATGAGCACTTCGCCGCGATGGATCGGCACGCCACCCGGGAAAATTTGCACGCCGTTCGCCAACAGCGCCGGCACCGATTGGGCGCTGAACCCGGCATCAAAACCGCTGATGCCCGCGCACTGCGCCGGTACATCGGGCGCGATACCCGCAACGAAGGCGACATGCTGGATGATCGCGTTGTACACGAGATCGAGTTGCAGTCCCGTGCTGAAGGGACTCCACTGCCCTGCGCTCTTCGACAGCGGACCCGGTGGATTGCCGTCGACCCCATCCGGGAAGTTCGGTCTGGCGAGATTGCCGATCGCCCGCGCCGAAAAGGCGATCTGGCCATCGCCTAGCACGGTTGGCACTCCGAGCAGATTACGCATCGCGGGCAGGTAACTCACCGGAGCGACCGCCCGCAAGCGCACGAGACCTCGATCGAGATACACCGCGGGCGGCAATGATTGCAGGATCGTCGCCGCACGGGGTGACGAGAAAAAAGCGGCCGTACGCGCCTTCTGCACGGCCACATCGATGCCGAACACCGGTGCATCGCGAGTGCGCACAAGCCCGAGCAGCACGCCGTTCGAATCGACGACGGCAATGCTCACCCGCGCAGGTGTGCCGAGCGGCCTGCGTATCTGCGCTCGCGCGCGTGCTGCCACACGCAGCGCCGAACTCAACACCTGCTGCACTTCAACTGCACTCAGCGCTCCGCTCGCCTCGCTGCCCGCGCGCGGCCGGAAGCGCTCCGTGTTCGCAGCATCGACGAGCACGAAGGCATCGAGGCCGGCGTAGTCGCGGCTGTCGGCGCGTATCCCGGAAGCACTCTGACCAAAGGCGGTGCCGGCACGAACACTCGCAGTGGCATAACCACTGACTGCCACGAGGCGCCCCACGGCGGCACCCTGCGCGGCAAGCGTGGGAGGCGTGTTGCTGCCACCGCGCAGATCGGCGACTTCGATATCGCTGAAACGCAAGGTTTTCCCATCGGCGGTAATGCGATCGGCGCGACGATCCTCGGGCGCAGCAAGTCCCACGGTCGCGGCCACGGCAATGGCCTCATCGAGATCGTCGTCACGATCGAGCGGGTTCGCATCGAGGCCATACACGCCATCAGCCACCACGCCGACACCCCCGACCGGCGTGCCGTCGAGATACAGTGGAAAGCCGCCGGGATCAGCCGATAGACCGAGTGGTGAGCGCTGCGGCCCCACACTTGTCGCGCCGCCCTGAAACCGCGTGGCCACATCCGAGCAGGGCAACTGACTGAACTGCACGCCAAACAGGGGACCACCCGGCGTGAGTACTTCACCCGGATTGAAATGCGCCTGCACGATCTGGCTCGCGGTGCGGGTGCTGAAGGCGTTGCCCTCGCTCGACAAGTAAGCACCGGTGATCGCCTTGGCGATCGCGGCGAGCGTCGCAGGCACGACGGTGACATTCTCGAGCCCACCGTCGACGTCTGCGGCACCTTGCTTACTGCGTACGGTGACGTTCGGCGAAGCGCCATTCATCGCATACACGGCAAGCACATTGCCGACTCGATCGACCACGGCAATGGTCGCCCGCGCGTTGCGAGCCTGCGCCTCGACGATGGCCCGGGCAATCACGGTCTCGACCTGCGTCACCGATAGCGCCGTACTTGAATTGGCGCAGGAGCCATCGCACGACAGCGGTACCACGCCCGCGCTCCCCGCCGCCGGCGCACCGCTGCCACTGCCACCCCCGCAGGCCGTGAGCGCGAGCGCTGCGAACAAAGAAATCACGGGGCTGCGGATCACGGCGCCCTAGCCTTGCGCAGCACCGTCTTGATCGTGGCGGGCTGCCACAGCGGTTGTCCTTTACCGTGGAACCCATGACAGTCGATGCAGGCGGTCGCCATCGTGCCGCGATGACAATCGCGACAGGTCTCAATCGCCGGCATCAACACATCGCTTGCCTGCTTCGATGTCTCAGCCTTGTGACACGTGCTGCAGGGCGTGAGCGAGGTGCCATGCAGGGCATGATCGAACTGCGCGCTGGGCATCCAGTTCGACACCAGCTTGACCGATGTAACCTTCCACGCCGGCTCCGCGGCCGTGCCTGAGCGGGTGACCGTATGACAATCCACGCAGACTCGCCGCTCAAAGAGATCACTCGCCACCCGCAGGGCACGGTCGCGTGCCACGCCCAGCAGGCGCGCGCGCTCGGCAGGCGCGACATCCACACCGGGTGGCAGCACGGCTGAAGTGCGCCCTGCGAGCGGATCCGCATAGCCCGCAAGATAGCGGGCGCTGTAGTGACCGCTCAGCACGCGCAACACTTCAGTGGGATCGCCATGCGGCACCGTGCGCGCAGGTTCCGCAGGATCGAACTCGAGACGATGGCAGGACGCACAATGCGTCTCCATGCGAATCGGCTGAAAACCGCGTCCTTCCTCGGTGGGTGTGTGGCAGTCGGCACATTGCATGACGACCGTTCCTTCAGGCGTCTTGATGCCGCGCGCATCGAGATGCGCCGCGTGCGTGAACTTGAGTTGCGAGGCGGGCTGCTCGCTACTCAATTGACTGAGGCGAAACGGCGGATGGTTGAGCGCGAAGTCGGTCACCGGCTTTGCTCCGGCTCGCGCACCATGACGCGCAGGTTCGGCGTGGCAGTCGGTGCAGACGCGGTTGTCGGTCTGCACCAGATTCGACGGTTCGTCATGTTCTACATGGCAGTCCGTGCAGCGCTGCGCCTTGAATTGCGCGGCTGCAGGGTGATCCGCAGGCAGATGCGTGCGTAGGTGATCGGCATGACAATCCAGACAGGACTCGTTGCGCACGCGCACGAAGGGTTCGACATGACAACTGTCACAGCGTCCCTCAAGCGAGGCATGCGCCGCGTGCAAAGGACCCGAACTCCAACGGGCATCGGATGGCACGCCCGCCGTCCACGGCAACACGAGACCGCCGAGCACCGTGATCAGGAACAACGCCCAAGCCCAGGGCCGTTTGCGCCAGCCGACCTCGGCGAGCGACAACTTCGGCGGTCCGATCGAAGCGTCCTCACCGCGCAGCACGGCAGCCGACACCGCAGCACGCTCATCGAGTCGCTCGACCGACAGTTGCGCGTCGCCCGCGACAGTGGGCGGCTCGATCCGTAGACGCAACGGACCGACCGTCACGAGATCACCCGGGACAAGTCGGGCATCGCGACAGGCCTTGTCATTGACCACCGCCTGCGCCGGCGGATTGCAGACCAGTTGCCAACCCGTCGCCGTGAGCCGCAGTTCCGCGTGCTGCAGTTGCAGGCGTGTGTCGTTGCTCTGCAAACGCTGATCGGTCGCCCGTCCGACGGTGATGATGCTGTCATCGACCCACTGCTCCCGCACCGATGCGGTGCCGGCAGCCGTCTGGGTGAGGTGTTTGAGCAGGATGCGCATCAGCCGGCTACCAGTAAAGAAACACGCTGACCACGTGAGCGATGAGCGACCCGAGCAAGCCGAAAGTCACAGGGACGTGCACATAGAGCCAAACCGACAACCAACCGCGTAAGCGTGCGTCCTGCTGCAAACGACGCAGCAGCGCGCGGCGAGCGCCGATCAGTGAGACCAGATCCGACAGTGCCCGCGTACGCAGCGGGTCATCACTTGCCGACAGTCGGGCACTCAGCCACTCGAGCATACGGGTCTGAGCCGGATTCGGCTCAGGTTGCGACGCCCCACCTGGCAGCAGCACCGTCGATCGATCGCGCGCCGACAAGATGGCCGCCGTACTCCCCCCAATGCGGGTTCCGGCGATGTTGGCATCGATCGCCGAGATCTCATCGGCCGACGCATTCGCCGCCACACGCCGCGTTCGCTCGTCGAGCTCCTGTAGTTCGGTGAGCATCTGTGCCGCAGTCTGCTGGGCGCGATTCTGCGATAACTGCTGCGGAAATCGCTGATACAGCACGATGCCGAGCAGGCCCGAGGCGATTACCACCACCATCAGCAGGTAACACAGCGTGTGCACGTTCCAACCGAATTGGAAGCCCGCGTGCAGCGTCGCCACCCAGAGCAAGGCGAGACCTAGATACACGTGCGCACTGACCCAGCCCTGCAGGGTCCCGAGCGTCGAGGCATAGCTGCGCTTGCGTACGCCGAGCGCCGTGAGCCAAAGAATCAAAGCCGCACCGACACCGCCGAGGGTGTAGCCGAGCCAAGTTCCACCGTTGGGTGGCGATCTCGGGTCATGCCAAAGATAGAGCACCAGCGAGAGCCCGCACAGCGCAAGGGCAAGTTTCAGGTAGCGCCGGCCACCGTAATCGAGGATCGACTGATGCATCTCAGCGCTCTGCCGCCTCGCTGCTGACGAACTCGACGAATTCGGCGGGGCTCACACGTAGCGCTGCACCCGTCGGGCACGCGCGCACGCACGCAGGACCGCCAGATTGGTCCTTGCACATGTCGCACTTGACGGCTTTCTTCGGCGCCTTGCTTTTGCCTTCCGACTCGGTCGCGCGGGCTTCGCTGCCAAACAGCAACCAGGACCACAACGACGGCTGCGCGGGCGGAGTGCTCGCCATGTGGATCACGCCGTAGGGACAGTTGCGCTCACAGTTGCCACAGCCGATGCAGTTGTCGCGGATGTAGACCTCGCCGTTGGGGGCGCGACGGATCGCATCGGGCGGACAATCCTTCATGCAATGCGGATTCTCACAATGCCGACACGAGGTCGGCACGTGCACATGGGCGAAGGTCGGGCCTGCGGCTCGATCGAGGCGCGATGTGCCGCCGTGGGTCGCGGCACAGGCCTGTTCACAGTTATCGCAGCCGATACACAACGACTCGTCGATGAGCAGTACGTCTGTTGCCTCGCCTAGCCCCTGCCGCATCAGGAACGAAATCAAATCTCCCCCTGCGGTACTTGACTGCGTTTGGGCGTTGCTGACGATGCGCTTGCGCATGACCGCCTCGATGTCGGCGCGCAGTGCGGGATTGTGGGCCATGAGTTCAGCAAAGGTGTCGGCATCGAGACTGACCGTTTCGGTCGGCACCGCGGCGCGGACCGTCGCACTGCGCAAGGTGCGGCCGAGCAAACCCATCTCGCCCACGTAGTTGCCCGCTGCGACGTAGGAGAGCGTCACCTCGCGGCCGCCAAAGTTTCGCGATACGGCCACCGAGCCGCTGCGTATCAAGTGCAGCCTATCCCCGGGCTCACCCTCCTTGAAGAGGGCTTCGTCACGTTTGTAACGCGTCAGTCGGGCACGCGCGGCAATAGTCTCGAGAACCTCGAAAGGCGTGTTGGGTGCGAAGCCGCTCTGGATGGCCCTGACGATGAATAGACGATCGATGACCGAGCGCACCGAATCCACTGAACTCATCAGTTTGACGATATCGCGTCGCGGCGATTCGATGAGCACACAACCCGCGCCTGCATACACGGTGGCTGAACGCCGGCGACCCGACAATAAACTGCCCTCGCCGAAGAACTGGCCCGTGCCGAGGGTGATGCGCCGCGATTCACCTTCCTCGCCGATTTCGATCTGCACGCTGCCATCGAGGATGGTGTAGAACGAATTCGTGTAGTCGTTTCGGCGAAAGACCACCTCACCCTCGCGCGGACAATGCACCGCGCTGCCGAGGATCAGCTCGCGGAACATCAGCGGATTCACTGCCGCAAAAAGCGCAATTCGCTGCTGCATCCGCTGCAGTGTTGCCGACACCGACAAGCGCTCGGGGAGGGCGGCAAACTTTTCAGCCAGCAAGGGCTCATCAGCAGGCTCCACGGCCTCGCCCTGGATGTAGCCGACGACCTCATAACCTTGGTTCATCGCCTGCTTGATGAGCGGGTAGCCGCCCAATGCGCCGATGACGTAGAGACCTGGCACGTTCGACTCGTATTGGGCGCTGAGCTCGGGCAGCGCTGCGGCATCGGCCGATGGAAAGCGGATGCCGCAGGACTCGACGAACTTGCGCGGCGGTACAGCGCCGATGCGCGCGATGATCCGATGACACGGTACGGCCGTATCACCCTCCGGCGTTGCCAGGGTCAGCAGGTAGGGCGTCTCGGCCCCCTCGGTCGCCGTCACCGATACGCAACTCGACTTGTAAAAGCACCCGAGAGTCTTTTCGTCGATGGCCTTGAGTATCAGGCTCAGATTGCCATCCTTGACGCGCGCAAACTCCTCGGCACGATTGACGATGAACACGCGGTTCTGCTTCGCGAGTGCGACGGCATTCTCGATCGCGGCATCGCCGGCGCCGACGACGACGATGGTCTCGCCCTGATACTCGTCAGGGTCATCGAGCGTGTACTGCACGCACGGCAGCTCGTCCCCCGGTACGCCAAGCCGACGCGGATTGCCCTGCACGCCGATGGAAAAAACCACGTGCTCTGCATGCAGCGTCTCACCGCTCTGGAGTGTCAGAGTGAACTGGCCACGCTCGCCGGTAATACGTGTGACTTCGCTCTGGCAGCGCAGGTTCACCCCGAGTCGCTCGAGACCGCTCGCCCAGTCGTCGAGAATTCGCTCGCGAACGCCTGCAGCGAACTGCAACGGACTGCGCAGCGGCAGCACGTTGGGCTCCGCCATGACGTGCTTGCCCTTTTGATAGCGCTGGATGGTGTTGGCGTGCGCCGGACTCTGCTCGAGCAGCACGTGCGACACGCCAAGCTCGGCCGCCCGCGCGGCCGCACTCAGACCGCCAGGCCCAGCCCCGACGATCGCGATCCGGAAACGCTCAACGCTCAAGGAGTCGCCGCAGCTGCCGCTTCCGCCTTGCTGATGTACGCATCGAGGGCGGCCTGCGCCATGCGGCCGCAACCCTCGATTTCCGACACCGCGAGTATGGCCTCGAGGGTCTGCAACTCCTCGACGCTGCGGCATTTCTCATTGCCGCGCATGGCGCCGAAGTTGCGCCGCGGTGGCGGCCGATTGACGAGCGCCGCGAGCGTAGCGCTCGCCGCGCTGCTGCCAGCCTTCGCCAGCCCCGGCACCTTGATGCCGGTTTCGGTGCCTTTGAGAATCACCACCTCGCCGCCCGCCGAAACGAGCGTCACCACTGCACCAACCGCCGCCGGCACCACGGCTCCCGCCGCAAGCGCCGTGCCTTTGATAATCGAGGCGTCCGTCGAGCGCGCCACGATGTAGTCACTCGCAGCCGCAAGGCCGCCCAGCATGCCAAGCGCCACTACGGTGGCGTTTCTGAGAATGTTCCGCATAAGTCCCTCCGCTATCGACCCCACATCGATCTTAACCCAGCACCCTTACGCCGCGCAGTCAGCGAGCCTGAGGCGCACCCACCACGGAGAGGGCCGCCCACACCAAAGGGTCGTCCTCACCCGAATTGATTTGCGCAACTTGTGCAGCTCGAAGTGCTTCGGGTGCCATATCCCCGGCCTGCAAACGCTCGAAGAAAACGGTCATGATCTTGACCGTATAAATGTCGGGAAGAGGCCAGTGCGAGACCATGACACTGCGTGCACCCGCATAGAAGAACGAGCGCGCAAGCCCCGACAGGGCATCGCCACCCGAAGGCAGGCCCGACTCACCCGGCGCGACGGGCTGCGGATTGCCGGTATCACAGGCGGAGAGCACCACGAGATCGGCATCGAGTTTCAGATCGAGGATCTGCGCAGAATCCAAAAACACGCCCGCTTTATCCGACACCGCCGAGGTCAGCAGGGCGGCATCCGGCAAACAGCCGGCGGCCTCGGGGAAATCCGTGCCGAACACGCCATGGGTGGAAAACATCAGCACGCGTGCCGCGGCGACTTGCTCGGAGTTGAGCACATTCCGATCGGTGAATCGATTGCGCAGCAACACACTCCGATCGTCCGCGCCGATGACGCGCTTGACGGCCTCAAGCTCCGCGGCCGTGCCCGCGAGGCGCGGGAGTTTGGCGAGCGCGGAAGTCAACAGTGCCTCACATCCCGACGGCAATCGACGCGCGTTGAGGATCGAGCGTGTGATGGCGGGCGCGGCCGTGGCACTGGCCAACGGCAGGAAGTCACCGTAGCCCACGAACGGCACTGTTCCCTTGGAGGGTCCTGCCGCCCGCGACGATACGAATGCACGCATACTTGGCACCGCCATCATGGCGAACCGTCGAGCGAGCCATGCCTCGCTAGACTCTCCTCCGCCGCCGCTGGAGAGGACCCCGAAGGGCAAGCTCGCGAGGGCACCGGTGACATCGACGATCAGACGCTCGGGCGCGCCATCAGCCATCAATTCCGGCGCGATCTTCGAAAAGAGCCCGTCGAAGAGCAAACGCGCGGCTTTGCTATCGAAATCGACATCCTCATTCTTCACGGAACGTTTGATCCGCCCGACGAGTTCGGCGGCCTTCGACTCGCCAATCCCGATTTCGAATACCCGAACAGTCTCGCGATCTATCAGCAGTCCGATGCCCGACTCGAGTCCGAGCGCAATCCGCAGCAGACGCTCGTTTGGACCGAGCGAAGCCTGAATTGTCGTGAGCGTCACGGGCTCTAAAGTGACGAGCCCGAAATTCGGGAACAGCTGATTGACCTGCTGCTCGAGCGTTTCGACGCGCGAACGCCAGGTGGCAACATCTTCTTCGGCCGTCTGCTTCACGTCCGGTGGTGCGTCCGCCGGAAGATTCGACAAGCGGGTCAAGGCCCGACGCAATGAGCGGTCCGCATCCTGCCAAGAGCGGATCACACCACCATTTGGCCCGGCGAGTAGCCGTGCTGCCGTAGCCGCGGCCGTCTGCGCGACCGCAGGTGTCGCGAGGGTCTCGAACGCCGCAAATAAATCAGCCGCTTCCTCAGGCTTGGCGACTTTGGGCAGCTTGCGTGCCAGTGTCGTCAAATAAGTCATGGCCCGAATCGGCGCCACGCCGCGATTCTCGGTCTGCTCGCGATACATCTCAAAGGCCTGCGCGTAGCGTTGCAGCGCCTCCTCCTCGCGCTTCGCCGCCTGCAGCGCGCCGCCGAGATCCATCAGCAAGTTGGCTTCGATACGAGTGCCGGTGGCGATCCGTCGATAGCGAGTCAAGGCCTCCTCGAGGATGCGCACCGCCGAGTCGGCGCGACCATCGGCGATTTCGAGTGCAGCACGATCCTGCGCGAGACCCGACTGCAGCCAACTACCGGCTCGTGCATCGACATTGGCCGCCGAGTCCGCCGCAGCCGCCAGGCCCGGTCGTCCCGCAGCGAGACCTTTATCACGCGACTCGGCGACCGCGAGCGCACGCAGCATCTGCGATTCGAGAATGGTGACTCGCGCGGCGACCGGCAGCCTGGCGATCGTCTGATCCGCCTGAACGCGCTCCACCTGTCCGGAACGCCTCCAAGCGTCAATGAATTCGCGAGCCTGGGTTGCCCGCACACGAACCTCGGCCAGCTTGCCGGCGTTGAGAGCAGTGAGTGCTGCATACGCAGACACTTTCGCACGTAGATACAGATCCTCGGCTTTTTCCGCGTTCTGCGCCGCTTCCGCGAGCGCACGTTCGGCCTCTGGGAAGCGCCGTTGATTGGAGAGGTTCAGTGCTCTTTCGGACTGTAGGTCCGCGCGACCCGCGAAGTCCTCAGGCCACAAGCCGGCGTGGATACGAATGGCATCGGCAAACTGCAACTCGGCCGAACCGAACAGCCACATCGAATTGTTTTCGAATGCGGCAGCGCGCAGGCTCGCGAAATCGCCAAAACCACCGCCCGCCAAATCATTACCAAGCACGGTTTCGAGGTTGGCAAGCAGGGCACTGCGCGGCCCGCGCGATCGAGCCTTGGTCGGCTCGGGCTCGACACCGGCAAGGATGCGGATCGCGCGCTCCACCACGGCTGCCGACGCCGGCGGCGAATCACCGGCGAGCAATCCGCGCGGACTCGAGGCCGCCAGCAATATGGTCGCGGGTCGCTGCCCGGCGGCCGTGCCACCCGCACAAAAGAAACTGACCTCCGCGGTCACGCCCTCCGGCGACCACTCCTGCGGTCTAGGGCCGACGCAAAGCGGCGCCACGGCATCTCGCCAACCCTTCAGCGCGGTATCTTTGGGCTGGCTGCCGAGCACGTAGATGCGACCGACACCCCCCGAGCGGCCACAACTGATGTCGTACGCGAGATCGCGACGAGCATCACGCAGCAGCGGATCGCCGTACAGGCGCCGCGCCGTGCAGGCCTTGCCCGTCGGATCGGCGCCGAGATTGACCGACGGCTTGCTGAGCCACGCCGTCACGGGGGCTTGGGCGAGGACACTGAGCGACGACAGCGCAGCCAGCGCGCCTAGCGCCAGCGTCATAAGTCGTCGATGAGTACAGACCGCGTGTGTCATGGCGAGGGCGGAGGCGTCGGCAGCGGTTCCTGCGGCCAGAGGTCCTCATTGGCAGAGCCGACGCCTGGCTCGCGGATACCGCCGTCCGTGTCAGGACGCAGCAGATCTCGCGAACCCGCATCCACCTCGAGCGGCTTGAGGCTCTCTTCTTCCTGCTGCGTTCCCGCATCAGCGATCTGCGCCGCAGCTTCCTCCGTCGCCTCCTCCTCGCTCGCGGCCTGCTCTTCTTCCTCGGTCGGCTCCTGCTCTTGTGTCTCCTCGGCGGCGCTCTCTTCCTCGGCGGCGCCCTGCTCATCAGAGCTGCTGCCCGAGCCACCATCCGCGCCACCCGAACTGCCCGACCCGTCTGAGCCGCTAGATCCGCTGGAAGATCCACTGGATCCGCTGGAACTGCCGGAGCTGCTAGAGCCGCTGCTGGAGCTGCTGCTTGAGCCACTGTTGGAACTGCTGCTCGAACCACTGCTGGAGCTGCCTGAATTGCTGCTGCCCGAGCTGCTACCTGAGCTGCTTGAGCTGCCGCTCGAGCCACTCGAACTGCTGCCCGAGCTGCCCGTGCTCGTCGCGCGAGGCGCCGTGCTCGCGGTGGGAGAGGCCGGCGTGCTCGGGGTCGCCGGCGGCGGCGGCGGTGGCGCAACGGGCGGCTGCACCAACTGTGTCGGCGGCGGCAGCAAGTTCGTCGCCGCACAGGCTGCACCGGTGCCGATGATGCAGGTATTCAACCGCCACACTTCATTGGCCGTCACGTTCGCAGGCAATAACCCCTTCGCTACCGCAGCACTCGATGACGTGAGTACCTTGCCGTCTGCGTCCACCACGCTGCCAAACACAGCAATCCGCCGCGGCGCCACGCCATTCGCAAAGGTCGCACTCACCTCACCAGCCGCCACGCCAATGCGCAGACCATCACCGTTGTTGCCGGAGGTGCCCGTGTTCTGCTGCAGGATGAATCCGGGTGCGTCGAACGCCGTTGCGCCACCGACAAGGAACAAACGTCCCGTGTTTCCGGTGCCCGCATTGCTCACTGATGCCGACTGCACATCGAACGTCGTCTTGTCCGTCGCCGCTCGCGCAGCCTCAACAAAGCCTTGGGTGCCGATCAGAATGTCGCCACCCGAGCGCAACTGCACCGTACCAAGCGGGGCATCATTGGCGCCGAGTGCGCCGGTGATCTCGATACCCTCAGGACGAGCGGACGAGTCGCCAATGCTGACGGCCGGCGCTCCCGTACCGCGCACCACGCCAGCAACACGCACTTGCCCACCCTTGCCCGTGGCGAGCACCAACTGTGGAATCTTCGCTCGATCGAGCGACAGATCGCCGACCACAACGTCACGCCCCTCGGCAGCGCTCGTGCCCGAGCGCACCGCTACACTGCCGGCATCGATGCGCTGCACTTCGGCATTGCTTAACTGCATCGCAGCCGATGGCGCACTGACACCATCGCCCACCACCACTCCACCTGCGCCGGTGGCCGTTACGGTGAGCCCCGCACCCCGCGCGGCGAGTTCCGCGCCTACCTCCGCATCGGCCGCACGAATCTCGATCGCACTGCTGCCCGCCGTGGCGCCCGTTACCCGAACCGCAGCCGTGTTCGCAAAGCGACCGCCGGCACTGAAACTTGCGCTGCGCTCGGCAGCCACCGCTCCAGACAGGGTGATGTCCTTGGCCGCGCTCACAGCCAAAGTACGCGCGGTAACCGCACCCACGCTGGCGTTACCTGCACTCGAGCCCACGCTCACGTCCGTGCCCTTAAGCGACGACACGGACACACCCGTCGATCCGTTCAGATTGAGTGCACCGCCCGCGTTCACCGCCGCAGCCGTCACCGCGCCTTGTGCTGCATTGATCGTTGCCGCAGTCGCCGCATCAACCGCACCACTCGTCACGCCGTCGCGGCCGCTGAGGGTCACGCCTGCGCTCGTCGACGTCACGGCACCCGTCACGTTGATCGCTCCCGTCGACGCGTTGGACTCGACCGAGGCACCCTTCGCGGAGGCGAGACGCACACCCGTTGCACCACTCGCCTTCAGCGCGCCGCCCGCGTTGA
>VEQP01000054.1 GCA_018883185.1 Nevskiaceae bacterium | reverse complement strand
GCCCTCGACCGGGTCACCTCCCTGCATTACGTCGGCAAGCTCACGCTGGAGGAGGGCGGCAAGCCGTCCGACACGGGGCCGGTGAGCGTGGAGATCATCTTCCAGAAGCCGAGCCGCCAGCGCAGCGTCATCGCCGCGGCCAAGCGCGTCGAGACGACGGTGCTCGACGGTTTTGACGGCTGGGCCAAGGTGCACGATCCGGCCGACGCCACCCGCTGGAGCATGTCGCTGATGGAGGCGGACCAGATCCGCAGCCTGCGCGCGAACGTCACCGAGAACCTTTCCTTCTTCCGCAATCGCGACAGCCGCCAGTGCACCGTCGAGGATCAGGGCAGCGCGGTGGTCGATGGCGGCGCCTGCCGCAAGGTCGCCTACCTCTACTCCCCGCAGATCGCTTTCGTTCGCTACTTCGACGTCGCCACGGGCCGCCTGGTCCTCACGGAAACCGCCCAGGGCGAGACCATCCGGGAGCAGGGCGTCATCGTCGAAGCAGGCCCACGGCGCCGAAAAAATAACAGGTTCCGCGGTTGTCGTTGTGGCACGCCCGGGCGATGCCCGTGCCTTCGAGATCGCCTGCTTACAGCTTGCTGTCGCGATTACGCTGCAGCAATTGATGCAGCCCATGTAGGTCGCCGAGCACCCAAAGATCGGAAATCATCCCCTCTTTGAAAGTGAATAGCGCAGCGCCTGCCCACGCCACGCGCAGTGACGTCGGTTCGTAGCCCAAAAATGTCTTGCGATGAATCCCAGAGAACAGCATTTTGGCGAACGCTTTATTCTCATCGACCACCAAGTCCTGAATGTCGCAGCGATAATCGCCCAGCGCGTCATGAACAAAATCAACGTAACCGGCGAACTCGTCGTGACCGACTTTGCTGGGCCCTAGCGAGCCGCGAAAGGTGAAATCAGCGCAGAGCAGCGTTGGAATCGCCGACTTGTCGTGTCTGTTCCAAATGTCGGCGTAGAAACTCTCTACGAGTCGAGTGCTTCGTTCATTCTCATTCATGGTGTCGACGGCTTTCTTCGGGCGGGGGATGCTCGGGACGAGGTGGTGGGGCGTTGTTCGCTAGCGGGCCATGTCAAGGATGCGTTGTAGGTCCGTGGGTATCGGCATGGGCTTGAACGGGCTCACATTGCTACCGCCCGTGTTACCCATCGGTACTAAGCCGAGAGCCGTTTTTGTCGCCGCGCCGATAATGCGCAGAATTTGCCCCAAGCCTTCGGATGCTTTCCGTTGACGCAGAGCCCACGCAAACATCAGGGCGTGGACTCGTACATGCTCGATGGTTGACGCTTGTCCGAGGATATGCGCGCGTTCGAGATGGCGGAACTCGGCGTCGTAATCTTGCGCTAGGCGCATGTGGCGAGCCTGCACAAGCTCCGAGTCAACGAAAGGGCGAATATGCGAACGAAAGGACATAGTCTGTCATCTTACTTGGTCATCAAAAGACTGGCGATGACGGCCGCCGCCACAAATACGAGCCAAAAAGCAAACACTGAGATCTGCCATTTCCGTGGCCAGCCGTCTTTGAGTTCGCCGTAGCGCAGGAATTCGTTGAAGCCTGGACCGCCACGAAGCTTTCGCAAGCTGAGATAGCCGACAGGAAGGATGGCAGATAGCAGAAACCCCGTCACCGCCGGCCAGGCTTCGTTGTCGTCTACCCCGAACAGGTAGTAGAAGGACGTTGGAATGATCAGACTGCCGAGAAAAAGTCCCGACACGACTTTGTATGCGGTGGCATTTCGTTCAACAACCGCCTGATCGCTTGTCGCGGGCTGATCCTTGGCGTGACGGCGCGCGACGAAAGATAACAGCGCGACGCCCCCAAAGCTGATTAGCGCGGTGAAGAGTAACTGTTCCAGTTCCACAGTCACGCTAACTGACTTTTTTCTTTGGGCGGGAGATGGTCGGGATGAGAGGATTTGAACCTCCGACTCCTACGTCCCGAACGTAGTGCTCTACCAGGCTGAGCTACATCCCGATTAGATCGGCTGCTTCAGGCAGACCGCTCGACGGCGAACCGGGCGAGCGATGCGAGGCCTTGCTTGTAGGGCGTTTCGGGCAGCGCTTGCAACGCTGTTAACGCCTGGTCGGCCTCGTCCTGAGCGAGGGCGCGAGTGTACTCAAGCGCCCCGGTCGATTCAATTGTGCTGACGATGAGATCCAGCTGGTCGAGGCCGCCATGTTCGATGGCACTGCGGATTAGGTCGCGGACGCCTGCATCGGTCGATTTTTTCAGCGCCTGGATCAGCGGGAGGGTTGGCTTGCCCTCGGCGAGGTCATCGCCCAGATTCTTGCCTCGCTCGGTGGGATTCGAGCGGTAGTCGAGCACATCGTCGATCAGCTGGTAGGCCGTGCCGAGGTGCTTGCCGTAGTCGGCGAGCGCCCGCTGCTGGCTGGGGCTCGCGCCGGCGATCACTGCGGCGACTTCGGCACCCGATTCGAACAACTTCGCTGTTTTGCGGTAGATCACTTCGAGGTAGCGCTGCTGGGTTGTATCGGGGTCCCCGGCATTCATCAGTTGCAGGACCTCGCCCTCGGCAATCACGTTGGTGGCCTCGGACATGATCTCCATGACCCGCTGTGAGCTGATTGCGGCCATCATCTGGAAGGCACGCGAGTAGACGAAATCGCCCACGAGGACGCTGGCCTGGTTGCCATAAACAGCGTTGGCGGTATCCCGTCCGCGCCGGCGTGACGACCCGTCTACCACATCGTCGTGCAGGAGTGTGGCGGTATGGATGAATTCGATGAAAGCCGCCGCGTCGATATGGCTGGATCCGCGGTAGCCGCAGGCCCGCGAGGCGAGCAGCACTATCAGAGGACGAAGCCGCTTCCCGCCACCCGAGATGATGTGTTCGGCGACCTGGTCGACGAGGCCGACCGTGCTCTTCATGCTGGCGCGGATGACGGCGTCCACGGCGCCGAGGTCGGCGCGGACCAAATCTTTCACAGTGGCAAGCGTAGGCATCGGCGCGCATCGTAGCCGAACCGGGGCTCAGCCGGGGGCGAATGGCGGTTCGGGGCGCAGGGCGGCCATTGGGGCCGATCTAACCCCTTGCTGGGCCAACGTTTTGGAGCGCCAATACGGGTTTGACCCGCCGCAGGTGCGCCAGTAGAATGCGCGACCTTTTCCGGGTGGAGTTCATCATGTACGCGGTCATCGCCACGGGCGGCAAGCAGTATCGGGTTCAGGAAGGCAGCGTGCTGCGCATCGAAAAACTCACCGCCGAGCCGGGTGCTGAGGTCAAGTTCGACGACGTTTTGCTCGTTGGTTCGGGTGACGCCGTTAAGGTCGGTGCTCCGAAGCTCGCGGGCGCGTCAGTGTCTGCGACGGTGCAGCGCCACGGTCAGGGCGACAAGGTGAGCATCGTCAAGTTCCGTCGTCGCAAGCACTACCTGCGCATGAAGAACCACCGTCAACAATTCACTGAAATCAAAGTCACCGGCATCAGCGCCGGCTGATCGAGCGGAGCACGACACATGGCACACAAAAAAGCAGGCGGCAGTACCAAGAACGGCCGCGAGTCCCACAGCAAGCGCCTCGGCGTTAAGGCTTTTGGCGGCGAGCAGGTGGCTGCAGGCAACATCATCATTCGGCAGCGCGGCACGCAGTACCGCCCGGGTGAGAACGTGGGCATCGGCACCGACCACACGCTGTATGCGTTGGCCGAGGGCAAGGTGGCCTTCAAGCGCCGCGGCGCCGCGCAGAAGATGTTCGTCAGCGTCATCGCAGACTGATCCGGCCTCGCTAGGCAGGAGCACGCAAACCCCGGCCGAGTGCCGGGGTTTTCGTTTGGGTCCCAAGGTTAATTTGCGGCAGAGTATCGCCCCATGAGATTCGTCGACGAAGCCCGCATGCGGGTGCAGGCCGGTAACGGCGGACGAGGCTGTTTGAGCTTCCGCCGCGAGAAATTCATGCCGTTCGGCGGACCGGACGGTGGCGACGGTGGCCATGGCGGCAGCGTGTTCCTGCGCGCGACGCTTGGCATCAACACCCTGGCGGATTTTCGCGTCGAGCGCACGTTCAAAGCCCAATCGGGCGATAGCGGCAGCGGCAACGACTGCACGGGGCGTGGTGGCGAGGATCTTTACGTGCCAGTGCCGGTGGGCACCATCGTGCGCGATTCAGAAACCCACGAGCAGCTGGGTGATCTCGTCCGCGACGGGGATGTGCTGCAGGTCGCGCAGGGGGGCAAAGGCGGCTGGGGTAACGCCAAGTTCAAGACCAGCACCAATCGGGCGCCGCGGCAGTTTGGCCCCGGTCTGCCCGGCGAAAAGCGCCTGCTCGAGCTTGAACTCAAGGTCATTGCCGACGTCGGGCTGCTCGGCTTGCCGAATGCCGGCAAGTCGACATTGATCCGCGCCGTCTCATCCGCGCGGCCGAAAGTGGCCGATTATCCGTTCACCACGCTGCACCCGAATCTTGGCGTGGTGTATTGCGGCGAGCATCGCAGCTTCGTGATGGCGGATATTCCCGGGCTCATCGAGGGCGCGGCGGAGGGGGCGGGGCTCGGCATTCGCTTCCTCAAACATCTGCAGCGGACGCGGGTGTTGCTGCACCTCGTCGATATCTCGCCGCCTGACCCCGAGGCCGATCCGGTACGTGATGCACGCTCGATCGTCGCCGAACTCAAGAAATTCTCCAAAGATCTGGCGTTGAAACCGCGTTGGTTGGTGCTCAACAAGGCTGATTTGCTGCCCGAGAAGGAAGCCGAAAAGCGTGCCAAGGCCATCGTGCGCGCGCTGCGCCACAAGGGTCCGTGGTTCCTGATCTCCGGCGCCACGGGTGCGGGCACCAAGGATTTGACGGAGGAGGTCATGCGCTTCCTCGAAGCCGCGCAAGCAGCCGCAGAAGCGGATGACCCGACCGGCGGTGCCGATACCGCGGGCAAGGATGGTTGAGCGCAACGCGAAGGTGAGGCGCCGATTGGCCGCAGGCAAACTTCAGCTGCGGATTTGCGATCTGCGCAATCTCGGCCCTAGGGCCGAGGCGTTACTGGCGACTGTGGGCATACGCAGCAGTCGGGAGTTGCGCGAGCGGGGTGCTCTCGAGGCGTATCTCGCGCTGCGTCGGGCGGGCCACAGCCGCTCGCTGAATCTGCTCTGGGCGCTCGTCGGGGCACTCGAACCCTGGCCCGAAGGTCGTGATTGGCGTGAAGTCGCGCGCAGTCCGGCTCGCGTGCCGTTGATGCTGGCGGTGGAGGCGCGAGACAGCGCGCGTGAATCGACGCTGCAGGCCGCTGGCGTGCTGAGCGCGCGCGGCGCCTCGGACGCGCGGCGTTCTGCGGTGAGGCGCATCGGCAGTCGACCGTCTGGGGCCACGCAAGACGATGAGCCCGCCTGGGTGCCTGGACTGCCGTTCGAGGCGACAGAAGAAAAGAAAAACCGGCCCAAGGGCCGGTCTTCCGGAGCAACCGCGCGCCCTGCGCACCGTCGCTAAGGCTCTATCGAGCCGCTAAACAGGATTCTTAGGCGAGCTTCTTGAGCTTCGCTGCCAAGCGCGACTTATGGCGCGCAGCCTTGTTCTTGTGAACGAGGCCCTTGTTGACCAGCGAATCGACCAGCGACCCCGCGGTCTTCACCGCTTCGGTGGCTTCGGCTTTATTGCCCCCGGCCACGGTATCGACGGCCTTGCGGATCGCCGAACGCGAGCGCGAGCGCAGGGTGATATTGCGGGCGCGGTGTTTGACGGCTTGCCGGGCGGCTTTCTCAGCGGATTTGGTGTTGGCCACGTGGTTGCTCTGGGTCGAAAAAGGCGCGTATTTTGGTTGCGGGACGGGGGGTTGTCAACGCCGATGAGGTCGCGCTCCGGTATAGTTCGCGGCGGCGCCTGCAGCCCGGACGGTCATGAGTCGCGCGATTTTCAAGAGTACCTCGGTGGTGGGCCTCACCACCTTGCTTTCCCGGGTCACCGGCCTGTTGCGCGACATGGTCTATTCGCAGGCCTTCGGCGCCGGAACGCTCATGGATGCGTTCCTGGTGGCCTTCAAGATCCCGAACTTCCTGCGTCGCTTGTTCGCCGAAGGGGCGTTCTCGCAATCCTTCGTGCCGGTCATTTCCGAATACCGGGTGCGCCGCGAGGCCGAGGAGGTGCGCGGGCTCGTGGGCGATGTGCTCGGGACGCTCGGGGTCGTGTTGACGGTCGTTACGGCGATCGGGGTATTGGCGGCTCCGGTAATCATCCTGCTCTTCGCGCCCGGCTTCACCCAAGAGGCCGGCAAGTACGAGCTGGCCGTGCAGATGCTGCGGTGGACGTTCCCGTACCTGCTGTTCATTTCCTTGACGGCGCTGCTCAGTGGCGTGCTCAACAGTTACGGACGTTTCGCCGTCCCGGCCTTCACGCAGGTGGTCATGAACCTCGTGATGATTTTCTTTGCGCTGGTGCTTGCCGTGAATGCCGAAAACCCGGGCGTGGTGCTCGCGATCGGCGTGTTTGTGTCGGGCCTGCTGCAGGTGGTTTTTCAGTTGCCTTCGGTGGCACGTCTCGGTCTGCTCAGTTGGCCTCGCTGGCGTCCGGCGGCGGAGGGTGTGCGACGGATCGGCAAGCTCATGCTGCCCGGAATCGTCGGCTCCTCGATGGCACAGGTGAGTTTGCTGCTCGATACGGTGATCGCCTCGTTTCTCGTCACCGGCAGTATTGCGTGGCTGTACTACGCCGATCGGCTGATGGAGTTTGCGCTCGGAGTATTCTCGATCGCGCTCGCCACGGTGATCCTGCCGGGGCTTTCGGCCCAACACGCGCGCGGCGATGCTGCGCGCTTCTCGGCGACGCTCGACTGGGCGCTGCGGCTCGTCGTGCTGGTGGTGGTGCCGGCCGCGGTGGGTCTTTTCGTTCTGGCCGGGCCCATCACGGCGACGATCTTCGGTTACGGACAATTCAGCGACCGAGATGTACAGATGACCCAGTACGGTCTGATGGCCTACTCGTGGGGTTTGATCGGCTTCAGTCTCGTCAAGGTGTTGGCGCCCGGATATTTTGCAAGGCAAGACACGCGTACGCCGGTGCGAGTCGGTTTGATCGCGCTCGGGGTGAACATGGGCATCAACCTGATCGTCGTGTTGCCCGCCCATTACGCAGGCTTTGCCACGCCATTCGTGCTGCTCGCCACCTCCACCTGCATCTCGGCGGCGGTAAACAGCGCCTTGCTGTGGCGCGGCTTGCAACGTGAAGGGGTTTACGCACCCGCCGCCGGGTGGGGGCGTTTGCTCTCTCAGGTGATGATTGCCAATGCCGCCATGGCGGCGGTGTTGCTGCTGGTCACGCCGCCGCTTGCGCAGTGGCTCGCGCACACGCCGATCGAGCGCGCGGCGTATCTATCAGCGACGATTGCGGCCGCTGCCGTGGTCTACGGCGCGGCCCTGTGGCTTGCCGGAATGCGCTTGCCGCAACTTCGGGGGCGGCCGTAATGCAACTGATCCGCGGTCCGCACAACGTGCGCGAGCGTCATCGCGGGGCGATTGTCACAATCGGTAGCTTCGATGGCCTGCATCTCGGTCATCAGGCCCTGATCCGCGCTGCCCTCGACCGAGGCGCTCGGGAGCAGCGGCCGGTGATCCTGCTGAGCTTCGAGCCGCTGCCACGCGAATATTTGCAAGCCGGCGATCCGCCCGCGCGGCTGACGAACTTTCGCGAACGCTGGCGGATTCTGCAGGCGACCGGCATCGATGCACTCATGCTGCTGCGCTTCAATGAGTCACTGCGGTTACTAAGCGGCGCGAGCTTCGTCGAGCTACTGACCTCGACGCTCAACGTCAGCGGACTTGTGGTCGGCCATGATTTTCGCTTCGGTCGTGAGGGCGAGGCAAACGCCGAGTTTCTGCGTGCCGCCGGGCGCCAACATGGCTTCAGTGTCGAGGTGATCGAGCCGGTGGAGCTCGATGGCGAGCGCATCAGCAGTACTGCGCTACGCCAAGCGCTGGCCTCTGGCAAACTCGATCGCGCCGCGCGTTTGCTCGGCAGGCCGTACAGCCTGCGTGGGCGGGTGGTGGGCGGACAGCAACTCGGCCGCACTTTGGGCTTTCCGACAGCTAACATCCGTATGCGGCGACGGCGCTCGCCCTTGGGTGGCATATTTGCCGTGCGTGTCCACGGGATCGGTCCGGCGGCGCGGGGCGGTGTGGCGAGTCTCGGCACGCGCCCGACCGTAGGCGGAGTCGAGCCCTTGCTCGAAACCTTCGTGTTCGACTTTGTAGGTGACCTTTACGGTCTCGAGCTGGAAGTCGAATTTGTGGCGCACTTGCGCGCCGAGTTGCGCTTCGAGAGCCTAGAGCTGCTCGTGGTACAGATGCGTGCAGACGAGGTGGCGGCGCGCGAACGGCTCGCCGTCGGGTCTGTGCGTGATATTCGGATTGAGTAAACGGGATCAACAGTGAGCGATTACAAGCAGTCGATCAATCTTCCGCAGACGGACTTCCCCATGAAGGCCGATCTGGCACAGCGCGAGCCCGCGTTCGTCGCACGTTGGCAGTCCGATGATACTTATGGGGCGTTGCGCCGCATTGCGCAGGGCCGACCGCGGTTCGTGCTGCACGATGGTCCGCCGTACGCCAACGGCACCATCCACATCGGTCACGCACTCAATAAAATTCTCAAGGACATCATCGTCAAGTCCCGCACCCTCGATGGGTACGATGCGCCCTACATTCCAGGCTGGGATTGCCACGGTCTGCCGATCGAACATGCGGTGGAAAAGAAGCACGGTCGACCGGGGGGCAAGCTCGATGTCAACGCCTTTCGTGCGGCATGCCGCGCGTTCGCCGAAGAGCAGGTTGCTCAGCAGCGTGAGGATTTTCAGCGACTCGGCGTACTCGGGGACTGGCAGCGGCCCTATCGCACCATGGACCCGGCCTATGAGGCGCAGCAACTGCGGGCCTTTGGTCGCATCGTCCGCAATGGTCATTTGTACAAAGGCGCAAAGCCCGTTCATTGGTGTCTCGACTGTCGATCGGCACTCGCCGAAGCCGAAGTCGAGTACGAAGACAAAACCTCGCCAGCCATCGACGTTGCCTTCCGCGCAGCCGACCCGGCTGAATTCCTCGCGCGCATCGGAGCGAGTGTCTCTTTGGTTCCAGGGGCTGCGACGCCCGCCATCGTGATTTGGACAACGACGCCCTGGACCTTGCCCGCCAACGAGGCGGTCGCGCTCGGCGCGCAGATCGATTACGTGCTGGTCGACACGCCGTCGGGTGGGGCACGGCCGGCGCGCTCGCTCGTGATTGCCGAAGGCTTGCTCGCGCAGGTCTCCGCGCGGTACGGGCTGACGGCAGCTGATCTTCAAGTGCGCGCTCGGTTTAGCGGTGCAGCCCTCGAGGGCGCGTTGCTGCAGCATCCGTTTCTCGCAGAGAAGCAGGTGCCCGTCATTGTCGGTGATCACGTCACGCTCGATGCCGGCACGGGCGCCGTGCACACGGCTCCAGCCCACGGTCAGGAGGACTTTGTGGTCGGTCAGCGCTATGGCCTGCCGGTGCGCAACCCAGTCGGCGGCGAGGGGCGCTTCATGCCGGGCACGCCGATTGTAGAAGGTCTAAAGATCGACGAAGGTGGTCAAAAGCTCATCGAGTTGATGCGCGAGAGTGGCGCACTGGTCCACCACGAACCTTATCGGCATAGCTATCCGCACTGCTGGCGACACAAGACCCCGGTGATCTTCCGCGCCACGCCGCAGTGGTTCATCAGCATGGATCAAAAGGGTCTACGCGCTGGTGCGCTTGAGCACATCAAGCAGGTGGTGTGGACGCCGGCCTGGGGCGAGCAGCGCATCACCGGCATGATCGAGAAGCGGCCTGACTGGTGTATTTCGCGCCAGCGGACCTGGGGCGTGCCGATCCCGTTGTTCGTACACAAGCTCACCGGCGAGTTGCATCCGCGAACGAGTGAACTCATCGAGCGCGCTGCGGCGGCTGTGGAGCAGGGCGGCATTGAGGCTTGGTTTGCGCTTGATCCGCAGGAG
>VEQP01000053.1 GCA_018883185.1 Nevskiaceae bacterium | reverse complement strand
ATACTGAGTGCAGCGCTGTTGCTGCGCCATTCACTCGGACTCGAAGCGGAAGCGCTGCAAATCGAATCTGCCGTCAACGCAGCGCTAGAGGCCGGCGCGCGGACCGCTGACCTCGCCGCGGCGCCTGCCGCGGTGCTGAATACCCGCGGCATGGGCGATGCGATTCTGGCAAAGCTGAGTTAGCTGCGCAGCGCCGCAAGGCCGGCATCGAGATCGGCCCGCAGATCCTCTATCGCTTCGATACCGACCGACAGCCGCAGGAGTCCATCGACGAGTCCGGCTGCGGCCCGCGCAGCGGGCTCCATCGCAGCGTGGGTCATCGTCGCGGGGTGCGCGATAAGACTTTCCACGCCACCCAAGGACTCAGCCAAGGAAAACAGCTCCAACGCGCCAAGGAAACGCTCGACAGCGGCTACGCCACCCTCGATTTCGATGGTCAGCATTGCACCGAAGCCGCTCTGCTGCGACTTGGCGGTGGCGTGACCCGGATGCGATGGCAAGCCCGGGTAGTACACTTTTCGCACGCCAGGAGCCGCAGCGAGGTGCTGTGCCAATGCGCCCGCATTACTCTCATGCAGCGCCATGCGCGCATGCAGCGTTCGGATACCCCGCAGGGTCAGGAAACTGTCGAACGCGGCGCCCGTCATACCGAGCGCATTGGCCCACCAAGCGAATTGCTGGTGCAGTTCCTCTCGGGCGGCCACCACCGCACCGCCGACCACATCACTGTGTCCGTTTAGGTATTTGGTGGTCGAATGCACCACGACGTCAGCTCCAAGCGACAACGGCCGCTGCAGCACAGGCGACATGAATGTATTGTCCACCACCGACAGCGCGCCCACGGCCTTGGCGGCGGCCGCTACCGCACGGATGTCCGTGATGCGCAGCAATGGGTTGCTCGGCGTTTCAATCCACACCAGCGCTGCGGGTGTGCGTAGGCTGGCATGAAGCGCTTCGGGATTGCCGAAGTCCACGAACTCCACCGCGAAATCGCCCCGCTTGTGCCAAGCATTGAACAAACGAAACGTACCGCCGTAGCAATCGTGCGGCGCCACAACGCGTGAACCTCGCGGCAACACCTGACCAATGAGCGCGATCGCCGCCATCCCGGATCCCGTGATGACAGCGCCTGCGCCCCCCTCCAGCTCACGCACGGCCTCACCGAGCAAGTCACGGGTCGGATTGCCGGAGCGCGAGTAATCATATTTGCCCTTCACGCCGAACGACGGGAAGGCATACGTCGAACTGAGATGAATGGGCGGCACCACGGCGCCGGTGGCGGCATCGGATTCCAAGCCCGCGCGCACGGCAACGGTTCGTGGGTCGAGACGAGTCATACGACATCCTCAGTCAATGTGGCGAGCAGCGGCGCGAGTTTGGCCGCCTCTTTCAAAAACGCATCGTGACCGTATAACGATGACATTTCTACAAGCTGGCCTCGCGGCAGGCGTCGAACCATCTCGCGCATGTCCTCGATCGGCACGAGTTGATCCTCGCGAACGCCGATAGCGAGCACCGGTATGATGATTCGGGTGACATCGACGCGATGCAGATCGATCGATTCGGACAGCAGCAAAAACGAATCGGGTTGATACCGCGCCGCGTAGTCGCGACCCCGAGCAAGCAAATAGTCTTCCACCGGAAACACGAATCTGCCGTTCTCGAGTCGCGGCTCACCGTCAAAGCGGGTGGCAAACTCGGCTTGACTGCGATAGGTCGCCATGGCGAGCGCCCGCGCGAGCGCGAGCCCACCAGCCGGCTGTCCCGCCTCGATGGCAAAGCGCACCGTCCGCCGCTGAACGCATCGCCAGGCTGTCGCCATCGGGTTTGTGCGCTCCGCTGCACTCATCACCATTAACTGGTTCACGCGTTGCGGATAGCGTTCGGCAAAGGCCAAGGCAACCATACCGCCGTACGACGCACCGACGATGCAGCGCACACGGTCGATGCTTAAATGATCGAGGAGGTGCTTGAGCACTTCCGCTTGGTCATAGGTCGACACCGGCGGAAAGTTTTCCCCGGGCAAGGGCGCGGTGGTGCGACCACTGCCACCGAGATAATCGTACGCCAGCACCCGCAAGGCGTGCGTCGGCAAGGCGCGAGCCGGACCCGCAATGTCCTGCCACCATGCGGACCCGTCGTCCTGCTCGGCAAAGACGCGCCGGTGACCGGAGATGCCGCCGGCCACAACGATCAGCGGTGCTGCAGGGGGGCCAACGAGGCGCCAGGCTATGCGCACATTCTCGAGCCTGCCGCCGTGATGGAGCGCAAACGCCCCGGGTAGCACAAACTCACCCTCGGAGTTCTGCGCTCGCGAGGGCTCTGCCGCCGATGACGATGCCGTAGTTTGCTCTGCCCTGTTCGTGTTCACGAGTCCCATGACCCACGCGGTCTCACCGCATGCCGTTCACCGAGACTCCCTGAAAGAGCGCCCGCACCCGCGGGAAGCGACAGCCCTATCCTGCCGGTAGCAGGTTGCGTCGTTCGCTCATCTGTCGCGGGACCCGGAATCGCCGCGCAGGAGTTGGCACCTTTCCGGGCGGGTTAAGCCTGGCGGTTGCCCCGGCGTCAAAGGGCCTTTTCCCTCAGCCGGTCTCGATGAGAGGTTGGATGTTAGCCGTCAACGGCGTTTCGCGTCAATGCGCTGTGCCTTGCCAATTTCGGCCGCTTGTATTAACGTGTTAACACACTATCACGATGGAACAGCCAACTTGAAACCCCATGCCCGTCTGACCCCGCGGCAGGAAGCGCGTGCCGAGCGCGCCCTCTATCAGGCCGTCCTCACACTACGCAGCATCGATGAGTGCCGTGCATTCTTTCGCGATTTGTGCACCCCAGCTGAACTCGAGGCGATGTCCGATCGCTGGGCTGTCGTCGAGTGGCTGGAGCGCGGACTTCCCTACCGCGAGATCCACAAGCACACGGGTGTGAGCGTCACCACCATCGCGCGAGTGGCTCGCTATGTGGCCGCCGGTAACGGTGGCTACGATCTGGCCGCCCGCCGTCTCGATTCGCAGCGCGGCGCCGGCGGGTCTGCGCGATGAGCGCCTCGGTCATCGACAAGGCCACGCGCCTCAAACTCGCCATCCAGAAGTCTGGTCGCCTCACGGAGCACTCGACCGATCTATTGGTTCGCTGCGGCCTGAAGTTCTCTCGCGGCAAGGACCAGCTGGTCGGTTTCGGCGAAAACATGCCGCTCGATCTGCTGTTCGTTCGTGATGACGACATCCCAGATCTTGTCGAAGAAGACGTGTGCGATCTTGGACTGGTCGGCCTCAATGTCATCGAAGAAAAGCGCCTTGAGATGGCGTCGCGCGGGCACTCGACTCGCTTCGAAGTACTGCGCTCGCTCGACTTCGGACGATGCCGCTTGTCGATTGCGGTACCCGAAGAGACGACATGGATGGGCCCGGAATCCCTGCGTGGCAAACGCGTGGCCACTACCTATCCATTTCTGCTGGGCCACTATCTGCGAACCCACGGCATCAACGCCGAGGTCGTCACCTTGTCCGGCGCTGTGGAGATTGCGCCGAGACTCGGACGAGCGGATGCGATCTGCGATCTGGTATCGACCGGCTCAACTTTGATCGCCAACCGCCTGCGAGAGGTCGAGACGGTGCTGCAGAGCAATGTCGTGCTGGTCCGAACTCCGCTCGAACTGCCGCCGGACAAACAGGCTTGGGTCGAGCGCCTGCTGATGCGTATCGATGGCGTGCAGCAGGTTCGCGAAAGCAAGTACATCATGCTGCACGCGCCCCGCTCTGCCCTGCCCGCGATCCGCAAACTGTTGCCGGGGAGCGAGTCGCCGACCATCATTCCGCTAGAAGGTAATCCCGACAAAGTCGCCGTACACGCCGTGTGCCGCGAGAACGTCTTTTGGGAAACGCTCGAAAGCCTTAAGGCCGCCGGTGCCAGCGCACTACTGGTGCTGCCGGTGGAGAAGATGCTCGCATGATGCTGCCCATATTCGATTACGCCAAGCTCGACGAGTCGGCCCGCCAGCAGGTCCTCGCGCGACCCTCGGCAGCCGGTCGGGAGGAGTTGCTCGCCCTTGTGCGCGAGACAGTTCGCGAGGTGCGCAGCCGTGGCGATGCGGCGATGCTCGAGTACGCCGCCCGCTTTGATGGCGGCGTGCCAGTCAATCTGAAAGTACCGGCGAGCGAATTTCTGCAGGCATTTTCTACGCTCAGCAAAGATGCTCGCGACGCGCTGATCCGCGCGATCACCAACATCAAAAAATTTCACCAGGCGCAGCTGCCACAGCCGATTTCACTGGAGACTTCGCCCGGGGTTGTCTGTGAGCGCATCACCCGACCCATCGACTCGGTGGGGATTTACGTTCCCGGCGGTTCCGCCCCACTGGTCTCGGCGCTTTTGATGGCGGCGATCCCTGCCGAGATCGCTGGCTGCAAGCGTCGCGTGCTGTGCAGCCCTGCCGTGCGCGGCGGCCGCATCCACCCCCATATTCTGGCCGCAGCCAAGTTGTGCGGCATCGAGGAGGTCTACGCCATCGGCGGCGCACAGGCCATCGCCGGCCTTGCCTACGGCACTCAAACCATCCCGAAAGTAGACAAAATCGTAGGCCCGGGATCCGCGTGGGTCACGGCAGCCAAACAGATCGTCGCGGAAGACCCGGAGGGCGCTGCGCTTGACTTGCCCGCAGGCCCATCTGAGGTTCTGGTCATCGCTGATGCCACGGCGCGACCCCGTTTCATTGCGGCCGATCTACTCGCTCAAGCCGAGCATGATCCGCTCTCGCAGGCAGTGTTGCTTACACCCTCCAAAAGCCTGGCCGAGGCGGTGCGGGAAGCCGCCGAGGAGTTACTCGTTGGATTGTCGCGTCGCGACATCCTCGATCAGTCGCTGCAACGCAGCCGCATTGTTGTCGTTCCCAGTCTTCAGGACGCCTTCGACATCTCGAATCGTTATGCACCGGAGCATCTCATTCTTCACATCGTCGAGGCGCGCGAGTGGCTTGATCGGGTGACCTCCGCAGGCTCGGTGTTCCTTGGGCAGTGGACCCCGGAGCCCCTCGGTGATTATTGCTCGGGCACGAATCACGTCTTGCCGACCTATGGCTACGCGCGCGCCTATAGCGGGTTGTCGGTGCTCGATTTCTTGAAGCGAATCACCGTCCAGGAAGCGACGCCCGCAGGCCTGTTGGGTCTCGGCCCAACGGCTGTCGCCATGGCGCGCATCGAAGGGCTGGACGCGCACGCCCTTGCGGTAAAGACCCGAATCGAAGTGCTGAAGCCGGCGGGTACATGAACACGGTCACCGTAGACGATGCCGTGGTCCTCGCGCTGGCCCGCCCGGACATCGTCGCCCTCGCCCCCTACGAGCATGCGTTGTACGCGCCAACCCTCGAGCGGCTGCATGCGAACGAGTTGCCCTGGCCCCCCTTGTCGGAGGACTCAGGGAGTGCGTTGCACCGCTATCCCGAACCCCAGCCGGCAGCATTGGTCGCCGCACTGGCCGCACAGTACGGGGTTTCGACCGAGCAGCTTCTCATTGGACGGGGCAGCGACGAAGGCATTGATCTTTTGACGCGGGCATTTTGTCGTGCGGGAGTCGATGCCGTGATCACCTGCCCGCCGACGTTCGGCATGTACGCCGTCGCCGCCCGAATCCAAGGCGCTGAGGTGATCAGCGTTCCGCTCGTTGAGCGTTATGCGCTCGACGACGCAGGCGTCATCGCCGCATTGAGTCGCAGCGTCAAGCTCGTGTGGTTGTGCTCGCCGAACAATCCCACCGGCAACAGCCTTGACGCCGCTGCAGTTCGTCGCGTACTCGAAGCCGCACGGGGACGAGCGCTCGTGGTGATCGACGAGGCGTATATCGAGTTTTCGAAGTGTTCCTCCTGGATTAAATCGCTGCCCGAATATCCCCATCTCGTGATCCTGCGCACCCTGTCGAAGGCGCAGGGACTTGCAGGCGCGCGCATCGGAACCGTGATCGCCTCACCGACCGTTATTCGTCTGCTCCGCAAGATCATCCCACCCTACGCCATTGCTCGACCGACCTCTTTCGCTGCCGAGCAAGCCTTGCAGGAACACCACCGAGCAATCGCCAACGAACGCATCGAACGGATCTGTGCCGAGCGCGAGCGCCTGCGCAACGCCCTGATCCGCTCTCCATGGGTAAAGCGCGTCTATCCAAGTGACGCCAACTTCCTGCTGCTCTCGACTACGAATGCACGCCGTGTCCTCGAGCGGTTGCAAGCCGTGTCGTTGCTCGCGCGGGACTTCAGCGGCAAACCCGGGCTTGATGAGGCCGTTCGCCTCACGGTGGGAACCCCTGAACAAAACAACCGCGTCATCGAGGCGCTGGAGTGCAGCCCATGAGAGTGCTTTTCGTCGATCGGGACGGCACATTGGTCGAAGAACCTGCCGACAATCAGGTTGATCGACTCGAGAAAATTCGCTTCATGCCGGGCGCCTTCGCGGCCCTCAGGCATTTACAGGACGCCGGCTACACGCTCGTCATGGTGACTAATCAGGACGGTCTCGGCACGAGTTCCTTTCCAACCGAAGATTTCACCGTACCGCAGCAGTTCATTCTCGATGCCTACGCCAGTCAAGGCGTGTACTTTCGGGAGGTCTTCGTCTGTCCACACCGACCGACCGACGGCTGCGCTTGCCGCAAGCCGAACACGGCTCTTGTCGCAGAGTGGATCGCGGCTCAAGGCGTCGATCTAAGTCGATCGGCTGTGATCGGCGATCGGGAGACCGATCTCGAGTTTGCCCGGCGGCTCGGTTGTGCCGCGCATCGCATACATTCGCCAAGCGAGTCTGCGAAGGACTGGGCTCAGGCGGTGCGTGAGCTGACTGCGCGACGGGCTCGCGTCGCGCGGCGCACACGTGAAACATCGATCGATGTCGTGGTGGATCTTGACCACATCGAACCGTTGACACTGAGTACGGGCATCGGATTTTTCGATCACATGCTGGAGCAGCTCGGCAAGCACGGCGGCTTCTCGTTAGATCTGCGCTGCATCGGCGATCTGCAGGTCGATGAGCATCACACCGTGGAGGATTGTGCGCTCGCACTCGGTCAGGCCCTGCGCGAAGCACTCGGCGACAAGCGGGGTCTTGCGCGCTACGGTTTCCTATTGCCGATGGACGAAGCGCGTGTGCAAGTCGCCATCGATCTCTCCGGGCGCAGCCACTTTGTATTCGAGGGTAAGTTCACTCGCGAGTCGGTTGGCCAGTTACCAACCGAACTTGTCCCGCATTTCTTTCGATCGCTCGCCGATACACTCGGCGCTGCCGTGCACATCAGTGTCACCGGCGATAATGCACATCATATGGTGGAAGCCTGTTTCAAGGGCGTCGGTCGCGCCTTACGGATGGCCCTTCGCCGAGAAGGCGATGATCTGCCGAGTACCAAGGGCGTGCTGTGAGCGCAGACGTCGATGTCGTAGTGGTCGATTCGGGCGGTGCGAATCTCGCCTCGCTTGGCTTTGCTCTTGATCGGCTCGGGGCACGCAGCGTCGTCAGTGCAGACGCGGAGCGCATCGCCCGTGCACCGAGGGTGCTGCTGCCCGGGGTCGGCGCCGCCGGTTCCATCATGCAACGGCTCGAGTCACTCGCGCTCGTCAACACCTTACGTAACTTGCAGTGCCCCGTGCTTGGCATTTGTCTTGGTATGCAGATCCTCTGCGAGCGTTCGGAGGAGGACGAGACACCCTGCCTCGGCATCTTGCCGGGCACGGTCAAGCGATTCGCCGAGGCACCTGACGCACCGGTTCCGCACATGGGTTGGAACCGTGTGCGTATCACGCATGATGATCCGCTGCTGCGCGGCTTAAGTTCCAGCGATTGGTTCTATTTCGTGCATAGCTACCACTTGCCGCCAAAACTCGCCGCCACGCTCGCCGAGACCGACTACAGCGTGCCGTTTACGTCGATTGTGCGACAGCGGAATTTCTGTGGCGTGCAATTCCACCCCGAGCGTTCATCCACCGCGGGCGCACGTGTATTGCGAAACTTCCTGGAGTTGACGTGATCCTCATTCCCTCGATCGACTTGCGTGGCGGCCGCTGTGTCCGACTGCTGCAGGGAAATTTCTCCGCCGAGACCGTCTACGACCTCGACCCTGCGGAACTGGCTGCGCGCTATCGCGCTCTCGGTGCGACATGGTTGCACGTGGTCGACCTCGATGGTGCCCGGCAGGGTGAACTCGGTAATCGCTCGCAAATCCTGCAACTCGCCAATACCAGCGAGCTGCGGTTGCAGGTCGGCGGCGGCGTACGTTCGGAAGCAACCGTACGTACCCTGCTCCAAGGTGGCGTTGCGCGCGTGGTTGTCGGTAGTGCGGCGCTTGAGGACACGGCGGCAGTGCAGCAGTGGTTTGCGGATTTTGGCAGTGAACGAGTGTGCCTCGCCCTCGATGTGCGCATCGACGCCCTCGGCACGCCGCGAGTTCATACTCGCGGCTGGACGGAGGCCACGGCGGTGAGCCTATGGGAGGCCATTGATCGCTTTGCTCTTCAGGGGCTGCGACATGTCCTGTGCACGGACATCGCCCGCGATGGCGCTTTGGCCGGCCCGAGCATAGATCTTTACGCGGAGTGTCTGCGCCGATACCCGCACATTGCCTGGCAGGCTTCGGGCGGCGTTCGTCATCACGCAGACCTCGCTCAATTGAGTGCAGTCGGCATGCCGGCGGCCGTCAGCGGTAAAGCCTTGCTCGAGGGCCGAATCACCGAATCCGAGGCGCGGGCTTGGTGGGTCGCCTGAATGCTCGCTAAGCGCATCATCCCCTGTCTCGACGTCCGTGACGGACAAGTCGTCAAGGGAGTTCGTTTTCGCGATCATCGCATCGTCGGCGACATCCTCGAGCTCGCCGCGCGCTACCGCGACGAAGGTGCCGACGAGCTGGTGTTCTACGACATCACAGCAAGCCCCGACGGGCGCAGCGTCGATCGGAACTGGGTGCGTCGCGTTGCCCAACTACTCGATATTCCGTTTTGTGTTGCAGGCGGTATCCGCTCCATTGCTGAGGGTGAAGCGGTGCTCAACGCGGGCGCGGAGAAGATTTCGATCAATTCGCCGGCGCTTGAGAACCCCGCGTTGATCGACGCTCTCGCCCGCCGCTTTGGCTCACAGTGCGTCGTGGTTGGCGTCGACAGTGAAACGACCTCCGGTGGGTATCGAGTGCACCGCTACACGGGTGACCCAAACCGATCGGGAGACAGTGGGCGAGACACCCTGAGCTGGGTCCGCGAGGCCGTCGATCGTGGCGCGGGCGAAATCGTCCTCAACTGCATGAGCAGCGATGGCGTTCGTCGCGGCTACGATTTGGCACAGCTCGTGGCGGTACGTGAATGTTGTTCCGTACCGCTCGTTGCCTCGGGCGGAGCCGGAACCGTGCAGCACTTTGTCGACGTATTCCTCGCAGCCCGAGTCGATGCGGCACTCGCGGCCAGCGTTTTCCACTCGGGTGAGATTGTCGTACGGGAGCTCAAGCAAGCACTGATTCACTCTGGAGTGGAGATTCGGCCATGAAAGTCACTATGGAGAACCTGACGGAACTCGATTTCGCCAAAGGCGAAGGCTTGCTCACCGCCGTGGTGCAGCATGCGAGCTCTGGTGAAGTGCTGATGGTCGGCTGGATGACACAAGAGGCGTTGGCGGAAACCCTACAGCGCGGACGAGCCGTCTTTTGGAGTCGGAGCCGCCAGTGCCTCTGGGAAAAGGGTGAAACCTCAGGTCATACGTTGCATGTCGCCGAGGTGCATGCCGACTGCGATCGCGACACGCTGCTCGTGCTGGCAACGCCGATCGGGGCCGTCTGCCATGAGGGCACTCGCCACTGTTTCGGAGATGACCACCTGGTTGGCAGCGCCGCAGCACGCGATCTAGCGCCCCTGGAGTTTCTAGTGAAGCTCGAACAGGTCATCACCCAGCGACTGACAGTGGGCGATAGTCAGAGTTACACGCGGCGTCTGGTCGAGGCGGGCCCTGCACGGG
>VEQP01000025.1 GCA_018883185.1 Nevskiaceae bacterium | reverse complement strand
GGCGGACATGCACAGTGCTGGCAGCAAGCCCTGGTGCCCCGGGGCGTTCCAACTTAGGGTCGAGAGGTAACCCGATCCACTATCGAACACCGCAGGCGACGCCCGATCACTCTACACCAGAATTCAGGACGCGAGAGAACTCACAACTCGAGTTGTCGGCCGCGAGTGAGCTCGCCCTCGATTCGATCGCGCATGGCCCGAACCCGGTTGCCGAGATCAGCCTCGGTCTGCTGGTCGCGGTTTTGCATCCGGATGAGTTCGTTGGCGAGGTTGAGCGCGGCGATCACGGCAATGCGATCGAGACCCACCACCTTGCCGCTGTCGCGGATTTCGCGCATGCGGGCGTTGAGCAACTCGGCCGAATCGAGCAGGGCCGAACGCTCCTCGTGCGGACAGGCGACGAGGTATTCCTTTTCGAGAATGCGGATGTTGACCCGAGCGGAGTCCTTATCGCCCGATTTTTCGGCGCCGCTCACGAGCCATGCTCCAGAGTCTTCAGGCGACCGATCATCGCCTCGACCCGAGTGCGGACCTGCTCGTTGCGTTGCATGAGGCTCGCTCGCTCGTTGGCGAGATTGTCTTGCCGGTGCCGCAATGCACGGTTCTCCTCGCGCAGCGCGCCGATCGCGGCGAGCAGTGCATCGACCTGTTTCTCGAGGCGACGCAATTCGCCATCGAGGCCGTTCTTGTCGACAGTGGGCTTCTCGCTCATGGGGAAAATTATAGGCCGGAGTCGGCGCCGATCAATGGAGAACGCGCGCTGTAGGGCATAATTCCTTCATGAGCGAACCCGAATTCCACGAAATCGAGCAGCGGCTCTCGGCCTCGCGGGCCCTGACCGACCTGCCCGAGGCCCATGGCACTCTGGCCGGGGCGCTTTGCGCGACCCATACCGTCAGCCTGCAGGATTGGCTGCGCGAGGTGTTTGCTGACGGGGTCGCCGGGGAAGCCGAATCGACCATGCTCGCGCTCTTCGAGTGGACGCGCCACGTACTCACCGCCGGGCAACTCGAGTTCCGCTTGTTGCTGCCCGGCGATGAGACCCCGGTCGCCGAGCGCGCTGCGGCGCTTTCGCAGTGGTGCCAGGGGTTTCTGTATGGCCTCGGCTCAAGTCCGCTGCCGGATATCGAACAATTGCCCGAAGAGGTGGCTGAAATCGTCCGCGACCTGACTGCACTCACCCAGATCGGTGTCGATGCCGATGAGCCGCTCGAGGAGAGCGAGCAGGCCTATGCCGAGCTCGTTGAGTTCGTGCGTGTCGGTGTGCAGTTGCTGCACGATGAGCTGGCAAGGTTCCGTGATCCGAGAGCCGATGCCGAGGTGGAAGATGCGCCGCGCTCGCTCCACTGAGCCTGCGGCGCGGCCCGTCGCCGAGCCTGCGCCCATCGGTCGCGACGAGTTCGCACGTCGCCGTCGGCAGCTCGTCAAGGCGATGGGGCGAGAGGCCATCGCCATCATCCCCGCAGCGCCCGTGCATTTGCGCAATAACGATGTCGAGTACGCCTATCGGCAAGACAGCAATTTTTTCTATCTCACGGGCTTCGCTGAACCCGAGTCGGTGGCGGTACTGGTGCCGGGGCGGCCGCAGGGCGAATATCTGCTGTTCGTGCGCGATCGCGATCCCGCGCGTGAGACCTGGGACGGTCGGCGCGCGGGCCCCGTGGGTGCGCGCCGAGATTACGGCGCCGATGACGCCTTTCCGATTGGCGATATCGACGACATTCTGCCCGGGCTGATGGAAGGCCGAGCGAAGGTCTACTACACGGTGGGCATTCACCGCGAGTTCGACCAGCGCGTGGTGGGCTGGGTCAACGGTCTGCGCGCACAGGCCAAGCAGGGTCGGCATGCGCCCTACGAGATGGTGGCCCTCGAGCACGAGTTGCACGAGATGCGTCTCTTCAAGAGTCGCGCTGAGTGCGCGCAGATGCGCCACGCTGCCGAGATCGCGGCCCGAGCCCACGTGCGCGCGATGCGTGCCTCGCGCCCCGGTCGATTCGAATACGAGATCGCGGCAGAGATCCGCCACGAGTTCATGCTTGCGCGTGCCGACATCTCCTACCTGCCCATCGTCGGCGGCGGTGCCAATGGTTGCATCCTGCACTACCGCGAGAATGCCGATGTGCTGCGCGATGGCGAGTTGCTGCTCATCGATGCCGGCTGCGAGTACGAGAGCTACGCCTCAGATATCACCCGCACTTTTCCGGTCAACGGCCGGTTCACCCCACCGCAGCGCGCCGCGTACGACGTAGTGCTCGAGGCCAATCTCGCGGCGATCGAGGCCGTACGCCCAGGCGTGTCGTGGAATCGCCCGCACGAGGTGGCTGTGCAAGTGCTCACGGCGGGCATGGTGCGGCTCGGTCTGCTGAAGGGGCGGGTGCCCGCACTCGTCAAATCGCTCGCCTATCGACGCTTCTACATGCACAAGACCGGACACTGGCTCGGCATGGATGTGCACGATGTCGGTGATTACAAGATCGGCGATGCATGGCGCGCGCTCGAGCCCGGCATGGTGCTGACCATCGAGCCGGGGCTATACATCCCACCGGGCACGCGCGGCATTCCACCTGAGTTTCGCAATATCGGCATTCGCATCGAGGACGATGTGCTCGTGACGCGCGAGGGCCACGAGGTGCTGACCCACGGCGTGCCCAAGCAGGCGCGCGATATCGAGCAACTGATGGCAGAGCGCGCATGAGCGGCGCGACGACGACGCCCGAAACCGTCGTGGATGTCGCCATAGTGGGCGGCGGACTCGTCGGTGCGAGCCTCGCATTGGCCCTGGAGCCCACGGGACTGCGCGTGGCGCTGATTGAAGGCGTGGCGCCCGATGCGGCGGTGCAGCCCAGTTTTGACGATCGAACGACCGCCTTGGGCAACGGCACGCGGCGCGTGTTCGAAGCGCTCGGCGTGTGGTCGGCCATCGCGCCCGCCGCGGCACCCATTCGTCACATCCATGTGTCCGATGCCGGGCGGTACGGATTCGCGCGCCTTGAGGCCGCTGAGCACGGTATCGAGGCTTTCGGTTATGTGGTCACCAATCGCGTGCTCGGGGCCGCACTGCAGCAGCGGCTCGCAAGTTTGCCCGCTTTGGAATTACGTCGTCCGGCGCGCTGCACGGCGGTGACGCTCGGCAGCGATGCCGTGCGGCTCGAGACGATGCCCGCAGCGCCACCGTTGCAGGCGCGGCTGGTAGTCGCAGCCGATGGCGCGAACTCGCTCGTACGCAGTGCTGCAGGCTTGCCGGCCGACGTCGAGGACTACCAGCAAGTCGCGGTGGTCGCGCACGTCGCCGCAGCGCGCGCGGCCGCCGGCATCGCCTATGAACGGTTCACTCCGGATGGACCGTTCGCCGTGCTGCCGCTGCATGATGGGCACTACGGCGTGGTATGGACACTCGCGCCGCAGGCGGCCGAGCAGGTTATGGCCATGCCCGATGCGAAGTACCTCGCGGCTTTGCAGCAGGCCTTTGGTTGGCGCATCGGCCGCTTCGAGCGCGTCGGGCAACGCAGCGCGTATCCGCTCAAGCTCACGCGTGCGAGCGTCGTCACCGCGCCCCGCGTGGCGCTCATCGGCAATGCGGCGCAGGCCTTGCATCCCGTGGCAGGGCAGGGGTTCAATCTCGGTCTGCGCGATGCGGCAACACTCGCTGAAGTGCTGGCGGAGCGCCTTCGCGCACAGCCCGAGCTTGATGTCGGCAGCGATGCCGTGCTCGCCGAGTTTGCCGCTCGCCGTGCGAGTGATCGCGATGGCGTCACGAAACTCACCGACGGGCTCGTCAAACTGTTCGGCGATAGTCGGCCGGGTGTGCCGCTGCTACGTGATCTTGGCTTGCTACTTTTCGATCTGTCACCGACCGCCAAACAGGCGATGTCGCGTCTGAGTTGGGGGTTCGCCGGCAAGACACCGCGTCTCGCGCGCGGCCTGGCCTTGCCTGCAAGAACATGAGTACGGGCGACGCAAACTTTGACGTCGTCATCGTCGGCGGTGGTCCGGTCGGCGCCGCGCTCGGCGCGCTGCTGCGCCATGCGCCCGCGGGCCGAGCGCCGCGGGTGTTACTGCTCGAGCGTGCGCTGCCCTCCGTAGACGTCCATCCTGCGCCTGATTTGCGTGTCTTCGCGCTCTCGCGCGCAAGTGAGCGCATTCTGCGGGCCATCGGCGCCTGGGAGCTCCTCGCCGCTGAGCCCGGGGCCCTCGCGGCCTATGAGCGCATGCACGTGTGGCCGATGCGAGGCCAAGCGCGCGGCGAGGGTTCACTGAGCTTCGATGCGGCCGAGTTGGCTGAGCCTGACCTCGGCCACATCGTCACCAATAGTGCGCTGCAGCGCGCCGCACTTGCGGCATTCGAGGCCGCGGGCGGTTGCGTGCAGCAGGGCAGCGTGCAAAGCCTCGAGTTCCTCGAAGGGCGAGTGCGTTTGCGGAGCACGGTCGGAGTCGTGAATGCCGCACTGCTCGTGGGCGCGGACGGCGGACGGTCTGTGGTGCGAGCGCAAGCGGGGCTCGGGCTCGAGAGCGAGGACTACGGCCAGCTGGCGCTCGTGTGCAACGTGCAGAGCGAGCAGCCGCATGAACACACCGCGTGGCAGCGCTTTCTAGGCGAGGGGACGCTGGCGCTGTTGCCGCTTGGAAGCGGCGAGAGTTCCATTGTCTGGTCACTGCCGCGTGCGCGGGCACTCGAGCTGCTTGCGCTGCCCGCAGAGGAGTTTTCGGCGGAACTGACCGCCGCGTCCGATCGTGTACTCGGGACCCTGACGCTCGTCAGCGAGCGGCTGCAGTTTCCGCTGCGACGCGCGAGTGCCGTGCATTACGTACGTGAACGCTGCGCGCTGGTGGGCGACGCTGCGCACTCGGTGCACCCGCTCGCAGGACAGGGTGTGAATCTCGGCTTTCTCGATGCCGCGGCGCTTGCCGAGACGCTCGCAGCGGGTCGTACGAGTGGCGAGGATCCCGGCGCACTACGCCTGCTGCGGCGCTACGAGCGCTGGCGCAAGAGCGAGAACGAATCGCTTAGCCTCGCGCTCAGTCTGCTCAATCGGTTTTTGGCTTTCGGCGATGGCGAGCTTGGCCGCTGGGCCGAGCGAGGCATGGGCTGGGTTGGTCGTAGCGCCGTGCTGCGCCGGCCTTTCGCCGAACGCGCGTTGGGCCTCAGCGGCGAGTTGCCGCAGGTGGCGCGGCGCGCCTAGCGCGCTAGTCGAGTCGGTCGATCTTTGCGGCGCAGATGAAATCGTTCTCGGTGAGTCCGTTCACCGCATGGGTGGTGTAGCGCACGCGGCAGTAGTTGTAGCCGATGGCGAGATCCGGGTGGTGATCTTCACGGTTGGCCACGTGCGCGAGAGCATTGACGAAACTCATCGTGCGATAAAAATCCTTGAAGACGAACTCACGCTGCAACTCGCGGCCATCGGGCGAGAGCCGCCACTCGCTCGAGAGTTGCGCGAGCAGCCGCTCGGCCTCTTCGGGCGGCATGGGCGGAATGCCGCCCTCGCAGGGTAGACACTTTTTCTCGGTGAGTGAACTCGCGGCAGTTGTCGGTGTGGCGCTCATGGGTGTTGTCCTTATCTGGGGCTGAATCGACGCGCCACGTAGGCTTCGACGAGTTGCTGGAACTCTTCGGCGATGTGATCGCCCTTGAGCGTCACGGTCTTCTCGCCATCCTCGTACACCGGGGCCACCGGGCGCTCGCCCGTGCCGGGCAGGCTGATGCCGATGTTGGCGTGCTTGCTCTCCCCGGGACCGTTGACCACGCAGCCCATCACCGCGACGTTCATTTCCTCGACGCCCACGTACTGCTTGCGCCATTCGGGCATGCGGTGACGAATGTGCGACTGGATGTCTTGCGCGAGCTTCTGGAAATACGTGCTGGTGGTGCGACCGCAACCCGGACAGGCGATCACCATGGGTACGAACGAGCGCAGCCCCATGGTCTGCAGGATTTCCTGCGCGACGATGACTTCCTGCGTTCTATCGCCGTTAGGCTCCGGCGTCAGCGAGACACGGATGGTGTCACCGATGCCGGCCTGCAGGAGCACGCCGATGCCGGCGGTCGAGGCGACGATGCCCTTGCTGCCCATGCCCGCTTCGGTAAGCCCGACGTGCAGCGGATAGTCGCAGCGCGCGGCGAGCGCGCTGTAGATCGCGATCAGATCCTGCACCCCGCTGACTTTCGCCGACAGTACGATCGACTCATGCGGCTGCCCGAGTTCCTCGGCCCGTGCGGCACTCTGCAATGCCGACTCGACCACGGCGGCGCGCATGACCTCGTTGGCACTGAGCGGCTCTGCCGAGGCATTGTTCTCGTCCATCATCCGCGTCAGCAGTTCCGGATCGAGGCTGCCCCAGTTCACGCCGATGCGGATCGGCTTGCGGTTGCGACAGGCGACTTCGATCATCTCGGCGAACTGCGGATCACGCTTGCTGCCACGGCCGACGTTGCCTGGGTTGATGCGGTATTTCGCCAGCGCTTCGCCGCAGGCAGGGTGGGCCTTCAGCAGCTTGTGACCATTGAAATGAAAATCGCCGATCAGCGGCACGCCAACGCCGGCAGCGTCGAGCCGATCGCGGATGTGTGGCACGGCAGCGGCGGCTTCGTCGGAGTTGACGGTGATGCGCACGAGCTCCGAGCCCGCGCGCGCCAGCGCTCGTACCTGGGCGACCGTCGCATCGATGTCGGCGGTGTCGGTGTTGGTCATGGACTGCACCACGATGGGTGCGCCGCCGCCGACGCGCACACCACCGACGCTCGTTGCTACGCTCGCACGCCGGCGGATCATTCGGCTTTCCTCGCGGCGATCCAGCTGCGCATTCTTTGTTCCATTAGATCGAGGGGCACGGCACCACTGCCAAGCAGGGCGTCGTGGAAACGGCGCAGATCGAAGCGCGGCCCGAGCTCGCGCATGGCCTCGGCGCGCAGGCCCTGGATGCGCAGCTGACCAATCTTGTACGCCAGTGCCTGGCCCGGCCAGGAGATGTAGCGGTCGATTTCATTGACAATATCGGCCTCGGTCTTCGCGGCGTTGTCCTTGAAAAAATCGATCGCCTGTTGGCGACTCCAGCCCTTGGCGTGCATGCCCGTGTCGACAACCAGCCGCACCGCACGCCACATGTCGTAGGTGAGCTGACCGAACTTCGAGTACGGGTCTTTGTAAAGGCCGAGCTCCTCACCGAGGCTTTCCGAGTACAGCGCCCAGCCTTCGATGTAGGCGGTGTAGCCCGCGTTGCGACGAAAGTCCGGCATGCCGGCCTGTTCCATGGCGAGCGCAATCTGCAGGTGATGGCCCGGGACGGCCTCGTGCACCGAAAGCACTTCCATCTCGTACTTGGGCCGTACCTCCGGCCGATACAGGTTGACGTAGTAGTAGCCGGGTCGTGTGCCGTCAGCCGCCGGGCCTTGGTAATACGCCGTCGTCGTGTTCGGTGCGCTGGTCGCCGGGATCGCTCGCACGCCATAGGGCGTACGCGGCAGCGTACCGAACAGACGCACGAGGTTGGGGTCGATGCGTTTGGAGACCGCGAGATAGCCCTCGAACAGCTCTTGCCCAGACTTGTAATAAAACTGCGGATCGGTGCGCAGGAAGACGAAGAATTCCTGCAGGCTGCCCTTGAACCCGACCTGATCTTTGATCTTGAGCATCTCGCCGCGAATGCGTGCCACCTCAGCGAGCCCGATGGCGTGGATCTGATCAGCGGTCAGAGCGCTGCTCGTGGTGTGGAACGCAATTCGCTCCCGATAAAAGGCCGCGCCATCCGGCGTGTCGTTGATGCCCACCGTTTCGCGCGTCGCCGGCAGATAGCGCTCGTTGAACGCCTTGCTCAAACGCGCATAGGCGGGCAGCACGGTGCGCTCGATGGCGGCACGGCCAGCGGCCGCAAGGCGCGCTTGATTGGCGGCATCGATGCTCTCCGGAAAGCGTTTGAACGGCGCATAGAACGGACTCTGCTCGGCGTTCGCCACGGTTTGCAGTGCGAGCTGTGGGGGCACGCGTTGCATGATGGCGCGCGGCTGGGTGCGTTTTTCGCGCACCGCCTGATCGAGCAGTGCGATGTGCTGATCGACCAATGTGCCCAGCTTGTCGAGTCGAGCGATCCAGTCCTCGTAATCCTTGACCGTCGAAAAACTCAGCAGCTCGGTGACCTCGGAGAGAGTTTGGATGCCACCCTGATGGTTGATCTGATAGAGCCAAGGCTTGAACGGCGCCGTAGCGATGCGCTGTTCGTACTCGCGTGCGAACAGGTCGTAGTTGAGTTGATCGGCACTCTCGAGCTCGTCGCGCGCGATGGCGCGCAGCGCTGCCAGCGTGTCGCGGTCATGCTGCTGCCGGCTCGCAATCCCCGCTGCCGACAGATCAGGCCAGCGATCGTTATACCGGTTGTCGCCCAGATAGTTCGCGGCGAGCGGGTCGGCCGCGAGTTCTTTTTGCCAGCTGTCCTTGAATAGCGCGTGCAGCCGCTCGGCCGCGCCGGCACCCGCGGCGGCGGCGTGGCTGGGAGCGCCGAGAGCGAGCAGTGCCCCGAGCAGGGCGAGTGCCGTGGTGCGCCAGCGAATGGGGTGAGCCGCGCCGTGCGCGGGCCGAGGTTTGCGGCAGGCTGCAATGTTCATGAGGCCACAGTCTAACCAAGGTGCTGGGACGACTGGTATCATCTCGCCCGTTCGTGAATTCCGACCTTGCCGAAGAGTTCTGCGGGCCCACCCAGTGGTGCCGGCAGACGCCGAAGGCGCAAGTTTCCGCCCGGAAACGCTCAGGCAAATAAACGGGGGGTCGCAGGCGAACTCTGGAGAGCGATTCCTCTCGGCTTGCCGTCGAGGAGTCCACCGAAGGGGAGCGGTTCGCGTCAGCGGGCCCGATCTCTCAGGTACAAGGACAGAGGGGCGGCAGGGGCGTGGTGCTCCTGCCGCCTTTTTTTTGGCCTTGCGGAAGGTCCGGTGCATTCCTTTGGGAGGGCGCAGGGCAGATGGGACGCAAAACGGTTCTCCACGACCTGCATGTCGCGCTCGGCGCGCGCATGGTCGATTTCGGCGGCTGGGACATGCCGGTCAATTACGGCTCACAGATCGAGGAGCACCATCGTGTGCGCCGCGAAGCGGGCGTGTTCGATGTCTCGCACATGTGTGTCATCGATCTGCGCGGCCCTGGCGTGCGCAGTTTTCTCTCGCGGCTGCTCGCCAACGACGTGGGCAAACTCTGGAAGAGCGGTAAGGCGCTCTACAGTTGCATGCTCAACGAATCGGGCGGGGTGATCGATGATCTGATCGTCTACTACCAGGGCGAGCAGTGGTGGCGAGTCGTGGTCAACGCCGGCACGCGCGACAAGGATCTTGCTTGGATGCGCCGCTGCGCGAGTGAGTGGCAAACAGAGTTTTCCCTTACCGAGCGCAGTGATCTGGCCATCCTCGCCGTGCAGGGGCCGCAGGCTCGCAGCCGCGTGGCCTCGCTGCTTGAGACCGAGGATCAGGAGCCGGCGCTGTCGCTCGGCGCCTACGAGGCACGCGAGTGCGGCCTGTGGTTCGTGGCGCGTACCGGTTATACCGGCGAAGATGGGTTCGAGATCATGCTGCCCGCGGAGGAGGCCTCCAGCGTCTGGCAGGCGCTCAATGCCGCGGGCGTCGCTTCCTGTGGTCTTGGAGCGCGCGACACGCTGCGACTCGAAGCCGGCATGAATCTCTACGGCAACGACATGAACGAGCAGCATCATCCGCTCGAGTCGAACCTTGCCTGGACGGTGGCGTTCCAGCCGGCTGACCGCGAGTTCGTCGGTCGCGCAGCGCTCGAGCGTCTGCGAACGGCGGGCGTATCGCACAAGCTCGTCGGCCTAGTACTCGAGGAGCGCGGCGTGCTGCGCGCTCATCAGCGCGTGATTGTTGCGGGCGAGGGGGCTGGCACGGGCGCTGGCACCGGTGTCGGTGCGACCGCCAGCGAGGGCGAAATCACCAGCGGCAGTTTCTCGCCCACACTCGAGCGCTCCATCGCCTTGGCGCGCGTACCGCGCAACGCGGTCGGTGCCGTGCAGGTCGACATTCGCGGCAAATTGCTGCCCGCTCGAGTGGTCAAGCCGCCCTTCGTGCGCCACGGCCGCGTTCTCGTCGATCTTTGAGACTGAATTTTTGATTTCGATCATTTCAGGAGCCTTCCCATGAGCCAGGTACCCGCAGAGCTGAAATACGCCAAATCCCACGAATGGGCGCGATTGCTCCCCGACGGTCGCGTCGAGATCGGCATCACCGATCATGCGCAGCAGGCGCTCGGTGATCTCGTCTTCGTCGAGGTGCCGGAGACGGGTCGAGTGCTCGAAGCGGGCGCAGCTTGCGCCGTGGTCGAGTCGGTGAAGGCAGCCTCCGATGTCTACGCGCCGATCGCCGGGACGGTAGTCGAGGGCAACGCCGAACTGGCGGCAACCCCCGAGCTCATCAACCAAGACTGCTACGGTCGTGGCTGGTTGATCCGTGTGCAGCCTGATTCTCACGCCGCACTTGATGCGCTGCTCACGCCCGAGGCCTATGCCGCGGTGCTGGCGAGTGCAGAGGCCTGAGCCGTGCCGTTCATCCCGCATACCGCCGCCGACGTGCAGCACATGCTGCAGACGATCGGTGCCGAGTCAATCGATGCCTTGTTCGACGAGATTCCCGAGAGTCTGCGTATTCAGGGCCTCGAGGGCATACCGGCCGGCCTTTCTGAAATGGAGATTGGCCGCTTGATGAGCGAGCGGGCGCGCCTCGACGGGCGGCCGCTGTCGTTTCTTGGGGCAGGCGCATACGAACACCACATCCCGTCGGCCGTCTGGGCGATCACCACGCGGGGCGAGTTCTACAGCGCCTACACGCCGTACCAGGCCGAGGCCTCGCAGGGCACGCTGCAGCTGATTCACGAATACCAGACGATGATCACGAGCCTCACGGGGATGGAGGTGTCGAACGCCTCGCTCTACGACGGCGGTTCGGCAGTGGCGGAGGCCGCGCTGATGGCGGTGCGTGCGCACCGTAAATCGCGCAGCCTGCGTCTGCTGATTCCCTCGACCGTGAACCCGAACTACCGGCGCGTGGTGCAGAGCACGGCCGGGAATCAGGGTGTGCAGTTCGAGACAGTGCCGTACCTGCCACAGAGCGGCTGCATCGACCCGATCGCGCTCGAGAGCTACGCCGGTCAGGATCTCACCGCACTCGTCATCCAGCAGCCGAATTTCTTTGGTCAACTCGAAGACGTCGATCGCCTTACCGATTGGGCTCATGCACAGGGCATGCTGGTCGTTGCCGTCGTCAACCCCACCTCGCTGGCCGTGCTGAAGCCGCCCGGCGAGTGGGGGAGTCGCGGCGCCGACATTTGCGTGGGAGAGGGTCAACCGCTCGGCGTGCCGCTCTCATCGGGCGGACCTTATTTCGGCTTCATGACCACGCGCATGGAGTACGTGCGTTCGATGCCGGGGCGCATCGTCGGTCGTACGGTCGATCTCGAAGGTCGGCCAGGCTACACGCTGACGCTGCAAGCGCGCGAGCAGCACATCCGCCGTGGCAAGGCCACCTCGAACATCTGTACCAACCAGGGCCTCTTGATGACGGCGGCGACGATCTACATGACGCTCGTCGGACCTCAGGGTCTCGCGCGCGTGGCGCAGAGTTGCATGGCTCGCACGGCGACGCTCGTGACTGCGCTGGGTGAAATCAAGGGCGTGCGAGTGGCCTTTGCGGGCAGTCGCTTCCATGAGGCGGTGGTGTTACTCGATCGGCCTGCGGCAGCGGTGCTGCGGCAGCTCGAAGCGCAGGGCATTTTGGGCGGTGTCGATCTTGCCGCCGATTACCCGGAGCTCGGCCCCGCAGTGCTCGTCTGTGCCACTGAGACCAAGACTCCCGACGATCTCGATCGCTACGTTTCGGCCCTGCGCCGCGCGCTGGAGGCGGCATGAACCAGACCCTCGAAAAGTCCATCTTCGAATACTCGCAGCCGGGTCGCGGCGCTTTCGCCCAGCATCCCCCGGGCGATGATGCAGCGGCGCTCGAGGCGCTGCCGCCTGCGCTGCGGCGGCGCACCCCGCCGCGGTTGCCCGAAGTCAGCGAGCTCGATGCGGTACGGCACTTCACTCGGCTCTCGCAACTTAATTTCTCCATCGACACGAACTTCTACCCGCTCGGCTCGTGCACGATGAAATACAACCCCAAGGCCTGCAACCAGTACGCGATGCTGCCGGAGTTCCTCGCGCGTCATCCGCTTGCGCCCGATACGCAGGGGCAAGGGTTTCTCGCCTGCATGTTCGAGCTGCAGGAGATGCTGAAGGACGTCACCGGCATGAAGGCCGTATCGCTCAATCCGATGGCGGGCGCGCACGGTGAGTTCGCGGGCGTTGCGATGATCCGCGCGTACCACCGGGCGCGGGGCGATCTGGCGCGTAACGAGATCATCGTGCCCGAGGCTGCGCACGGCACCAACCCGGCCACCGCCACGATGTGCGGTTGCGTGGTCAAGGAAATCCCCGTCGATGCGCAGGGCGATGTCGATCTCGAGGCGCTCGCCAAGGCAGTGGGTCCCAACACCGCGGGCATCATGCTCACCAACCCCTCTACGCTCGGCGTCTTCGAACGCAAGATCGAGGCGGTCGCCAAGCTCGTGCACGGCGCGGGCGGTCTGCTTTATTACGATGGTGCGAACCTCAACGCCATCCTCGGCAAGGTGCGCCCTGGCGACATGGGCTTTGATGTCATCCACATGAACCTGCACAAGACGTTCTCCACGCCGCATGGCGGCGGCGGTCCGGGCGCGGGCGCCGTGGGTGTGAGCGCACGACTCGAGCCTTTTCTGCCTGTGCCCGTTGTGGGCCGTGAGGGTGCTGCGTATCGCTGGCTGAGCGAGGCCGAGCGGCCACAGTCGATCGGCAGGTTGTCGGCGTTCATGGGCAACGCCGGTGTGTTGCTGCGGGCCTATGTCTACATGCGCATGCTGGGTCACGAGGGCATGAGTCGCGTGGGTGAGTTCGCGACGCTCAATGCCAATTACCTGATGGTGCGCCTGAAAGAAGCGGGTTTTGATCTCGCCTATCCCACGCGCCGGGCGAGTCATGAGTTCATCATCACGCTCAAGCGGCAGGCTCGCGAACTCAACGTCACGGCGATGGATGTCGCCAAACGCCTGCTCGATTACGGCTTTCATGCACCGACGACTTACTTCCCCTTGCTGGTGCCGGAGTGTCTGCTCATCGAGCCGACCGAAACCGAGAGTCGCGAGACGCTCGATGCCTTCATCGAGGCGATGGTGGCGATTCTCGGTGAGGCTCAGACCGATGCGGCACGTCTGAAGGGGGCGCCGTACACCATGCCCGTCCGCCGTCTTGATGACGTTCGTGCGGCAAAACAGCTCGAACTGACTTGGAAGCCGGTAAACTCCGCGGTGTGAAACTCACAGATCGTCCGAAACCGACCGGCCTGATTCGCCTCTGGAACGCCTTCGGCAATACCTGGAAGGGGTACGTCGGCGCATTTCGTGAGGAGGCTGCCTTCCGCCAGGAGCTCGCGCTATGCGTGCTGCTGTTCCCGCTCGGCCTCTGGCTCGGCGAGAGCGGCGTTGAGCGCGCCTTGTTGGTCGGGCCGATTTTCATCGTGCTGATCGTGGAGCTGCTCAACAGCGGCATCGAGGCGACGGTCGATCGCATCGGGCTCGAGCGGCATCAGTTGTCGGGTCTTGCCAAGGATCTCGGGTCCGCGGCCGTGTTCACTTCCTTCGCACTACTCGTGGTCGTCTGGGCCCTGGTGCTTTTCGACCGCTGAGCCGGTCCTCACAGGAGAAATCGCATGACGGCACTCATCTGTGGCTCGGTGGCCTACGACACCGTGATGGTCTTCGAAGGGCGCTTCAAGGATCACATCCTCGCCGATCGAATCCATATGCTGAACGTGGCCTTCCTGGTGCCGGGTCTGCGCCGCAACTTCGGTGGCTGCGCCGGCAACATCGGCTACAACCTCAAACTGCTCGGTGGCCAGGGCAAGGTGATGGCCACCGTCGGCATGGACTTCGGCCCGTACCGCGCCTGGATGATCGATTGCGGACTCTCGCTCGATCACATTCGCCAGCTCGACGACGAATACACCGCGCAGGCCTACATCACCACCGACGCGGACAACAATCAGATTACGGCCTTCCACCCGGGCGCCATGAATCATGCCCACGTCAATAAGGTGCCAAAAGGTGCGGGCATCGCGCTCGGCATCGTCGCTCCCGAGAGCCACGTCGGTATGCGCGAGCATGCCGCGCAGTTCGCGGCGGCCGGTATCCCATTCATCTTCGACCCGGGTCAGGCGATGACTTTGCTGGGTCCCGACGATCTGCGCGAGATGATCGGGCAAGCGCGCTGGGTAGCGGTCAATGATTACGAGGCGAGTCTGCTCGTCGAACGCACGGGCTGGTCGTTCACTGACATCGCTGCCAAGGTCGAGGCGCTGATCGTCACTCGCGGTGCACAGGGCTCGCAGATCCATGCGGGTGGCGCCGTGCACGAGATCCCGCCGGTCAAGGCCGCGCAGATCGCCGATCCGACCGGTTGCGGCGATGCCTACCGCGGCGGTCTGCTGTACGGTTTGCAGCGCGGCTTCGACTGGGCGACGACCGGCCGCATCGCCTCGCTGATGGGTTCGATCAAAATCGGTCACCACGGCACGCAGACCCACCGCTTCACGCGCGAGGAATTCGCGCAGCGCTACCGCACGGAGTTCGGCGTCGCGCTCGAATGGTGAGAGCGGATCTGCCGCAAACGGATCTGTTCGGCGAGCCGCTCGCCGAGGCTGCGCCTCTCAAATCACGGCGGTCGGGCGTTGCGGCCGCGACCCCGGTCGCAGCCGATGTGGAACTTGCCGCGGCCTTGCCTCGCAGCCTTTACCTCGGTACCTCGACGTGGTCGTTCGCCGGGTGGCAGGGGCTCGTCTACGGCGGCTCGTACGAGGAGAGCAAACTCGCCCGCGACGGTCTTGCCGCCTACGCCCGGCATCCGCTGCTGAGTGCAGTGGGTGTCGATCGCAGTTTCTATTCGCCGGTCGGTGTGACCACGCTCGAGCGCTGGCGTGCGGCAGTGCCGGAGCATTTCCGTTTTCTGATGAAGGCGCATGCCGCGCTCACCACACCGCGCACGGCCCCTCGACCGGAGTTTCTGCGTGGGGCACCCGAGGCGTTTCTCGATGCCGGTTACGCGACGCACACGGTCATCGACCCGGCACGGCGTGTGCTCGGCGAGCGACTCGGCGTGGTGCTCTTCCAGTTCTCGCCGCTCGGCGAGCGTGTACTTCGGCATCGTGCCTTGCTCCTCGAAAAACTTGGCGCCTTCCTGCGCGCCCTGCCACGCGATGTGCAGTACGCCCTCGAGTGGCGCGATGCAGCGATGCTCGGAGCGGATTACCACCAGATGCTCGCTGCCGAGGGCGCGGTGCACGGTCTTTGCGCGCATCCGCGCATGCCCGCACTCGATGCCCAGGGCGCTGATCCGGAGACGCGCGGTCCGCTCGTGATCCGCTGGCTACTGGCCCCCGGGCGCCAATACGAGGAAGCGAAAGCAGCCTATGCGCCGTTCGACCGACTCGTCGATCCGGATCCGCTGAATCGCTCGCGCATCGTGGCGCTCGGTCAGCAGGCCGTCAGCCGTGGTCGTGAGGTGATCGTGATAGTCAACAACAAGGCTGAGGGTTCGGCGCCGCTCAGCGTGGCGCAGTTGGCGAGGCAGTGGAGGGCGAGTTGAAGACCGCGCCCTGCACGCGCCGGATCAGCCGATAGTTGCCCGCGGCATAGGGCGCATAGGTGCTGCGGGTAAGAGCGATCTGCTGACGGAACTGCTGCCAAAGTTCCTCGGTCATCGCCGCCTCGAGCGCAGGAATTCGCGGTACCAAGACCGCGGCGAGTTCATCGGGTGCACGGCAGTTGAGAAAGATGCACCACCAGTACTCGCCGTTGTGTTCGACGATGTCGAGCGGAAAAAGGCGGCAATCGAGCGGACGCGAGTCGTAGATGGAACACAGTTTGCCGCGCAGCGCGCTGCAGCGGCCGCAGTCGCTGCCGCCGAATCGCACGCCCGACGACATCTCCGTCGACAACGCCGTCGCTTCGCCCGCGGCGACCCACGGCATATGGCAGCACTCTGCGCAGTCGAGACAGGCTGGCGAGGAGGCGCCCTCGAGTAGGGCATAGAGGCGTTCAGGCATCGGGTGCCCGATCGATCCATAGGCGTGAGGCCAAAACTTCGTCGGCATAGCCTTTGACGCGCACCGGGCCTTCGGCATCAAGCGTGACACCTTCGGGAAGAGGTTCGCGGAGGGCGCGCCGGGTACCCGAAGCGATACACGCCTCGCCCACGGTGCAGGCCGTCTCCATGCGTTGGGCGAGCGTGGTGGTCTCGCCGATCGAGGTGTATTCGAGCTTTTCGTCGCAACCGATCGCACCGACGACGACCTCGCCGCTGTTGACGCCCACACGCATCGAGAACACCGGCAAGCCTTGGGCACGGCGTTCCGCATTAAGGGTGCGCACCGCCCGTTGCAGTTCGACGGCGCAGCGCACCGCGCGATCGGCATGATCGGCGAGCGGGATCGGCGCGCCGAAGAACGCGACGATCGCATCGCCGATGTACTTGTCGACGAAGCCGCCATTGCGCTTGATGATGGGAATGAGTACCGAGAAGTACGCGTTGAGCGTGCCTACGATCTCGGTCGCGCGCATCGATTCGGTGGTGCCCGAGAAATTGGCGAAGTCGGTGAACAGCACCGAGCATTCAGCTTCCTCGCCGCCGAGGCGCAGGCCATCGCGTGCCGCGGCGGCCGCGAGTTCCTTGGAGAGCATCTTCTCGAGCGTCTGCAGCAAGTTCACGCGCTCGGCGAGCTTGCCCGTCATCAGGTTGAATTCCTGGATGAGCTGCGCGACCTCAAGTGGACCCTGCACCTTGACCCGATGGTCGTAGCGCTCTGCTGCCACCGCGAGCGCGCCGTCGCGCAGGGCCGCAACAGGGCGGCTGATGCGGCCGGAGATGTAGCGAGCGACGAGTGCTGCGAGCAATACCAGCGCGGCGAGCAGCAGCGCCGAGCGTTGCGCGGCACTGATCATCGCGGTGCGCACGGCCGAGGCTTCGATGTCCATGGTCAGCGCAAGGTAGCCACCCGGCACACGCTCGCTCAGCCACACCGAATACCAAGAGCCCCACTCATCGGTCTCGAAGCGCGGCAGCACGGGATCGCGCGTCGGGTTTTGCCCGAACCGTCCGGGTTGGCCGCCGAGTTCGGGCAGATACGAGGCGCGCCAGAACAAGCCATCGATGGCCGTTACGTTGTAGCCCTCGCCCGGCGCAATCGGGCTCTCGTCGGCGCGCTGCGCGCCGAGCACGAAGGCGAGGTGATCCTGAAAAAACCCTGGCTTGATGCCATCGTCGAGCGTGAGATAGATGTCATCGACATTGAGGCCAGCCCGACCGGCCGCTTCGCGCGCCGCGGCGAGCACGCGCCATGAGCGTGCGAAGGCTTCTGCCGCTTTGGGGTCGGCCGCCAAGGCCGCAGCCCACGGGCTGCTCGCAGTTGTTTTGCCCGTGGTTGGCGTCGCGACCGCGCCCGGTGTGACCAGCTCCACGAAACCTGCCGCATCAACCTCGCCGGTATCGAGGTGCGCGCGCGCAAATCGGGTCATGGCCTCGCGGTCCGCCTGCGGCAGTTGGGCCATGGTGCTCGCGAGCACGCCCTCGGCCGTGTGCACGAGTTGTGCGAGTTCATCCCACGGCCGGCGAGCCTCGGCCAATATCGCCGGCACTGCCGCAAGCCCGGCGACACCGAGCATGGAAAGCGTAAGCACCGCGCGGAATTTCAGTTTCATTATTCTTTCGAGGCTAGCTGTGTGCTGCGGCGAGCGCAATCGCGGTGACGGTGGCTCGGCTACACTTCGCGCATGAATGCTGTTGCGGGGGCTGCCCCGGCTGACATCGACGCGGCGGTTGCCGCGCTGCGCGCGGGTGAGCTCGTTGCGTTTCCCACCGAGACCGTCTACGGGCTGGGTGCTGACGCGCGCAACCCGGCCGCGCTACGCAAGATCTATGCGCTCAAGGGTCGTCCGAGCACGCACCCATTGATTCTGCACCTTGCCGCTGCCGCCCAGCTGCCGCAGTGGGTGGCGACCGTGCCACCGATCGCGACGGTGCTCGCGGAGCGATTCTGGCCCGGTCCCCTGACGCTGGTGCTTCCGCGCGCGCCCGGCGTGCCCGATGAACTCACTGGCGGTCAAGACTCCGTGGCTGTGCGTGTGCCATCGCATCCCGTCGCGCAGGCCTTGTTGACTGCGTTTGGCGGCGGCATCGCTGCGCCCTCGGCCAATCGCTACGGACGGGTGTCGCCGACGCATGCGGAGCACGTGCGGGAGGAGTTTCCGCAAGGGCTGCTGGTGCTCGAGGGCGGGCCGTGCGCCGTCGGACTCGAGTCCACCATCGTGTCTTTGCTCGATGCTTCGCCCCGCGTGCTGCGCCCGGGCGCCATCACACGCGCGCAGCTCGAGCAATTCATCGGGCCGGTGAGCAGTGCAGATGCTGCGGGTGCAGTGCCGCGCGTGCCAGGCAGCACCGTGCAGCACTATGCGCCACAGACTCCAGTGAGTCTGCTGGCTCCGGCCGATCTGGCCCGAGCCCTCGCAGACGCTGTGGCGCGTGGTGAGCGCATCGCTGTGATGTCGCGTGGCGAGTCGGCGGTGGCTACCACGCCGACATTGCATTGGCAGCGCATGCCCGATGCTGCCGCCGACTACGGTCAGCAGCTGTACGCGACGCTGCGCCGACTCGACAAGCTTGGCGTCTCGCGTATCCTCGTCGAGCGCGTGCCGGCGGGCATTGAGTGGGATGCCATCCGTGATCGCCTGAACCGCGCGGCCGCCACATTCACCTGACCGGCCGATTCTTCACCCGATCTTGTTAAAGCTTTCGAGGGCTATTCGCTGATGAGCACTGCACGCCAAGCGCGTTTCATTGATCCGTTCGAACCGCGCGAAATCCGGCGCTTGGTAGCCGAGTTCGGCTCGCCGCTGTTGATCGTCGATTGCGAGCGTGTGCGCACGCAATATCGGCAATTGCAGGAAGCCCTGCCGGGCGTCGATCTGCACTATGCGTTGAAGCCCTTGCCGCATCCGGCCGTGATCCGCACCGTGCTTGATGAAGGCGGTTATCTCGATCTTGCGACGACCGGTGAAGTCGAGTTGGTCGCGCGTCTCGGGGTTGACCCGCAGCGATGCATCCATACCCATCCGATCAAGCGCGATGCCGATATCCGCGCCGCGCTCGCCCGCGGCGTAAGGGTGTTCGTCGCAGACAACCCCGATGAACTGCGCAAATTCGTCCCCTACGCCAACGAGGCTGAATTGCTGCTGCGGGTGTCGTTTCGCAGTCCGGGCGCGGTGTCTGATTTATCACGCAAGTTCGGCTGCGATCCCGAAGCCCTGCTGGCGCTTGCGAGGCGGGCAAAGGATCTCGGCCTTTGCGTGCGTGGGCTCTCCTTCCACGTGGGGTCGCAGGCGCCTGACCCTGGCAAGCACGTCGAAGCCATCGAGGCCTGCACCAAACTGCTCGCCGCGGCCCGCCGCGAAAAACTCGGTCCCTGCGATACGCTCGACATCGGCGGCGGCTTCCCAATCGATTATTCATCGCGCGCACCCTCGATCGGCTATTTCTGCGCCCCGATCCGGGCCGCGCTCGAGCGATTGCCGAAGCGCGTGCGGGTTATCGCCGAGCCGGGTCGTTACATCGCAGGCCCGAGTGCCATCGGCGTGGCGAGTGTGATGGGTCGCGCGCGGCGCGAGGGTCGCTGGTGGTATTACCTCGATGATGGTTTGTACGGCTCCTACAGCGGCCAGTTGTTCGACCACGCGCGTTATCCGCTCGAATCACTCAAGCGTGGCAAGGGTCGCGAACCGGCGGTGCTCGCCGGGCCCACCTGCGACAGCATTGACGTCATCACCGAAAACATCCTGCTGCCCGAGCTCGATACCGGCGATCTCATCGTGGGTCGAGCCATGGGCGCCTACACCTGGGCGAGCGCTTCCGAGTTCAATTTCTTCCCTCGAGCCACCGTGGTGTCGGTGAACCGATCCCCGGGGGATCGGGGCAGCGTACTTTCGGTTCAATAGGCCCCCTGGCCGTCGTTAACCCCCTGGGGGGTTGCCTCGGCGCGCCGGGTTTGGGAGCATGCCGCCCCCATGACCGAGCCCACCTCCCTCGATCGTCGTCGGTTCTTGCTTGCGGCCTGCGCCGCGGGTGGTGCGGCGCTGCTCGGCGGAGCGCCTCGCGCGCAGGCGGCGATTTCAGTGCCGGCCGTGCCGCGCTGGATCGAACTCGTCAACACCCACACCGCCGAAACCTTGCAACTCGCCTATCGTGATGCCTCCGGCTTCATTGCCCCGGCACTCGATAAGTTGCGCTGGTTGCTGCGCGATCACCGCGTCAACGAGGCGGGTCGCATGGACGCACAGCTCTTTGATCAACTCACGGCGCTTGCGGCCGCGGCGGGCGTCGAGCCTCGTTACGAGGTGATTTCGGGTTATCGCTCGCCTCGCACTAACGCTGCTTTGCGCGCCGCGGGCCGTGGTGTTGCGACGCGCAGCCTGCACATGGAAGGGCGCGCCATCGACGTGCGGCTGCACGGGGTGTCTTGCGCCGCGCTGCGCGATCTGGCGCTGACCGCCGCCGCCGGGGGCGTGGGCTACTACCGGGCATCGAACTTCGTGCACCTCGACACCGGCCGCGTTCGCGCCTGGTCGGGCTGATTCCGCGCACGCAGTGCGCCTGCTGAGCGGAGATTTCGTCGCCGGCGCCGCCGCTGCGCAAGGCGTGGCCATCATCATCGACGTCTTTCGGGCCTGTTCGCTGGTGGCGCACGCTCTGGCCGCGGGTGCGGAGCGAGTGATTCCCGTCGCCTCGATCGAAGAGGCTCGCGATCTCAAGGCGCAGCATCCGGACTGGTGGTTGGTGGGCGAGCGACACGCCCGTCCCTTGCCGGGTTTCGATTGCGGCAACTCGCCGACGCAGGTGCTGCGCTTGCCGCTCGCAGGGCGCACGTTGATCCACACCACGCATGCCGGCACGCAAGGGCTCAGAGCCGCGGCCGCGGCGGGCGCCATCGTTTACACCGGTGCGCTCGTCAATGCCGCGGCTACGGTGGCTGCGGTGCGCGCACTGACACCCTCCGAAGTGCATGTCGTCGCCATGGGACATGAGGCTCGCGAGCGGTGCACCGAGGATGATCTGTGCCGCGAGTTGCTGCTTGCGCGTCTGGCGGGTCGATCTATCGAGATTGGCGATTTCGCTACGCGACTGCGGGCAGCACCGGCTGCGGAAAAATTCTTTGATCCCGCCGCAGACTGGGCGCCTGAAGGGGATTTCACGCTGTGCACGGGTATTGATACGCTGCCCTACGCGGTGCGCCTCGGGCACGATGCCAAGGGTCTTCCTGAGTTGCGTCTGGCGCGCGGGGTGCTCTCGTCGTGAACGTGATATTCGATATCGGCTGGGTGCTCGTGCACCTTGCGCCCGAGCCGCTGCTGTCGCTTCTGCGCCGTCATGGCGCTCCCGTCAGTCGTCTCGAGGAGGTCACTGGGCGCATCGAACTGCACGAACATGAAAGCGGTCGGCTCGATGGTGCGGGTCTTGTGGCCAACATTGCCAAGTTGGCGCCGCGTCAACCGGCGCATGCAGACGTTGCTGCTGCTTGGGTCGATATGTTCGATCCTCAGCCTGCGATGTTCGCGCTCGCTGCGCAATTACGCGCAAGACATCGGGTGTTTCTGCTCTCCAATGTCGGCGATCTGCACTGGGCGGAGTTGCAGCGGCGCTTTGCCCTGCATCAACTCGGAGAGGATGTCATCGCTTCCTACGAGGCGGGCGTGATGAAGCCGCACGAGGGGATCTATATCCAAGCCGAGCAGCGATTTTCGCTCGATCCGGCTCAGACCGTATTCATTGACGATCGGCTCGAGAACATTGAGGCCGTGCATCGGCGAGGCTGGCACGGCATCGTTCACCGACACCACGACAGCACGGTCGAGGCGCTGCGTGCACTCGGGGTGCAGGTCGACTGAAGTCGCCCAGCGCTCCCTGGCTAGCGCCCCACAAACAGGAAGGCGACCGCGGCCATGATGCAGCCGAAGGCTGCGATGTGCCGCCAGTGCAGCGCTTCGCCCAGCACCGTGATCATGAAGACGAGAAATACCGTCAGCGCGATCGCTTCCTGTGCCACTTTCAATTGCCCCGCCGACCATCCGGCCGCATAGCCAATGCGATTGGCGGGGACTGCGAAACAGTATTCGACGAAAGCGATGCCCCAGCTGATGAGGATCACGCTGAACAGCGGCTTGTTCATGCCGCCCTTCAGGTGCCAATACCAGGCAATCGTCATGAAGATGTTCGAGAGCGAGAGCAGTAGGAGCGTTTGCATGCGAACATATTGACATGACCACCGCCATCCATCGCCGGGTCGAGCAACTACGCGCCGGCAATGACCCGACGCTGATCGCGCGTCTGCCCTCGGGCTGGGCGGTGTTTGGTGAGCGGCAGTTCTTGCGCGGATATGTGCTGCTGCTGCCCGACCCGGTGGTCGCGGATCTCAATGCCTTCGCAGGCGAGGTGCGCGCACAGTTTCTCGCCGACATGGCGCGGCTTGGCGATGCGCTGCTCGCCGAGACCGGGGCGCTGCGCATCAACTACGCCATGTTCGGCAATCAGGAGCCGGCGCTGCACGTGCACCTCGTGCCGCGCTACCGCGACGAAGCGCCGAGTCTCGCCACGGCCCACCCTTGGGCCTACGACTGGTCGACGGCGCCACTGTGGCGGGAGGCCGATCTTGAAGGGCTGCGCTTGCGCTTGCAGTCGCGATTGCTTGAACGAGCGTGAGGCCGCTCAGTCCGTCTTGACGTAATTGAGCGGCAAGGCGGTGGTGGACTTGATGGTCTCAAGCGAGAAGCTCGCACTGACATCGAGCATCTCTAGCGCGGCGATCAAACGCTTGTAGACGGCGTCGTAGCCTTCGATGTCAGGCACGACCACCCGCAGTAGATAGTCGACATCACCGCTCATGCGGTGCAACTCGGTGACCTCGGGCAGATCGCGCACGACCTTGGCGAAGCGCTCGAACCAGCCGGCACTGTGGCTCGGTGCTTTGATCGTGACGAATACTGTAGTGCCCACATTCAGCGCGCGGGCATCGAGCAGCGCCACCGTGCGCCGGATCACGCCCGTTTCGCGCAGGCGCTGCATGCGCCGCCAGCAGGGCGCTTTAGAGAGACCCACGCGCTCGGCGACCTCGGCGGCCGTCAGGCTGGCGTCTTTCTGCAGGATGTCCAGGATTTTACGATCAAGCTTGTCCACGAAACAAAGTTGTCTGTATTGCCTTATTTAAGAACCAATATTGCCAATGACAAGGGCCCCTGTCCATGTATTCGCAATCCCGTTGCAGGGCTGCGTCGGTAGAGTTAAGGGCTATGAGCATGAAGTGGTTTACGGAACACCCTGCCACCGTCGGAGAGACGTACTTCGGTCATCTCTTCAAGGCGTCTGCCTTCGGGCTGCGCATGCTGATCGCCGGTATCGCCTGCATCCTGCACGGGCTGTTCCCCTTCCTTTGCGTGACCACCGGTTCCGATGCCATGAAGGCGCTGCACGATGAGATGAGTGCGCGGCGCGATGTGGCCTTGAAGGCCCACAAGGCCGCGAGCCTGCCGATCCGCTAGACTCCGCGCCGGCGTACCGCCCGCGCGGAGAGCTCTGTGAGCGCATCAGTCGATTCCACCCTTCCCGAGCTGCGTCTGCGACGCGGCGAGGACCGTCGTTTACGTGCGGGGCACCTTTGGGTGTTCAGCAACGAGATCGACACCACGGCGACTCCGCTCACCCGCTTGGCGCCCGGCGAGCAAGTGCGGTTGCTCAGTGATCGGGGCGAGCCGCTCGGTGTGGCCTACGTCAATCCGGCCACGCTGATTGCCGCACGGATCCTGCATCGCAACTCCTCCTCACGCCTCGGAGAAGCCTTCATCGTCGAGCGCCTGCGCTCGGCGTTGCGTCTTCGCGAGGCGCTCTCGTCGACGCCGCACTACCGTTGGGTATTCGGCGAGTCTGATGGGCTGCCGGGGCTCGTGCTCGATCGATTCGGTGATGTGGTCATCGGCCAGATCGCAACCCGCGGCATGGATGTGCTGCGGCCGATGATCGAGTCGGCCGTCGGCGAGGTGCTGGCGCCTGCAGCGCTGATCTGGAAAAACGACACGGGGGCGCGCGATCTCGAGGCGCTGCCGCACGAATGCGTGCCAGCCTTCGGATCGATGCCGAGCGAACTCGAAGTCATCGAGACACTCCCGGGTGGGCCTGGACTGCGGTTTCGGGTCGGTCTCGAGTCGGGTCAGAAAACCGGCTGGTTCTACGATCAGACCTTCAACCGCAGTCTGCTCGCTCGTTTCTTGCCAGTCGGGGCGCGAGTGCTCGATGTCTGCAGCTACGCAGGCGGTTGGGCCTGCACGGCGGCCGCCCTTGGAGCGAGTGGCGTGGAGTGCGTGGATTCATCGGCGTCGGCGCTGGAGCGCGCTGCCGCCAATCTCACGGCTAATTCGGCGCAGATTCCCAACGCCGCGGCTCGAAGCCTGCGCCTGCATCGCGGCGATGCCTTCGAGGTACTCGCGGCGCTGGCTGCAGCGGGTGAGCGTTTTGACGCCGTGATCATCGACCCACCGGCATTCATCAAACGTCGCAAGGAGGCGCCGCAGGGGCAGGCGGCGTATCGCAAGCTGAACCAGCTCGCGCTGCGTGTGTTGAATTCCGAGGGCCTGCTCGTCTCCTGCTCCTGCAGTCATCACCTCGCCGCGGAGGATTTGCTGCGAGCGATCCAAGGGGCAGCCCGACAGGCGCAGTGCGAGGTGCAGGTGCTGCACCAGGGTGGGCAGTCGCCGGATCACCCGGTACACCCGGCGATTCCCGAGACGCGCTACCTCAAGGCGTTTTTCTGTCGCGTGACTCGCGCCTGACGACCCGCTCGCGCGATACAATCGCCCGATGATCGATTACCCCGGCTTCGATCCTGTCGCACTCGAACTCGGTCCGCTCAAAGTGCGGTGGTACGGTATCACCTACCTCATCGCCTTTGCTGCGGCGTGGTGGCTCGGTCGTCGTCGCGCCGCAGCACCGGGGTCGAGCTGGAAGCCCATCGACGTCGACGATTTCGTGTTCTTCTGCATGCTCGGCGTGATCCTGGGTGGTCGTCTGGGCTACACGCTCTTTTACGGCTTCGATCAGTGGATGCAGGACCCTTTGTATCTGCTGCGAATCTGGGAAGGCGGCATGTCGTTTCACGGCGGCCTCATCGGTGTGCTGGTGGCTCTGGCGGTTTTCGCCGCTCGTCGTGGGCGTGCTGTGGCAGACGTGTTTGATTTTGCAGCCGCTTTGCCAGGCCTAGGCATCTTGGCGGTGCGCATCGGCAACTTCATCAACGGCGAACTCTGGGGTCGTCCCACCGAGGTGGCCTGGGGCATGCGGGTCGATGGTGTGGTTCGTCATCCGACCCAGCTCTACGAAGCCGCACTCGAGGGCCTGCTGCTCTTCATCGTGCTCTGGTGGTTCACCTCGCGTCCGCGACCGCGGCTTGCGCCCTCAGGCCTCTTTCTCATCATGTACGCGTTTGGTCGCTTGACCGTCGAGTTCTGGCGTTTGCCTGACCAGCACATCGGCTATCTCTTCGGCGGCTGGTTCACCATGGGTCATCTGCTGACCTTGCCCATGCTCATCGGTGGCGTCGTGCTGCTTGCTCTCGCGTACCGCAACCCGCAGCCCTCGGGCAATTTCGCGCGGAGCGCTGCGTGAGGCAGTACCTCGAGTTCTTGCGTCATGTGCGCGAGCACGGCACGCGCAAGACCGACCGAACGGGTACCGGAACCTTGTCGGTGTTCGGGCACCAGATGCGCTTCGATCTGCGTGCCGGATTTCCGCTGGTCACCACCAAAAAAATCCACCTCAAGTCGGTCGTACACGAGTTGCTGTGGTTTCTGCGGGGCGACACGAACACCGCATACCTGCGCGAGCATGGCGTAACCATTTGGGACGAGTGGGCCGATGCCGAGGGCAACCTCGGGCCCGTGTACGGCAAGCAGTGGCGCTCCTGGCCGACGCCCGAGGGCGGCAGCATCGATCAGATGGCTGAGGTGCTGCGACAGCTGCGCACCCAACCCGATTCGCGCCGCATCATGGTGAGCGCGTGGAACGTGGGTGAACTGTCGAAGATGGCCTTGATGCCTTGCCATGCGCTCTTTCAGTTTTACGTCGCTGACGGGCGCCTCTCGTGCCAGTTGTATCAGCGCAGTGCGGATATTTTCCTCGGCGTGCCGTTCAATATCGCGTCCTACGCATTGCTGACGCATCTTGTGGCTGCGCAGACGGATCTGGCCGTCGGCGATTTCGTCTGGACGGGCGGCGACTGTCACCTGTATCTCAACCACCTCGAGCAAGCGGACCTGCAGTTATCGCGCGAACCGCTGCCGCTGCCCGAACTCTTACTGCATCGCAGGCCAGCGAGCCTGTTCGAGTATCAGTACGAGGACATCGAGTTCCGTAATTACCAATGTCATCCGGCGATTCGTGCGCCGGTGGCTGTTTGAGTTTTTGACACCACACAACTCGAGGAGTACTCCGTGGCGATACCTGAAATGCGCACCAGCCCCTGGATCAAGGTCCGCAACTCGAAGATCCATGGCAAGGGTGTCTTTGCCGCCAAGCGTATCCCGAAGGGCACGCGGGTCATTGAGTATCTGGGAGACCGCATCTCGCATGCCGAGGCCGATGCGCGCTACGAAGATCACGACCCGAACGACAATCACACTTTCCTCTTCATCGTCGACAAGAAGACGGTCATCGATGCCGGGGTGAAGGGCAATGCTGCGCGTTTCATCAATCACTCCTGCGACGGCAACTGCGAGTCGGTGATCGAGCAGAGTCGCGTGTTCATCGAGACGACCCGCGTCATCGAGGCCGGCCAAGAGCTCGGCTACGACTACGAGATCGGTCGCGAGAAGGACGATCCGCCGAACGTCGATGAAATCTTTGCCTGCCGCTGCGGCTCGCCCAAGTGCCGCGGCACGATGCTTTGGCCGGCCAAGCGGCCTGCTCCGAAGAAATCAGCGGCCAAAAAGAAATCGTCCCGGCCTGCCAAAAGCGCACCGCGCAAGGGCACGAGCGCACCGCGCAAGGGCACGAGCGCACCGCGCAAGGGTAAGAGCGCACCGCGCCGTCGTAGCAGATGACTCAAGCCCACGTCACCCTCGTCGTGGCCCGCGCCGACAACGGCGTGATTGGTCACGCCGGTGGGCTGCCGTGGCGACTGCCCGAGGACTTGCGTCGGTTCAAGGCGGCGACGCTCGGCAAGCCCGTGGTGATGGGCCGCAAAACCTTTGAATCCATCGGTCGGGCGCTGCCGGGTCGACACAACATCGTGCTGACCCGCAGCGCTCAGTTCCGACCCGCTGACCCCGAGGTCTCCGTGGTCACGAGCTGGCCCGCTGCACGCGCTGCTGCGGGCGAGCGCGAGGAGATCATGGTGATTGGTGGCGCGGAGATCTACGCGCTGACCTTGCCCGAGGCGACGCGGATCTTGTTGACCGAGGTGCACGGTGCACCCGCGGGTGATGCATTCCTGCCGGCATTTGATCTTGCGGTCTGGCAAGAGCAGACCCGTGAGCGGTACGTCGCTGACGAGCGGCACGCCTACGACATGAGCTTCGTGGACTTGCGGCGTCGGGATTAAGGCCAGCAATGCCGGTTGATTCCGCACTGCAGCAGAGGGCGATCGACGGCTTCCGTCAGCATGCGGGGCGCGACCCTCAGTGGCTGACCTATGCACCGGGGCGGGTGAATCTGCTTGGCGATCACGCCGACTACAATCAGGGCTGGGCCCTGCCTTGCGCGATCCCGTTCGGCTCGATCGTCGCGATGGCGCCGCGAGTCGACGGTCGAGTGCGCGTGGTGGCACTCGATCTCGCCAATAGCGTCGATGAGTTCGCGATGGCCTCGCTGCAGCCGTTGCCCGCGGGCTCTTGGGCGAATCACGTTCGCGGCGTATTCGCCGCGCTACAGCAGGGCGATAGCGCTGCGCGTCTGTCCGGCGGTTTTGATCTTGTTCTGGCCGGCAACGTGCCGCAGGGCGCTGGGTTGTCGTCGTCGACCTCGCTCAGCGTGGCTGTGGCGATCGGGCTCTTCCAATCATTGGGTGTGCGTGAGCCCGAGCCGTTGCAACTTGCGCAGCTCGTCGAAGGGTCGGAGCGTCGGTACGCTGGGTATCACCGAGGGGTGATCGATCCTCTGGTATCGATGACGGCTCGCGGTGGCCACGCCACGCTCGTTAACTGCGCGACGCTCGAGCGTCGCGCCGTACCACTGCCTCAGGGCAGCTCGGTTCTGATCGTGCATTCCGGCGTGCAGCAAGGCTCGGCCGATGCGGCCGCCGAGGAGCGCCGTCGCGAGTGCGAAACAGCGGCCGAGGTTTTAGGGGCCGCCTCGTTGCGCGAACTGACGCTCGCACAACTGCTCGAGAAGGAACCCGAGCTCGAACCACGACTCGTACGCCGCGCACGGCATGTCATCACGGAGAACTCGCGGACGGTGGCGGCTGCCGAAGCGCTGGGTCGGAACGATCTCGCGCTGCTCGGTACCGTCATGGCCGAGAGCCACGCCTCTTTGCGCGATGATTTCGAGGTGACATTGCCCGAGCTCGATGATCTGGCTGATGCCATGCAGGAGGCAATGGGCGGCAAGGGCGGCGTGCGCATGACGGGTACGGGCTTCGGTGGATGTCTGGTCGCGGTGGTTGCTACGGCGGCCGTGCCGATGCTACGCACCACGATCCAGAATCACTTTCGCGCGGTGCGCAAGGCGGTGCCGTTCATGACGGTCGTGCAACCGGCGCATGGAGCGCGACGCCTCTAGTATTGTTTGACGCTAGTGCAACTTGACGCGCGGTTCGGTCTGCGCGGCGATCATGCGTGCGAGCGTGGTGAGCGAGGTCTTCCAGAAACCATGCAGCGCGAGCTCGTGTAGTTTGTAGAGCGACATGTACATCCAGCGGGCAAAGAGGCCCTCGAGCCACAGGTTGCCGCCGACGAAATTGCCCATCAAATTGCCGACCGTTGTGTACTCACCGAGTGAGACCAGCGAGCCGAAATCTCGGTAGCGCCAAGGGCGGAGCGGTTTCCCAGCGAGTTGTCGACGGATGGCTTTGGCGAGATAACTCGCCTGCTGGTGCGCGGCCTGGGCGCGCGGGGGGACGTTTCGCCCCGGCTGCCCGGCCCAAGCGGCTGCCGCGCAGTCGCCGAGTGCGAAGATCCGCGGATCATCAGGCGAGCACAGCGTGGCGTCGACGATGAGTTGATTGACGGCGTTGACCTGCAAACCAAGGTCGCTCAGGAAGCCCGGTGCCTTCACGCCTGCGGCCCACACCACCATTTCCGCAGCGATGATGGTGCCGTCGGCGAGTTTCACCGCTTGCGGCAGCACCTCAGCAACGCGTGCATTCACGTGCACCTCGACTTCGAGTTCATGCAGCAACTTCGCGGCCGCCGCGGAGATCCGCTCGGGTAGCGCCGGGAGAATGCGTGGCGACGCTTCGATCAGATGCAGCCGGATGTGCTTGTCGGGGTCGATGTTGTCGAGGCTGAAGGAGACGAGTTCGCGCGTGGCGTTGTGCAGCTCGGCCGACAGCTCCACGCCCGTGGCTCCCGCGCCCACGATGGCGACATTCAGCTGCTCGGGCCTCAGCGGCTCGGTCTGGGCGTGCGCACGCAGGAAGGCGTTGATGAGGCGCCGATGGAAACGATCCGCTTCTTGTGTGCTTTCGAGAGCGATGGCGTGCTCGGTGACGCCGGGCGTGCCGAAATCATTGATGCGACTGCCGACGGCGAGCACGAGGATGTCGTAGTCGATGCGCCGAGCGGGCACGATCTGCTCGCCATTTTCGTCGTTCACGGGGCCGACAAGCACCTGACGGCTCGTCCGGTCTAGCCCGATCATTTCGCCAAAGCGATACCGGAAGCCGTGCCAGTGTGACTGCGCGAGATAGTCGAGCTCATGCACATCGAGATCCACGGTGCCCGCGGCGAGTTCGTGCAAGTGCGGCTTCCAGAAGTGGGTACGCCCGCGCTCGATGAGCGTGACTTCGGCGCGGCCCTTGCGACCGAGGGTATCGCCCAAGCGGGTGACGAGTTCTAGGCCACCGGCGCCGCCACCGACGACGACGATTTTGGGTAGGGTAGAGCCCGCTGATTTCGGCATGACAGGATTATGTTACGTCAACACGGATTGTCACAAGGATACAATCGCCCTATGAAGACTTTGCAACGCGTGATCCAGGCGCAGCGTACTTCCGATGGAGCGGGTGTCACCCTGCATCGCAGTCTCGGCCACTCGCAGTTCGCACGGCTAGATCCTTTCTTGATGCTCGATGAGTTCGGTAGCGATCGCCCGGACGAATACATCGCGGGGTTTCCGGCCCACCCTCATCGCGGGTTTCAGACGGTCACTTACATGCTCGAAGGGCACATGCTGCATGAGGATCACCTCGGTAATAAGGGCCATCTGCGCAGCGGCGATGTGCAGTGGATGAACGCAGGTCGCGGCATCATCCACTCGGAGATGCCGCAGCAGGAGCAGGGGCTGATGCGTGGGTTTCAGTTGTGGGTGAACCTGCCCGCGCGCGAGAAGATGGGGCCGGCCCGCTACCAGGATATCCCGGCCTCGGCGATCCCCTCGTACATTGGCGCGGACGGCGTGGTGGTCAAGGCCGTGGCAGGGGTGTTCGAGCGTGACAATGAGCGTATCGAGGGCCCGGTGCGGGGCGTGAGTACGACGCCGCTATTCTTTGATGTGCATCTGCCGGCCGATGGTCGATTGCAGCAGGCCGTTCCCGCTACGCACAACAGCTTCGTTTATGTGTACGAGGGGTCCTTGGTGGCTGCCGGGGGCACTAGCCTGACTCAGGGTCTTGCCGCCAAGCAGGGTGGGATGTTCGCGCCGGGCGGTGAGTCACTTGTGCTGCAGGCGGGGCCCGCGGGCTGCCGCTGTCTGCTGCTCTCGGCGACACCGATCGGCGAGCCGATCGCTCAGTACGGACCCTTCGTCATGAACACGCGCGAGGAGATCGAGCAGGCCGTGCGCGATTACCAGAGCGGGCGACTGACGGCTTAGCGCGGCGTGTAGGCGCGGATCGGGTCGGGTACGCCCTTGAGCTTCAGCGTACCCATGAACTCCAGCACGCCCGGCGCCTTGGCGCGCTCAAGCGTGGCCTCGCTCAGCAGCACCACTGTGTCGTATTCTTTGTTGGACGCTTCAAGACGCGCCGCGATCACCACGGTCTGACCGTAGGCGGTGTAGTTGAAACGCTTGGCCCCGCCGAAATTACCGACCAGTGCTTCGCCAGAGTGTATGCCGAGGCGTGTGCGGCCAAAGCTGATGCCGTATTTCTCCATGACCTCGGCGCGATAACGATCGGAGAAGGCCTGGATATCGCGCGCGCAGGCAATCGCACGGTCGGCATGATCGGCATGCAGCACCGGGGCACCGAAGAGCACGATCACGCCATCGCCCGTGAGTTTGTCGAGCATGGCTTCGTGCTTCCACAGCACCTCGAACAGGCCGTCGAAATAGCCGTTGATGATCGGCGAGAACTGCTCGACCGGTGTCTCGGCGAGGAAGGTCGAAGAATTCTCCAGATCGCTCACCATGGCCGTGATGTCGCGCATCTTGGCGCCGATTTCCACGGGCTCCGAGCCATCTTCGATCCGGCGGATCACCTGCGGTGCCAGGTACCGCTCGAGCGCCGTTGCATAAAGCTTGCGCTCATCGAGCAACTGCGTGGCAGCCACGCGGCTCACCACGAAGAACGACAACGCAAAGGCACTGAAGGGTGCCACCATGGGCAGCATCACGCCCGCGCTCGAGAAGGCAGCCCAGCCGCTCACTCCGCCTGCGACGACGAGCCCGGTGAGCCAGCGTAGCGCGCGCAACCAACTGAAGGCCGAGCGTCCGAGCGCCGCGCCGCCGAGCGCGGCGATCAGCGCGAGCAGGCCCACCCATACGAGTGCGGGCTCGATGACGCGGTCTTTCTTGAGCAGCTGCAGCACCGCATGCGCGTGCACCTCGACGCCGGGCGTGCCGTCATAGTGACCGGGCAGATAACGCAGCGGCGTGGTGTGCATGTCTTCGCCGAGCGTTTCGGCATCGACACCCGCCGAGCGCGACACGCGGCCGATCAGTACCGTCTTGCCGGCAAAGAATTTCGCGGGGAGGAAAGCCACATCGCCCGCGGAGAAGGAAGGGGCGATGGCGCCCATGTTCTCGGCCGTAGCCGTGGGGTGGGGCGCGCGATAGCGCAAGCGAAAGACTCCGGGCTGCACCCGTGTGCCGAGTGCCTCGACCACGGCCGCGGCCAACGACTTGCGATTGCCGGGCAGCGGGTCGTAACTGCGCACGACGTCGTCGTAATCGTCTTTCACCAGGGCGCGTGCATCGGCGTAGCGGATGTTCGGTACGACATCGAAGTCCCGGCCGGGCACCAGATTGGGCGCGGCGCCGACGATCACCGGGATGCGCAGGGCGCCGAGTTTCTGCGCCACCGTCACGAACTCTTCTTTGGAGCGCCAAGTGTCGAAGAGGTAGTCGACAAGCACCACCTTGGCCCCGTGGCCCTCCAGCGCGACGATCACGTCGGCCAGCCAGTTCTTGTCCACGGGCGAGATGCAGCCGCAGGCCGACTGCGAGCGCATCTCGTCCACGGCCCGATCGTCCATTTTGACGATCACCAATTGCTCCCCGGGCGGCGGGGCGGCGAGCGCCATGCGCAGATCGTAGGTCAGGTTCTCGACGTAGCGGGCTGGCGTTGTGAAATTGAACAAAACAGCGGCAATGGCGGCCGCGGCGGCGATGGCCAGTGCGGCGAGATTGCGACTTTGTTCCGTTTGAAGTGCCATCAACGCCCCCCGAGGTGACCATTGTGCACCCAGATAGCATATAAATGCGGTAAAAGACCTACATATATTGCCGATATCGTTTAGTCAGTAGCTATCGGGGTTCGCATGACCGACGGGGTGCGTTGCACCAAAATTGCGGGACTTGGGGCGCTGCTCGTCTTGACGAGCGCTCCGGCAACGCCGCAAGCGGGTCTCACGCGCGATGAGGTCTTGCGTCTGCCCGCGCCACTGCGGGCGGCGGCGTCGGACTTTGGCGCAGTCGAATGCGACAACTGGCCGGTCGTCGGCCTGATGCCGGGCGAGGCGATCATCGCGGACGTCAAGCTCATCGAAGCCGAGGGCATGACGGTCGTCCCCGCCAAAGAACTCGCTTACCTCGCAAGCGCCATGCCCGATCTACCGGTGAGCCGTGAGGGACTCGCCCGACTCGTGGCCAAACTCGAGTGCCGCTACCGCGAACTCGGCTATGTCTTTGCGCGTGCCGCCGTGGTCGGCGATCCGGTGGCGGAGCCGGGACGCTATCGAATCGTCGTGCAGGAAGGTGTCGTCAACAATGTCGAAGCGCTCGCCGATCAAGAATCGGTCGCGCGCCTCGCCTTGCGCGCGTTTCGCCCGGTCAAGCGCGGCAAGCCTCTGCGTGCGGCCGACGTGCGTCGCGGTTTGGCGCACGCGGCTTCGGTGGGCCTCAGCAACGTACGGCCCACCATCCGCCGCTCACGCACTGACCCCGCGGCTCTCGATCTCGTGCTGATTGTCTCGGCCAATCCCAACCAGGTGTTTGCGCAAACCCAGAATGGCAACTCAGACACGCTCGGGCCCTGGGGTGCACTCGTTGGTACTCGGTGGTCCGGGCTTACCTCGTTGGAGGAGAGCACCACGTTTGGCGTGTACACCGCGCAGAACCCGCGCACGCAGTGGTCTGCGCAGTTCGACACCCAGGCGCTCGTCACGGGCGATGGACTTAAGGCCCGTCTCGGCGGTGCCTACTCGCGGGCCCGACCGGGCGGTGCGCTGGCGGCACTCGAACTCGACAGTGAAACGCTGTTCACTGCAGCAGAAATCTCCGCGCCCTTGCAGGTGCGGCGTGGGCTCGTCACCTCATGGCGCGCGGGTCTCGAGACTCTCGATCAAAAGACCACATTCTTTGGTGACGTGCCGCTCGGCGAGGATCACCTGCGCGTCGCCTTCGTTGGCACGCGAACCGATGGCCTGCTCGCCAACGGCGTCTGGTTTGCGGACTTTCAGGCGCGCAAGGGTTTGAGCGCCCTCGGCGCCACGCGGCGTGGTGACACCAACGCGTCGCGGTTCGACGCCAATCCGCAATCACTGGTGCTGCGCGGCGAAGCGGAGGCGGGTTTGCAACTGTCGCGTACCTTTAGTCTCCGACTGAACGTCAAAGGTCAGTGGACCGACCAGCAACTGTCGGCTTTCGAGGGCTTCAGTTACGGCGGCCTTTCGGGTGGGCAGGGGTTCGACCCCGGTGCCTTGTCCGGGGACTCCGGAGTGGCGGCTCTGGCACAGCTCTACGGACCGGGCCGGCAGGTCAGCGAAACGAGCAGCGTTCGACCGTTCGGTTTCGTCTCGGCCGCCAGACTGTGGGCCAGCAAGGACCAGGGGGCGGGGTTTGCGCGCGGCCAGTCGGCGGGTTTTGGCGTGCAGATGGCTGTGAGCCCGAAGCTGCAGCTTGAAGCGACGTTCGCCCAGCCCTTCGGCCGCATCCAGGGCACTGGCCCCGATGCCTACGGCTCGCGGGTCATGCTGAGTTTCTCGTATTCTTTTGATCCCTTGCCCCGCAAGGTGCCCGGTGTGTTGCCCGAGGGTGAACGTCCATGATCACCAAGCTGCACAGAATTCTTTGGGTTGCGGCAATCGCGTTCGTCGCCGGGCGCGCAGCGGCCGGGCCGTTGCCGCCGCCGTTGACGTTACCGTCGCTGGATGGCGTCAGTCCCGCGACGACTTTGCCGAACTCGGTGAATGGCAGCTCCGGTTTAGTCCGAAAAAGCGGCGGCCAGGCGACATCGGTTACTTTGACGAATACCGGCAACACCATCGACATCGCCTCAACTAGCAAGCGTTTCGTCATTGACTGGACCAGTTTCAACATCGGCCAAGGGTACCGGGTCAACTTTGTCATGCCCGATCGTGCCTCGATCGGTGTCAATCGGGTCACCGGAGTCGGTGCGAATTATCGGAGCAACATCAGGGGTGATCTCTGGTCAAACGGGAACGTCTGGCTGCTCAATCCGAACGGCATCTTATTCAGCAGCACTGCCCGCGTCGATGTCGCGGGACTTTTGGCCACCCCCGCCAACTTCCGCAATCTGGACGAGTTCATCACATCAGCGACCGGCATACCGCCCAACGAGGTTCCTGACCTTAGTAACGCGCCACCCATTCGCTTCGAGATGCCTCAAGTGCCCGGCGGCGTCCGCGTTGATAATGGTGCGGAGATCATGCTCCGAGGTGGACCGGCGATGTTCATCGTCGGAAGTGCCGCGACCGGGCGCAACCTCCAGATCGCAGGGACAGTAACGAGTGATCCCAGTGTCCTAACAAGGGGTTTGATCACCATTCCAACAATCCCTTACGGCTCGACGAACACCGATACGTTGTCCAGTGCATACGACGAGGTCGAGGGTAAGTCAACGCAAATCCTTTACGCTGCATCGGGTGACTTTCTCCTGCGTCTCAAAGACCGACCACCGGAGTCTTCGCCACCCAATCTGTTGTCGAGTAATGATCTAGACCTCTTTGATTATCGGGCTGAACTCGGTTTTCTCGGAAAAGCCCAGGTAAGTGACACTGTTGCAGATGATGTTATTCAGGTTGGGGAAACAGCGAGGACCGTCGCTGGGCAGATTGTTGTTTCGGCAACCGCTGCGTACGGGGTTCAGCGTAGTGACTGGGGTCCGGGTCCTACGTGCGACCCGGTATTCCTTACTTGTTCCGTCTCCGCCAACGTGTATTATTTTGAGCCAAGCGCTTATTTTCCGGTGACTCAACATCCGAGATACGATTCAAGCTCGGGCACCCTAGGCCGTGACCCATCCAATACAGTCGGGTGTAACGGCCCGACCACCTGCACCTATCCGACGTTGTACTACCGGTCGGACTCTCAGGTCCTTGCCGAGTATTACCAAAACGAATCTGATCCCAGCAGGCGTTGTGATGATTGTGCGCCGGGGATACGGATCCGATCCTCATTGGTTGCGTTGGATGATGGCAGCTCCGCCAATGGGTTTCGCGAGGATGGGTTCGATGCATCACTGTTGATTTCGGGACGCGGCCGCTTTTCGGGATTCGGCGGCGTGCCCGAGGAGACGTACCTCAACGTCTTAACCACGCCCACGGCAAATTTTTATACAGGAAGACAATATCCTAGTGGCTTCTCGTTTCTCCCAGTCGATGTGATATTCGACGCTAGCCAAACACCCGTCACTACCGATCCCAACTTTTTCAACGGTGGTATTCCGTACAAGATTCTCCTGTCGTCTCCGGGTAATATCGAAGTATTCGGTCGCGACGTTATCGCTACCCACGAATACTGCACGTCGGTCGTCGAATGTTTCCTTCCGGCGAACGCATCCAACCTAACCGCATCGAACGCTTTAGCGACCCTAACCGCTCCTGCGGTCAACTTGCGGGTATCCGCCAGTCGCTTTGATAGTCAAATTTCGGCAGAGCGATACCTGCAACTGGATGAGGTTTACCTCGACAAAGCGCCTATCGAAGTTGCCAAACGGTTTGTCCCCAATGTGGATGGAGTGCTTCTCCTGCGGAATCAAATCATAGACCCACAGGCCGGAATCATTTCCGCCGGTTTCGATTTGGCGGGCGGGCCGATGCCCAACGGCAAGGCGATCATTGCTGGCGGCAGTTTAATTACGGTGACCGCCTCCGAAATCAACGCCGGGGGCGGAGGCCTTGATGTCTATTCAGAGGGGACTTTCAACGTCGGCGAGGATGTAATTTCAAACTTTGGAGATATCTATTCCTATGGACCGGTAACCATTTCTGCCATCAAAGGTATTTATGTCGGTGACGTGATCGTTGGTGATTCATTCAACGGATGGGATAAGGCTGAGCTGTGGTCGAAGAGCTACGTACGCGTTGATGCCGTTCAGGCCTCTACCGTGGACATTCAGGCGGGCACCAACAAAGGTATGCCCGGCAATTCGTTCCACGATGAGCAGATCTGGGATTCCCTCGGTATACAAGCTGGCAACATCACCGCGTTCACCGGGGACCTCATACTCAAGGGACGCGATTACGTACAGCATGCCGACCTCAGCACGTCAAAGACGCTGAGCCTTGAAAGCAATGCCGCGATCATCATCAACCCGAGCCAGATCTCGAATCCTGAGTCCGGAGCCAATCCAAACTCGCCCGCAGGCATCGAGATAACCTCCTATAAAGGCGGTGTCTGTGTCGGCAGCGGATCTGCGATCGGCGGACAGATCGATTCCTGCACGCCGCAGGCCCTACAGGCTCAAGATTTGATTGTCAAAGGCTACCTTGATGTAAGGGTCGGCGACGTCACAGCCGGATTGCCTGGCGCCCGCAAAGGCATCGAGCTGCGCTCTGTTTTGGGCAGCGTTTTTGCGGGTGATTTGACAGCTGAATCCGTGACGCTGACAACAGGTCGCTCGTTTGATGACGGCTTCGTGCCAGGCACGGTTGGTACGATTCAAGATATTGAGGTCGGCGACGTCATAGCTCCAAGACTGTTCATTGCTGCGGACGACGCGGTTCGAACGGACGACCTGACGGTCAGTGGCTTTCTTTACATCTACTCCCTCAATGACTTGACGTTCGATCCAGTCCGACTCAAAACATTACCCTCGCGACTGACATTGACATCAGGCGGCTCCCGGCTGTGTGTCGGGACACGACCCGGAAGCGACTGCCTTGCCACATCGCTGATTGCGCCTGATTCGATCATCGAGCTTTTCGCCAACACGGACTTGGCTGTAAAAGATGTTCAGGCGGGGTCGAGCCTGAGGCTGCGTGCAGCGTACGGAAATTTGGCGGCACGCGACCTGACTGCTGACTCGATAGACGTCAAAGCCGGTGCGACGAGCGCCGGGCTCTACCTCCAGGATCCGAACTCTTCGTATTCCTTAAACGTTCGTAACGTGACTGCGAATAATGGCGTCGTGTCCATCATTGGCCGAGATGGCATCACGACCGGGGCGATCACCCAGCAACGTGAAAATCGTGCCAGTCCAGAAGACACGTACGTCGACCTGCGCAGTAGGACGGGCACTATCGCAACCGGGTCTGTGGTCTCGAACGGAGTCGATCCGCTTCTAGGTGGGATCATTCGCATCGAGACGAATACTGGAAATCTCGTTTCGCTCAGCAGCATATCGGGAAAGAAGATCGACATTCTGGCGCCGTCCGGCCGCATCGATGTCGGGACAACCAATAATTCAACGTTTTCGGGTGGAGCCGTGACTTCGCGTGCGGGCGCGGTCACTGCGGTTTCCGCAAACGGGATCCGCACGGGAAATATCGCAGCTGCGGGCGGATACGCAGAGCTCGAGGCCACCACCGGCTCCATATCCATCGGCAACGTCGAGACGTCCGGTTTTAAAAGTGGCGCGGGCGAGTGCGAGAACAAAGGCGTCTGCGTCCGCGCAGGAACCGAGGCCGGTACGACGGCGGCGGCGCGGGTTGATGTCGGTAGCGTAACGGCCGGTGGCGGCGACATCCTGCTCGGCGGTCGCACGGGGGTCAAGACCACTAGCAC